>JBDIAP010000169.1:0-7756 GCA_039812485.1 Kineosphaera sp.
TGTCGATCCTCGGGCCTGTCGATCCCGGCTGGCAGCGCGGCCCCATCCCGTTCCCGTCCGCGACCTCCGGGGACCTGCGGGGACCTCCGGTCGGCCGCCCCGAGCGGGGCCGCGACTCGCCCGAAGGGCGAAACCCCGTACGAGCTTGTCGGTGCCCCCGCCTAAGATCGGCCGAGCAAGGGCCCACGGCGTCCGCCGGACGTCATCGACCCGCCGCGAGCGCCGCAGGCGCGACCGTGGCGCCGGCGCCGGGCCGAGGAGACGACGCGAAGCGAAGCGATGTCAGGACCGAACACCTCCTACGATCCCGTCGAGGTCAGCGCGCTGTCGCCGGAGTCCGTCGACGCCGCCGTCGCCGCCGCGCTGCAGGCGATCGCCGACGCGCGGGACCTCGACCAGCTCAAGGCGGCCCGCCTCGCCCACGCCGGCGAGAAGAGCGCTCTGGCGCTGGCCAACCGCGAGATCGGCGCGCTGCCGCCGAGCGCCAAGGCCGAGGCCGGCAAGCGCGTCGGTCAGGCCCGCGGCCGGGTCGGCCAGACCCTCAAGGAGCGGCAGGCGGTGCTGGAGGCCGAGCGCGACGAGCGGATCCTCGTCGAGGAGGCCATCGACGTCACCGCGCCCGGCCCCGGCCGCACGCTTGGCGCGCGGCACCCGCTGTCGCTGACGATCGAACGGATCCAGGACATCTTCACCGCCATGGGCTGGGAGATCGCCGAAGGCCCCGAGGTCGAGGCCGAGTGGTTCAACTTCGACGCGCTCAACTTCGCGCCCGACCACCCGGCCCGCCAGATGCAGGACACGTTCTTCGTCGACCCACCCGACTCCGGGCTCGTGCTGCGCACCCACACCTCGCCCGTGCAGGCCCGCAGCCTGCTGCGACTCGACACCTCTGGCCTGCAGCGCGACCTGCCCGTCTACGTCGCGGTGCCCGGTCGGGTCTACCGCACCGACGAGCTCGACGCGACCCACACCCCGGTCTTCCACCAGATCGAGGGGCTGGCCGTCGACAAGGGCCTGACGATGGCCCACCTCAAGGGCACGCTCGACCATCTGGCCCAGGCCCTCTTCGGCGCTGCCGTGACGACGCGGCTGCGGCCCGCGTTCTTCCCGTTCACCGAGCCGAGCGCCGAGATGGATTTCGAGTGCTGGGTCTGCTTCGGTGAGGACCCGGCCTGTCGCACCTGCGGGGGCACCGGCTGGATCGAGTGGGGCGGCTGCGGCATGGTCAACCGCAACGTGCTGCTCGCCTGCGGCGTCGACCCCGACGTCTACACGGGCTTCGCGTTCGGCATGGGCATCGACCGCTCGATCATGCTGCGCAACGGCGTGAGCGACATGCACGACATCGTCGAAGGGGACGTCCGCTTCTCGGCGGCGTTCGGGATGGAGATCTGATGCGGGCCCCGGTCTCGTGGCTGCGTGAACTCGTCGACGTCGACCCGGCCAAGACGGGCGCCGACATCGCCGCCGACCTCGTCAAGGTCGGTCTGGAGGAGGAGGGGCTGCACGGCGGCGACATCGTCGGCCCGCTCGTCGTCGGCCGGGTCCTGGACACGACCGACGAGCCGCAGAAGAACGGCAAGACGATCCACTTCTGTCACGTCGACGTCGGCAACACCGGCCAGCGCGCCGCCGCCGGCGGCGATGCGTCGGTGACCCAGGAGATCGTCTGCGGCGCGCACAACTTCGGCCCCGGCGACCTCGTCGTCGTCGTGCTCCCTGGCGCGACCCTGCCCGGCGGCTTCGCGATCTCGGCCCGCAAGACCTACGGCCACATGAGCAACGGCATGATCTGCTCGGCCGCCGAGCTCGGGCTGGGCGAGGACCACGACGGGATCATCGTCCTGACCGACTATTTCGCCGACTCCCCGGAGATCGTCGCGGCCCTGACGCCCGGCCAGGACGCCATCGCGCTGCTCGGCCTCGAGGACGAGGTCGTCGAGGTCAACGTCACGCCCGACCGCGGCTACTGCTTCTCGATGCGCGGTATCGCCCGCGAGCTCGCGCTCTCGACCGGTCGCAGCGACACCTTCATCGACCCCGTCGGCCCGCAGGTGGCCGTCGCCCCGGCCAACGACCAGGGGTATGCCGTGCGGCTCACCGACGACGCCCCGATCCACGGCAACGCCGGCTGCGACCGCTACGTGGCCCGGATCGTGCGGGGCGTCGACGTGCAGGCCGCGAGTCCGCGGTGGATGCAGCGCCGGCTCACGCAGCTGGGGATGCGGCCCATCAGCCTGGCGGTCGACGTCACCAACTACCTCATGCTGCTCACGGGCCAGCCCCTGCACGCCTTCGACCTCGACACGCTGACCGGGGCCATCGAGGTGCGTCGCGCCCGGCCCGGCGAGACGCTGACGACGCTCGACGACGTCACCCGCACCCTCGATGCGCAGGACCTGCTCATCACCGACGGCGGTGACGTGCCGCTGGCCATCGCCGGCGTCATGGGCGGTGAGACGAGCGAGGTGTCGCCGACGACGACGAACGTGCTCGTCGAGGCCGCTCACTTCGACCCGATCACCGTGGCCCGCAGCTCCCGGCGACACAAGCTGAGCACCGAGGCGAGCAAGCGCTTCGAGCGCGGCGTCGACCCGGCGATGACCGGGGTCGTCGCCCAGCTCGCGGCCGACCTGCTCGCGCAGCTCGGCGGCGGCGCGATCGACGCCGGGGCCACAGACGTCGACCAGCGCGTGCCGCGGCAGGCGTTCGACTTCGACACCGCCTCGGCGTGGGCGCTCGTGCAGCCCCCGGCGGCGACCGACGGGCGGGTGCCCGACGGACTCGACCACGCGGCGGTCGTCGCCACGCTGCGCGCCCTCGGGTGCGAGGTCGACGAGTTCGCCGGTGCCGACCCGGCCGGTGATGCTGCCGGCGAGCCCGGCGACGGCTTCCGCCGCGTCGCGGTGCGCCCGCCGTCGTGGCGTCCCGACCTGCTCAACGGTCCCGACCTCGTCGAGGAGGTCGCCCGCATCCGGGGCTACGACCGCATTCCCTCGGTGCTGCCGATGGCACCCGCGGGCCGCGGCCTGACCCGGGCCCAGCGCAGCGTCCGCCTCGCGGGGTCGGTGCTCGCCGGTCTCGGCCTCACCGAGGTCTGGTCCTATCCGTTCGTCGGCGCGGAGGTCTTCGACCGGCTGGGGCACCCCGCCGACGACCCCCGCCGCGCCGCGCTGCGCCTGGCCAACCCCCTGTCGGACGAGCAGCCGCTGCTGCGCACCAACCTGCTCGACACGCTGCTCGACGTGCTGCGGCTCAACGTCGGGCGCGGGGCCCGCGACCTGCAGCTCTTCGAGATCGGGATCGTCGTGCGGCCGCGCCCCGGCGAGCCCGCGCGCACGGCGCCCGTGCCCCCCGTCGGGCTGCGCCCCTCCGACGACGTGCTGGCGCAGATCGTGGCGGCGGTGCCGCCCCAGCCGCGGCACCTGGCGATCGTCCTGGCCGGCGACGCCGTCCCGGCCGGGCCGTGGGGCGCCGGCCGCGGCGCCGACGCGGCCGACGCGATCGGGCTCTCCGTCGAGGTCGCCCGAGCTCTCGGCGTCGAGCTCAGCGTCGACCCCGACGTGCACTCGCCGTGGCATCCGGGTCGGTGTGCGGCGCTGCGCCTGCCCGACGGTGACGTCGTCGGGCACGCCGGTGAGCTGCACCCCAAGGTGTGTCTCGCCTTCGACGTGCCCCCGCGCACGTGCGCCGTCGAGATCGACCTCGACGCGCTCGTGGCCGCCGGCGGCGGCGCCGTGCAGGTCGACACCCTGTCGACGCTGCCCGTCGCGCGCACCGACGTCGCGCTCGTCGTCGACGAGGCCGTCCCCGCCGCAGACGTCGCCGGAGCGCTCGCCTCCGGCGCGGGCGAGACGCTGGAGTCGCTGCGACTCTTCGACGTCTACCGCGGCGACCAGGTCGGGGAGCGCAAGAAGTCGCTGGCCTACCGGCTGACCTTCCGGCCCCGCGACAAGACGCTGACCACCGAGCGCGTGAGCGCGCTGCGCGACGCGGCCGTCGCTGCCGCCACCGAGCAGACCGGCGCGGTGCAGCGTGCCTGAGGAGAGCGGCGTGCCTGAGGACAACGGCGTGCCTGAGGACAACGGCGTGACCCCGCCGGTGCAGGACGACGCGGCGGCCGACGACACCGACAGCCGGGACGTGTCCGGGCCCGACGGCGGCGGCACGCGCGGGCGCGTCGTCGTCGTCACCGGCGCCGCCCGCGGCATCGGGCGGCACCTGGCCGAGGCGTTCGCGGCGGCCGGGGACACCGTCTACGGGTGCTCGCGCACCGGCGCCGCAGGCAGCCGGCCGCAGGGCAGCCGGCCCGAGGCCCCCGCCTACCCGGTCGAGACGGTCGACGTCACCGACGAGCGGGCCGTGCACGACTGGATCGCGCGAGTGCTCGCCCGCAGCGGGCGCATCGACGTGCTCGTCAACAACGCCGGCGTCATCGACGACGAGGTGCCGCTGGAGGAGTCCGACCCCGAGCAGTGGTGGCGGTGTGTCGAGGTCAACGTGCGAGGCCCCTACCTCGTGACCCGGATGGTGCTGCCGGGCATGCTCGAGGCGGGCGCCGGGCGCGTCCTCAACCTCAACTCCGGGGCGGGCACGAGGTCGGCGACGCGCTCCTCGGCCTACCACGCGGCCAAGACGGCGTTGGCCCGGCTCACGGGCGCGACGCACCTGTCGGGCGCCGGACGCGGTGTCGTCGCGTTCGACCTGGCGCCGGGGGTCGTGCGCACCGACATGACGACGGCGATGGGCTCGCACCGCGATCGCACCGACTGGACGAGCCCGGAGCAGGTCACGGAGCTGGCGCTCGCGCTGGCCTCCGGTCGGCTCGACGCGTGGTCGGGACGCATGGTCCGGGCGGGCGTCGACACGCCGGCCGACCTCGCGCTGCGCGCCGCCGTCGGCATCCCGCACGGTGCTCGCACCGTCGCGCTCGTGCCGTGGGGCGACGACGACCCGCTCGGCTCCTGACGCGACCTGATCGAACCGACCACGTGTTCGCATAATTTTGCATCACACCGTATATTTGTTCACGTGTTCACCGCAGCGATTGCGGGCGCCAGCGGCTATGCCGGGGGAGAGATCGTCCGGCTCCTGCTCGCCCATCCCCAGATCGAGGTCGGCGCGCTGTGCGCGTCGTCCAACGCCGGCACGCTGCTGGGCGACCACCAGCCGCAGCTGACGCCGCTCGCCGACCGACGTCTGGAGCCGACGACCCCACAGGTGCTGGCCGGCCACGACGTCGTCTTCCTCGCACTGCCGCACGGGGCCTCGGCCGAGCTGGCGCAGCAGCTGAGCCCGCAGACGGTCGTCATCGACTGCGGCGCCGACTTCCGCCTGCGCGACGCGGGAGACTGGGAACGGTTCTACGGCACCCCCCACGCGGGCACCTGGCCCTACGGGCTCCCGGAGCTGATGCGCGCCGACGGCAGTCGCGCGCGCGAGGACCTCGTCGGCGCGCCACGCATCGCGGTGCCCGGCTGCTATCCCACGGGCGTGAGCCTCGCGCTGGCCCCCGGCCTCGTCGCCGGCGTCATCGAGCCCGACGACATCGTCGTCGTGGCGGCGAGCGGCACCTCCGGTGCCGGTCGCTCGCTCAAGCCGCACCTGCTCGGTGCCGAGGTCATGGGATCGATGAGCCCCTACGGGGTCGGCGGCGGCCACCGGCACACGCCGGAGATCGTGCAGAATCTCGCCGCGGCCGCCGGGCGGACCGCGTCGGTGAGCTTCACCCCGACCCTCGCGCCGATGCCGCGCGGCATCCTCGCCACGTGCACCGCCCGAGTGGCCCCCGGGGTCGACCCGGCCGCCGTGCGCGCCGCATGGGAGCTCGCCTATGCCGACGAGCCCTTCGTGCATGTGCTGCCCGCCGGTCGCTGGCCGTCGACCGGAGCGGTGCTCGGCAGCAACGTCGTGCACCTGCAGCTGGCCGTCGACGAGTCGATCGGCCGGGTCGTCGTTGTCGCCGCCGAGGACAACCTCACCAAGGGGACCGCGGGGGCGGCCGTGCAGTGCGCCAACCTGGCCCTGGGGCTCCCCGAGACCACGGGCCTGCCGACCGCGGGGGTCGCGCCGTGAGCGCGATGCAGCGGTGGGTGCTGCGGCTGCATCCGCAGGCCGTGAAGATCGCGCGGCTGCCGGCGGGCAGCCCGCTCCCACACTGGGCCCGCGGCGGCCCGCTGACCTCGGTGACGTGGAACGCCCACGAGACCTCCGTCGTGGCGCCCGACGAGGCGGTGCCCGCCGGCATCGAGCAGGCCGGTCCGTTCCACGCGTTCGAGGTCAAGGGTCCGCTGGACTTCACTCTCGTCGGCGTGCTGCACGACCTGCTCGAGCCGCTGGCCGGTGAGGGCATCAGCGTCGTGACGATGTCGACCTTCGACACCGACTGGATCCTCGTGCCCGTCGTCCAGTGCCCGGCCGCGACGCGCGCCTGGCGCGACTGTGGCCACACGGTCGAGGACACGCCCGACCCTCGCCACCCCGTAGCCGGATCGGCCACCCCGGCCGCCCCGGCGCAGGCCGGCGCCCCGATCGCTGCTGCACCGCCGGACGCGCCACCGCCGGACCTGCTGAGGAAGGACACCCCGTGAGCGTCACAGCCCCCGCCGGATTCCGCGCCGCCGGAGTCACCGCCGGCCTCAAGGCCAGCGGCCGACCCGATGTCGCGGTCGTCGTCAACGACGGCCCGAGCCACGCCGCGGCCGCAGTGTTCACGACGAACCGCGTCGAGGCGGCGCCGGTGACGTGGAGCCGGGTCGCCGTCGCCGACGGGCGGATCGACGCCGTCGTGCTCAACTCCGGGGGCGCCAACGCGTGCACCGGCCCCGAGGGCTTCGCCGACACGCACGCCACCGCCGAGCACCTCGCGGCGGCGCTCGGGGTGTCCTCCGGTGACGTGCTCGTGTGCTCGACGGGCCTCATCGGCGAGCGGCTCGACATGCCCGCGCTTCTCGCCGGCGTCGACGCGGCGGTCGCCGCCGCGAGCGCCGACGGCGGCGACGCCGCGGCGACCGCGATCATGACGACCGACACCGTCTCCAAGCAGGTGCACGTCACCGGCGACGGCTGGAGCATCGGCGGCATGGCCAAGGGCGCGGGCATGCTGGCGCCGGCGCTGGCGACGATGCTCGTCGTGCTGACGACCGACGCCGCGGTGGCCCCTGACCAGCTCGACCGCGCCCTGCGGGAGGCGTGTCGGCTGACGTTCGACCGGCTCGACTCCGACGGCTGCATGTCGACCAACGACACCGTCGTCCTCCTCTCCTCCGGCGCGGCGGGCGGGGAGGTCGATCTCGAGACCTTCCAGGCGGCGCTCACGCAGGCGTGCGGCCGGCTGGCGCGAGCGCTGCTCGCCGACGCCGAGGGGGCCCACCACGACATCGCCATCGAGGTCGTCGGCGCGGCCGACGAGGCCGATGCCCTCGAGGTGGCCCGCGCGGTCGCCCGCAACAACCTCTTCAAGTGCGCGGTCTTCGGCGGCGACCCCAACTGGGGGCGCATTCTCGCGGCGGTCGGCACGACCCGGGCCGCGTTCGACCCGCGCGCGCTCGACGTGTCGATCAACGGCGTGCAGGTCTGCCGCGCCATGGGGGTCGGCGACGACCGGGACGGGGTCGACCTGGGCGGCCGCGACGTGCACGTGCTCGTCGACCTGCACGCCGGCGCCCGGTCCGCGACCGTGTGGACCAACGACCTCACCCACGACTACGTGCACGAGAACTCCGCCTACAGCACGTGATCGCGACAGCACCTGATC
>JBDIAP010000170.1:0-7738 GCA_039812485.1 Kineosphaera sp.
CTCAGTCCGGCTCGATCTCGCGGACCTGCCCGTCCTCGACGTGCCAGCGCCGGGTCAACCGCACGGTCGCGAGCATCCGCCGGTCGTGCGTGACGAGCAGGATCGTGCCGTCGAAGGAGTCGAGCGCCTGCTCCAGCTGCTCGATCGCCGGCAGGTCGAGGTGGTTGGTCGGCTCGTCGAGCACGAGCAGGTTGACCCCGCGAGCCTGGAGGAGGGCCAGGGCCGCCCGCGTGCGCTCCCCGGGTGACAGCGACGCCGCCGGCCGCGTGACGTGGTCGCCGGCGAGCCCGAACTTCGCCAGCAGCGTCCGCACGTCCGCGTCAGGCCAGTCGGGCAGCTCGAGCGCGAAGACCCGGGCGAGCGCCTCGTCGGCCAGCTCGAGTGTCGCCCGCGCCTGGTCGACCTCCCCGATGACGACGCGGGCGCCCAGCGAGGTCGCGCCCGCGTCGGGCGCCAGCCGCCCGAGCAGCAGCGCGAGCAGCGTCGTCTTGCCCGCGCCGTTGGGCCCGGTGATCGCCACCCGGTCGCGCAGGTCGAGCTGCAGGTCGACGGGCCCCAGCGCGAAGTCCCCGCGCCGGACGAGCGCACCCCGGGCGGTCGCGACGACATCCCCCGAGCGCGGCGCCGCGGCGATCGAGAACTGCAGCTGCCACTCCTTGCGCGGCTCGGCGACGACGTCGAGCCGCTGCAGCATGCGGTCGGTCTGCCGCGCCTTGGCGGCCTGTTTCTCCGACGTGGCCACGTTGTGGTGGCGGATGAACTTGTCCTTCTCCTTGCGCTTGGCCGCCCGCGAGTTCGCAGCGCGCACGCCCTTGTCCATCCACGCGCGTTGCCTGCGGGCCCGGGCCTCGAGGGCCTTCTTGCGCTCGGCGTAGTCGTCGTAGGCCTCGCGGGCGTGCCGCCGCGTGATCGACCGCTCCTCGAGGTAGGAGTCGTAGCCGCCGCCGTACGTCGTCACCCGCTGCAGGCTGCGATCGATCTCGACGATCCCGGTCACGGTGTGCAGCAGGAATTCCCGGTCGTGGCTGACGAGCACGACCGGCGCGGCGAGCCCGTCGACGAACTCCTCCAGCAGGTCCAGGCCCGCGGTGTCGAGGTCGTTGGTCGGCTCGTCGAGCAGGTAGGCGTCGTAGCGCGAGAGCAGCAGCCCCGCGAGCCCGACCCGCGCGGCCTGCCCGCCCGACAGCGTCGTCGTGGCCCGGTCGAGGTCGACGGCGAGGCCGAGCTGGGCGGCGACGATCTCCAGGCGCTCGTCGAGGTCGGCGCCACCGAGCGCGAGCCACGACTCCAGCGCCTCGGCGTAGGCGTGCTCGGCGCCCGGCTCGTCGGCGGCGAGGGCGTGGGCACCGGCCTCCATCGCCGCGGCCGCGGCGCTGACGCCCGTGCGGCGCGCCAGCTGCTCGCGGATCGTCTCGGGAGCGGCGCCGGGGTCGGTCGATCGGTCGGGCTCCTGGGCGAGATAACCCAGATGCGCGCCCCGCGGGCTGACCTCGACGCGCCCGGCGTCGGGGGCGCGCAGCCCGCCGAGGATGCGCAGCAGTGTCGACTTGCCGGCCCCGTTGGGTCCGACGAGGCCGACGACGTCCCCCGGTGCGACGACGAGGTCCAGCCCCGAGAACAGCTCGCGGTCGCCGTGACCTGCTCCGACATCAACGGCCTGGATCGTCGCGCTCATGCGCGCCAGTCTCGCCGCTGCCGCGTCGGGGTGTCGAACCGGTTCCCGCGAGGCCGTGGGCGGCCGTCTTGCACTCCAGCGATGCCGGACCTGGCACCGGGCCGCCTACTATCGAGTGGTGGCATCGTTGCGCGTCGTGCTGGCCGAGGACAGCGCGCTCTTCCGCGAAGGCGTGCGCTCCCTGCTGGACTCGCATCCCGACATCACGCAGGTCCGTGAGGCGGCGAGCCTGCCCGAGGTCCACGAGCTCATCGCGGCCGACCCGCCCGACGTCGTCATCACCGACATCCGTATGCCGCCGAACCATCTCGACGAGGGCATCCAGCTGGCGACCGCGCTGCGCCGCACACACCCGCGGCTCGGCGTCGTCGTGCTGTCGCAGTATGCCGACCCCGAGCTGGCGCTCGCCCTCATCGCCTCCGGTAGCGGGGGGCGCGGCTACCTCCTCAAGGAGCGCGTCAGCGACCTCGACCATCTCGTCGCGGCGCTGCACGACGTCGTCGCGGGCGGCTCCGCCATCGACCCGGAGGTCGTCGACCTGCTCTTGCGGCAGGAGTTCCGCGCGGCGGCCTCGCCGCTGGAGCGGCTGACGGCCCGCGAGAACGAGGTGCTCGCGCTCATCGCCACCGGCGCCTCGAACGCGTCGGTCGCCAAGGCCCTCGTCGTCACCCCGCGCGCCATCGAGAAACACATCAACTCGATCTTCGCCAAACTCGACCTGCCGGTCGGTGAGGACACCCACCGGCGCGTGGCGGCGGTGCTGTTGCACCTGTCCAGGGGTGGTGCGGGCACCCTGTCGCCGTGACCCGGTGGGTGTCACCATCGGGCCGTATGGGGGCGATGGCTGAGCAGGGCGAGCAGGGTGGTGGGTCGAGCGGCGGCGCCGTGCGGGTCGTCGTGGCCGACGATCAGGCGGCCTTCCGCGAGGTCGCCTGCGGGGTGATCGCCGAGACCCCGGGCCTCGAGCTGGTCGCGGCCACGGACCGGGTGCATCGCCTACCCGAGCTCGTGCGTGACGCCGACGCGTTGCTGCTCGACGTGCGGATGCCCGGTGAGGACTCGCTCGGCATGGCGTTGCGGCTGCGCGACCTGCAACCGCAGCTGCGCGTGCTGCTCGTCTCGGCCGAGAGCCTCGAGGACATCCCGGACGAGGTCTTCGACCGTGGCATCGGGTTCCTCGCCAAGGAGGATCTCAGCCCCGCCGCGTTGCGGGCGGCCATCGGGGTCGGCGTCACCTGATGCTGCGAGACGCCCTCGCGCTCAGCCGGCTCGGTGTCGTCATGCGCGCCAACCTCGTCGCGCTGTGGTCGTCGGTCGCGGTGCTCGTCGTGCTGCGGCTGACGTTCACCAGCGACAGCAACCTCACGATCTGCGCGGTCGTCCTCGGCGTCGGTGGCCTCATCCTGCTGGCGGGCAGAGAGACATTGCGGCGCGGCCGACTCGCCGCGACGGCGATCCTCATCGTGCTGGCCAACTGGCTGTCGGCGGTCGGCGTCACCTACGCGTCGCCGTTCGTCATGCCGGTGGGTCTGTTCGCGCTGTTGCTGCCGGCCGTGCTGCTCGTGGAGTTCGTGCCGCCGCGCGTGCTCGCGGCCATGAGCGCGCTCACCGCGGTGGCCATGAGCGGTCTGGCCGGCATGGGGGAGTGGCGGCGCGGGACGGGCGAGTCGCTCGCCCCGGGCGCGTGGATCACGGTGCCGCTCGTCATGCTCTTCGTGGTCGCGGTCGTCTCGGTGCTCGCCATCGGGTTGTGGCAGCAGGCCAAGCGGCTCACCGAGCAGACCCACGAGATCGAGCGGTCCCGCAGCCGCCTCGCGTCGGCCGCCGACGACGCCCGCCGCGCGATCGAGCGCGACCTGCACGACGGCGCGCAGCAGCGGCTCTCGACCCTGTCGGTGCGGCTCGGGCGGGTCGCCCGGCTCGTGCGGGACGACCCGGTCGAGGCCGAGAGCGCACTGGCGACGGCGCACGCCGAGCTGCACGACGCGATCCGGGAGCTGCGCGACCTCGCGCACGGCATCTATCCCGCGCTGCTCGAGCAGCGCGGTCTGGGGCCGGCGCTGTCGGCCGCGGCGCGGCGGGCGACCCGACCGTGTCGGGTCGACGCGACCGGGCTGGGCCGGCACCCGGCTCCGGTCGAGAACGCCGTCTACTTCTGCTGCCTGGAGGCCGTGCACAATGCCGACCGGCACTCGGGGGCCGGGCGCATCGACGTGCGGGTCACCGACGAGGACGGCGGCGTCGCCTTCAGCGTGGCCGATGACGGGGCGGGCTTCGACCCGGCCCGCGTCCCCTCCCGCGGCCTGACCGGCATGCTCGACCGGGTGCGCGCCGCGGGCGGGACCCTGCGCATCGAGTCCGCCCCGGGCGCCGGCACCGTCGTGTCGGGTCGGGTCACGCCGCGAGGCTGATCGTCCGCACGCTGATCGTCCGCAGGCTGATCGTCGGTGCGGCGGCGGGGTGGTGCTGACACCACCTTCGGTTGGGAGGTGTGCGCGATGGCTGAGGCGGGGCCGCCGCGGCGACGATGGAGTCACAAGGAACGCAGGGTGATGCCCTCGCCGGGCACATGGGGATGCTGCCGGCGCGGACATCGGGAGGAATCGAATCGATCAGTGGGCGGTTCGGCTTCTGCCCGCGAATCGGCTGGGGACACCGATGCGCGGCCGAGAAGGGCGGAAGCTAGGGGGCTTCCGCCCTTCTGGCGTGTCCGGGGGCGGGCGTCGGCGCGGGCCGGGGCGTCGCCTATCGTGCCAGTGCCCCCTCGATGCCTTTTCTCGATGCCCTTTCTCGATGACATGTCTCGATGCGTGGAGGAGATCGCGATGCCGCATCCGGCCACCTCGCCCCAGCCTGAGGTCTCGTCCGGCACCCAGGCGCAGCCCGGCGCGCGGCCCCTGCTCGTGCTCGTGCACGGCACGCGATTCGACGCCCGCTCGTGGCACGGCTACGCGCAGCTGCTGCCACAGGCCGACGTCGTCGCCGTCGACCTGCCCGGCCACGGGCGACGGGCGGGCGCGCCCTACACGACCGACGCCGCGCTCGAGGTCATCGACGAGGTCGTGCGCGCCGCCGGGGCGGGTCGGCCGGTCGTCCTGGCCGGGCACAGCCTCGGGGGGTATGCCGTCGCGGCCTACGCCCAGCGCCACCCGCGCACGCCGGCGGCCCTCGTGCTGATCGGCGCCGCCGCACAGGCCTCCCGGCATCGGGTGCTCACCGGCGTCTATTCGGGGTTCGCGCGGCTGCTGCCGCTCGTCGGGGCCGAACGGATGGCGCGCGGCGCCAACGCCGTCATCACCCGGCTCGGCGCCGACCCCGCGGGGCTGCCGGGCAGCGAGGCCTACGCGGTGCTGCCGCAGGCCTGGGCCGTGGTCATCGCCGAGGCCGGCGTGCATCAGCTCGAGCAGGTGAGCTGCCCCGTCTACCTCGTGGGCGGGCAGTTCGACCAGCTGCGCATCGACACCGCCGCCTACGCCGCGGCCTGCGCCGACGCGCGGGTCCGCGTCATCCCGCGCGCCAGCCATCTCGCCCCGTTGACGCATCGCGCCGAGGTCGCCGCCGTGCTCGCCGAGGCCGTCGCGCAGGTGGCACGGGTCGCGCCGTAGGGGAGTCCGTCGGCGTCGCGTCCCGGGGCTCAGCGCCGGGCGCGGCCCGCGCACGCGACGCAGCGGTCGGCACCGGGGCGGGCGGCGAGGCGCTCGGCGGGGATCGGGCGGCCACAGGCGACGCAGGCGCCGTCCCAGCCCGCCTCCAGGCGGTCCAGCGCGGCGTCGATCTCGGCGAGCCGGTGCCGTGCGGCGTCCGCCGAGGCCGCCTGCACCGCGCGATCCCACGACAGCGTCGAACCCTCGGGGTCGTGCTCGTCGTCGGTGTCGGAGTCGGAGCGGGCCTGCGCGAGTTCGCGGACCACGGCGTCGAACTCGGCGACGCGCGCGACCGCCTCGCCGCGCGCCCGCGTCAGCTCGGCGTGCAGGGCGCTGGTCGTGTCCATCTGATGAGGGTAGGCGGCGGGCCGGCGAGGTGCACCGGCCCGCCGTCGCCTACAGGCCCGCCTTCTCGGCGGTCTGGCGCTTGATGCGTCCGAGCATGCCCGCCATGCCCCGCAGCCGCAGGGGGCTGACGAGGTCGGTGAGCGCGAGTCGACCCGGCAGGTCGCTCGGCACGTCGATGATCTCCTGGGCCGTCACCCCGTCGAGGCCCTCGTGCAGGATGCCGGCGAAGCCGCGGGTCGTCGGGGCCTCCGGGGGCGCCGAGAAGTGCAGGTGCACGGGCGCGTCCGGCCCCTGACCCTCGACGTCGACGACGAGGAAGATCGGCGACTGGCACTCCGGCACCGGTTCGAGCAGCTCGGGGTGATCGGCATACCGGGGCGGCAGCGGCGCGAGATCGTTGCTGAACTCCAGCAGGAGCGTGAGGCGTTCGGACTCCGGCACCTCGTGGAAGTCGGTGACGACCTCGGCGAGCGGCGCCGGCAGCCCGGTGGTGTCGGCGGCCATGCGTCAGCCTCCCGTGCCCGCGGCGCCCGTCGGCACCTCGCCGGGAGCCTCGCCCTTGACGATCGGCACCCGCACGGCGTTGCCCCACTCGGTCCACGAGCCGTCGTAGTTGCGCACCGCGTCGAAGCCGAGCAGGTAGGTGAGCACGAACCACGTGTGGCTCGAGCGCTCCCCGATGCGGCAGTAGGCGATGACGTCGTCGCCCGCCGCCAGACCCTTCTCCTGCTCGTAGATCGCCTCGAGCTCGGCGCGCGACCTGAACCGCCCGTCCTCGGCGGCCGCGCGCCCCCACGGCACCGACTGCGCGCCGGGGATGTGGCCGCCGCGCAGCGCACCCTCTTCGGGGTAGTCGGGCATGTGCGTGCGCTCGCCGGTGTATTCCTGCGGCGAGCGCACGTCGATCATCGGCTTGCCGAGGTGGGCCAGCACGTCGTCCTTGAACGCGCGGATCGCAGCGTCCGATCGCTCGACCACGGGGTAGTCGGTGGGCGTGATCCGCGGCTTGTCGGTCGTCATCGGGCGGCCCTGCGCCGCCCAGAGCGCGCGGCCCCCGTCGAGCAGCCGCACGTCCTCGTGGCCGAAGAGCCGGAACACCCACAGGGCGTAGGCGGCCCACCAGTTCGACTTGTCGCCGTAGAAGACGACCGTGTCGTCGCGGGAGATGCCCTTGGCGCTCAGGAGCTTCGCGAAGCCCGCGCCGTCGAGGTAGTCGCGGGTCACCGGGTCGTTGAGCTCGGTGTGCCAGTCGAGCTTCACCGCGCCGGGGATGTGCCCGGTCTCGTAGAGGAGCACGTCCTCGTCGCTCTCGACGACCACGAGGCCGGGATCGCCCAGATGGTCGGCGAGCCACGGCGTGGAGACGAGGCGGGACGGGTCGGCGTAGGCGGCGAAGTCGGGGCTGTCGTCGTGGGGGACGGGCATGTCGGCCTCCTGGAAGAGTCGGTGCCGGTGCTCCCGGCATCCTCCCACGCACGGCCGGGCCGGCCGCAGGGGCCGGGTTTCAGCGCTCGAGCACCTGCATGACGAAGCGCGCGACGCGCTCCTGCAGCCCCGCGATGCGCCGGTCGACGATGAGCTGGCGGCTCGCCTCGTCGACACCCCCGGCCTCGTAGGTGGGGGGCCGCCGCACGTTGGTGCTGCACGTGAAGTCGGTGCAGATGAACGTGCCGATCGTGTTGCCGCGTCGCCCGGCGGGCCCGGCGAGGGCGGCCGAGTAGGGACTGACGTCGTCGGTCGTGATGAGGTCCTCGCAGAGCACGCACATCTTGCGGCGCCGCGCGGCCGGCTCCTTCGTGCGCGTCAGCACCACCCCGCGCAGCTGCCCGTCCAGCTCGAGCACGAGGTAGGAGGTCATCTCCAGCTTGGGGTCTCGCCACCCGAGATATTCGAGGCGCTCCCAGTCGAGCGTGTCGAGGTCGGGCAGCGTGGCCTTGGCCGCCTTGCCCTTGGACGTGTTGACGAAGCAGGCGCGGATCTGCTCGGCGGTGTGCGGTGACATGCGGTTCGTGGCCTCCTCGCGGGTGTTCGGTTCGCTCCGCCCGAGGCTACGCGCCGATCCGGCGACCGT
>JBDIAP010000171.1:0-7730 GCA_039812485.1 Kineosphaera sp.
GTCCGAGGCCACCCGCGCCGCCACCGGCTGCGGCAGCTGCACGAACGCCTGCGCCGGCATCCTCGAATGGCTCGAGCAGGCAGACCCGGTGCAGCCGGACGAGGCCGGCACCGCCGTCGCCGCAGGTCACCGGGCGGGGTCCGCGACGCGCGGGGCGGGGTCCGCGACGCGCGGGGCGGGGTCCACAACTCGAGCGGCGGGGTCCGCGACGCGCGTGGGCGCCCGCTGACAGCAGGCCGACGAGACCCCTGCGCGGTCGTCCCGCCGCCACCGGGCCGTCGTCCCGGCGCCACGGGGCCGTCGTCCCGCCGCCACGGGGCCGTTGTCCCGGCGCCGAGAACGGTCATCACGGCGCCACGCAGCCCGATGGGTCCCGGCCCGGTGAGCACCAGGGGCCGGTCGCCGATCCACGCCCGGGGCGCCGCCGGGAGCCGTCGACGTCGACCGTCACGCGCCTCACGCTGCGCACCCCGCGTGGGGTGAACGCCAGTTTGCACGCCCGAAACACGAGCCGGAATCGGCGTTAACACGCGCTTCCTACCGTCGAATCATCCACACCACGCAGGTCACGCGGGGTGGGCGCTGCTGCCCCGCCGCCGGCCGGAGAGGACACCCGCCATGGCCCCCAGCCTCAGCTCGCCCGAGGGCACCGAGCCGTGCCCCGGCGCGGCCGGCGAGTCGCATCGGCCCGTCGTCGCACCCGACACCGCACACGATGTCGCACCACCGGAGCCGACGCGACACTGTGTCGTCGTCGGCGGCGGCATGGTCGCGCAGCGACTCGTCGAGGCGCTGCGCGCTCGCGACACCGCCGGCGCCTGGCGCGTCACGGTGCTTGCCGAGGAGCCCCGCGCCCCCTACGACCGCGTCGCGCTGACGAGCTATTTCAGCGGCAAGAGCGCGACCGACCTCGAGCTCGGCGACCCCGACCTGTGGCGCGACCCGCTCGTGACCCTGCGTCGCGGCGTCGGCGTCACCGCGATCGACCGCGCGGCCCGCACGGTGAGCGTCACCCGCGGGGAGCCGATCGCCTACGACCACCTCGTGCTCGCCACCGGCTCGTCGGCCGCGGTGCCGCCCATCGAGGGCACGCAGCACGGCGGGGTCTACGTCTATCGCACGATCGACGACGTCGCCGAACTCAAGGGCTTCGTGCAGCAGCGCTTCCGTGACCTGGGCCGACCCCTGCGCGGCGCCGTCATCGGCGGCGGCCTGCTCGGCCTCGAGGCCGCCGGCGCGCTGCAGGCCATGGGGGTCGACTCCACGGTCGTCGAGTTCGCACCGCGGCTCATGCCGATCCAGGTCGACGAGGGCGGCGGTCAGGCGCTCGACCGGCTCATCTCCGCGCTCGGGGTCACGGTGCGCACCGGCACCGCGACCAAACGCATCGGGGCGACCCGCGGTCTCGTGTCGTCGATGACGTTCAGCGACGACTCCCGCATCGACGTCGACGTCGTCGTCCTCGCCACCGGCGTGCGCCCCCGCGACGAGCTGGCCCGCGCGATCGCGCTGCCCGTCGGCGAGCGCGGCGGCGTCGTCGTCGACGACGTGTGCCTGACCGACGACGCGGACATCTCGGCGATCGGCGAGGTCGCCTGCATCCAGGGCCGCGTCTGGGGCCTCGTGGCGCCCGGCTATGCGATGGCGGAGATCGTCGCCGACCGGCTGCTCGGCGGTCAGGCGAGCTTCCCCGGCGCCGACACCGCGACCAAGCTCAAGCTCCTCGGCGTCGATGTCGCGAGCTTCGGCGACGCGTTCGCCCAGGAGGACGGCAGCCTCGAGATCGTCTATGCCGACCCGGTCGCCGGCGTCTACAAGAAGCTCGTGCTCTCCGACGACGCCCGCACGCTGCGCGGCGGCATCCTCGTGGGCGACGCGTCGGCCTACGCCTCGCTGCGGCCGATGCTCGGGCGCGAGCTCGGCGGCGACCCGGCCGCCCACCTGCTGCCCGAGGGCGCGGTCGGCGGCACGGTCGGCGGCGACCTGCCGGACGACGCGTGCGTCTGCTCGTGCAACAACGTCGACGCGGGCACGATCCGGGCCAGCGTCTGCGAGGGCGGGTGCACCGACCTCGGAGCCGTCAAGGCGTGCACGAAGGCCGGCACGAGCTGCGGCTCCTGCCTGCCGCTGGTCAAGAGGCTCGTCACCACCGAGATGGAGAAGTCGGGCCTGTCGGTGAGCCGGGCGCTGTGCGAGCACTTCGACATGCCGCGCGCCGAGCTCTTCGACATCGTCCGCGTCACCGGCGAGCGCAGCTTCAGCACGATCATCGAGCGGCACGGCCGCGGCCGCGGCTGCGACATCTGCAAGCCGACGCTCGCCTCGATCCTCGCCAGTCTCGGCTCGGGCCACATCCTCGCCGGCGAACAGGCGACGCTGCAGGACACCAACGACCACGTGCTGGCCAACATCCAGAAGGACGGCACGTATTCGGTCGTGCCGCGCATCCCCGGCGGCGAGATCACCCCCGACGGGCTCATCGTCATCGGCGAGATCGCCCGGGACTTCGGGCTCTACACGAAGATCACCGGAGGCCAGCGCATCGACATGTTCGGCGCCCGCATCGACCAGCTGCCGCTCATCTGGGCTCGCCTCGTCGACGCGGGATTCGAGTCGGGGCACGCCTACGGCAAGTCGCTGCGCACCGTGAAGTCGTGCGTCGGGTCGACGTGGTGCCGCTACGGCGTGCAGGACTCGGTGGGCATGGCGATCACGCTCGAGCTGCGCTACCGCGGGCTGCGGGCGCCGCACAAGCTCAAGGTCGGCGTCAGCGGCTGCGCCCGCGAGTGCGCCGAGGCGCGCGGCAAGGACGTCGGCGTCATCGCGACCGAGAAGGGCTGGAACCTGTATGTCGGCGGCAACGGCGGGTTCACCCCCCGCCACGCCGTGCTGCTCGCCGAGGACCTCGACGACGACACACTGATCCGTGCGATCGACCGGTTCTTCATGTACTACGTGCGCACCGCCGACCGGCTGCAGCGCACCGCGCCCTGGCTCGCCGACCTCGACGGCGGCATCGAGCGGCTGCGCGAGATCATCCTCGACGACGCGCTCGGCGTCTGCGCCGACCTCGACGCGGCGATGGACGCGCACGTCGCCGGCTACTCCGACGAGTGGCGTGACGTGCTCGAGGACCCGGCCACGCTCGCGCGCTTCCGCTCCTTCGTCAACGCCCCCGCGATGGCCGACCCCGACCTCGCCTACGTGCCGGAACGCGGCCAGAAGCGGCCCGCGACGGCGAGCGAGCGGGCCGGCGGCGCCGGGGTCTTCCCCGGCGACGTCGAGGTGACCCACGGGGACGACGTGCCGGCGGCCGGACCGGTCGGCCTCGGCGCCCGGATCGAGGTGCGCTCATGACCCTGACCCTGACCCTGCCCCCCGACGACACACAGCTGCGTGGAGGATCCGATGACGACCGACGCCGACTTCGAGGATGTCTGCGCCCTGACCGACCTGCTGCCCGAGCGGGCGGCCGCCGCGATCGTCGGCGGCGCCCAGGTGGCCCTCGTGCGACTGCTCGACGACACGGTCTACGCTGTGGAACAACATGACCCGTTCAGCGATGCCAATGTCATGTCGCGCGGCATCGTCGGCTCGGCAACAGTCGACGAGGAGCAGATCCCCACGTTGCAGTCGCCGATGTACAAGCAGGCCTTCGACGTGCGCACCGGCGCCTGCCTGGCCGATCCCGGCGTGGCCCTCGCCACCTGGCCGGTGCTCGTCCGGAACGGTCGCGTGCTCGTCAGCACCTCGCCCAACCCCCCAGCCGGGCAGCTCAAGACAGCGGCCGCCCTCGACGCTCGGTGACCGGCAGGACACCCGAAACGACGCCCGAGAAGACGCCCGCGACCCCTGTGCCCCTGGTTTCGGTGGCGGATGCAGGCTGAAGGAGCCCTTTCGTATGCAGGATCAACTAGGCGGACTCCGTGTGCTGCTCACCTCGCAGCGCCGGGCCGCCGAACTCGGCGCGGCCCTCGCGCGCAGGGGTGCGACGATCATCCACGCGCCCGTGCTCTCGACCGTGCCGATCGTCGACGACGACGAACTGCTCGCGCGCACGGAAGCCCTCATCGCCGACCCTCCCGACGTGGTCGTCGTGACGACAGGCGTGGGCTTCCGGGGTTGGGTCGAGGCGGCGGACGCCGCGGGGTTCGGCCCCGAGCTGCTCGACGCGCTCGGGACGTCGCGGATCATCGCCCGGGGCCCCAAGGCCAAAGGGGCGGTCCAACAGGCCGGTCTCGCCCCGGCGTGGACCGCCCGGTCGGAGACGTCCGCCGAGGTCGGCGAGCACCTGCTCGCCGCCGGCGTCGCCGGCCTGCACGTGGCCGTGCAGCACCACGGCACCGGCGACGACGGTCTCGACGCCCTGCTCACGGACGCGGGCGCGCACGTCACCCCGGTCGTCGTCTACCGGGTCGGACCGAGCCCCGACCCGGACGCGGTGGCGCGCGGCGTCGACCTCGTCGCCGATCGTGAGGTCGACGCGGTCGTCTTCACCTCCGCGCCCATGGCGGCAGAGTTCCTGGCCCGCGCCGACGAACACGGCCGGTTGGCCGCCGTCGTCGCCGCCTGCCGCGACAGCGTGCTCGCCGCGACCGTCGGGCCGGTGACGGCGGCTCCGCTGCGGTCGGCCGGCATCGAGCCGCTCGTTCCCGACCGCTACCGCCTGGGGGCCGTCGTGCGCGAGCTCACGGTCGCGCTCTCCGGACGGGCCATCGCGCGCCTCGACACGCCCGCGGGCGAGCTCGTCGTGCGGGACCGCGCCGCCCACCTCGCCGGTGACCCCCTTCCCCTGACCCCCGCGAGCCTGGCGGTGCTGCGGGTGCTCGCGGCCGCGGCGGGCTCCGTGGTCAGCCGGGACGCGATCCTGCCCGAGCTGCCCGGACGCAGCACCAACCCGCACGCCGCCGAGATGGCGGTGGCCCGGTTGCGCGAGGTGCCCGGCATGCGCGAGCTCGTGCAGACCGTCGTCAAGCGCGGCTACCGCCTCGCGCTTCGCGCCCCCGAGGAGAGCCGGCAGGGCGGCCGATGACCCGGGCCGCCCTCGGGAGCGAACCTCCTACCGATCTGGTGTTGGTGGCGCACGGCACCCGAGACGCCGCCGGTGCCGCGACGACCCGGGCCGTCCGGGACGCGGTCGCGCAGCGCCTGCCCGGCGTCGACGTGCGCCTGGCGTTCGTCGACGTGCAGAATCCGACCGTGCGCGACGTCGTGGGGGCCCGCGCCCGAGCCGGGCGGCGCGTGGCCGTCGTGCCGCTGCTGCTGAGCATCGGCTACCACCTCGAGGTCGACGTCACCGCTGCCGTGGCGCCGCACCCGCGGGTCGCGAGTTCGGCCGCGTTGGGCCCGCACCCGCTGCTCACCCAGGCGCTCGTCGATCGGCTCACCGAGGCGGGCGCGACCAGCGGCGACGACCTCGTGCTCGCGGCAGCCGGCTCGTCGCGCGCCGCCGGAGCGACCGACGCCCGCGCGGCGGCGCGCATGCTCGGCGACGTGTGGGGCCGGCCCGTGCAGGTGGGCTTCGGGGCGTCGGCGCAGCCCAGCGTGCCGGACGCCGTGGCCGCCGCGCGGGCGGCCGGGGCCCGGCGGGTGGTCGTCTCCTCCTACCTCGTGGGCGAGGGGTTCTTCGCGTCGCGGCTGCACGAGAGCGGCGCGGACATCGTCGCTGCCCCCATGGCTGCCCATCCGGCCCTCGTCGATCTCGCGGTCCATCGGTATGCCGACATGTGCGCGCGGCTCGACGAGTGCGAACGAGCGGTCGGCTGAGGGGCCGCGCGCACGGGTGTCGGGGCGCGACGAGCCCCACTCCTGATCCGTGACAGCCGCCGGCGCCGGATGCTGTCGTCGCGACCGGCCGGGTGGGCGGACCGTGGGAGATCAGACGCCTGGGCGAGGTGACCACCTGACGCTCAACCGGGCCGACAAAGTGCTCAGGCGCGACCTGCGCCGCGCCGAATAGCAGTGCGTTCACTACTCCCTCGGCTGCAGACCGACGGCATGGCAGGGGGTCGTCACAGGGGGAGGCCTCGCGTCCACGATCGTGCCGACGGGCCGGGAACGTCGCTTCGACGACGATGAACTGCTCGTCTCGAAGACGGACCCGAAGGGGCGGATCACCTACGCCAACGACGTGTTCGTGCGGGTGTCGGGCTATGCGCTGCCGGAGATCATCGGGCAGCCGCACAATCTCATCCGGCACCCGCAGATGCCGCGCGGCGTGTTCCGGCTGTTGTGGGACTCGATCTCCCGCGGCGAGGAGCTCTTCGCGTTCATCAACAATCTCGCCAAGAACGGCGACCACTACTGGGTGCTCGCCCACGTGACCCCCACCCGCGACAGCTCCGGGGCGATCATCGGCTACCACTCCAATCGCCGCGTGCCCGACCAGGCGGCGGTCGCCCGCGTGACGCCGCTCTACCAGCAGCTGCTGAGCGAGGAACGGCACCACCGCAGGGCGAGCGAGGCGGCCGACTCCTCGGCGCGGCTGCTCGCCGACATCCTCGAGCGGGAGGGCACGACCTACGACAGCTACGTCTGGTCGCTCATCGATCCCACCCGCCCGGCCCGACGACGAGAGGTGGCCTGAATGTCCCTGCTCTCGATGCGCACCCGCGCGACCGCGGAGCCCGCGGCCCCGCCGGGGTCTGACGACGGCCTCGCTGCTCTGGCCGCCGTGCTCGAGCGCGCGTCTCACGGCGACCTGGAGGTGCGGGCCGACGTGCTCAGCGAGTCTCCGCAGGTCGCCGCGGCCGCGGAATCGCTCAATCGGCTGCTCGACGTCGTCGACGCCTTCATGCGCGAGGCGCAGGCGTGTCTGGCGGCGGCGGCCGATGGGCGCGGTCATCGGCAGTTCCTGCTGCGTGGCATGCCCGGAGGCTTCGGGGTGGGCGCCCGCGACATCAACACCGCTCGCCTCAAGATGCTCGACGCCGGGGAGACGATGGCCGAGCAGGAGCGCACGCGCTCCGCGCTCGTCGCGACGACGATGGGCATCGCGTCCCGGGTCACCGACCGGGCCGAGCACCTGGCCCGCACGAGCGGCGAGCTGTCGTCGGGCGTCGACGAGGCGGTGTCGCGGGCTGACGAGGCGATCTCGACCGTCCGCTCTCTCGAGGCCGCGGGCGCCGAGATCCAGCAAGCGGTGTCGATCATCAGCGGCGTCGCGGGCCAGACCCGCCTGCTCGCGCTCAACGCGACCATCGAGGCCGCCCGCGCCGGCGAGCTCGGCAAGGGCTTCGCGGTCGTCGCGAGCGAGGTCAAGGATCTCGCGAGCGAGACGAGCTCGTCGTCGGAGGACATCGCGGCCCAGGTCGTCGCCACGCAGCGGGCGCTGAGCGCCTCGGTCGCGACGATCGACGCGATCAGCCAGGCCGTCACGCAGATCTCCGTGCTGGTGCGCGAGGTGTCGCAGACCGTCTCCGGCGAGGGCCTCGCCGTGCTCGCCGACCAGCTGCGGGCATAGATCACGCAATGCAGCTGACCCTGCCGACGGTCGTGCGATCGGAGCAGGTGACCGGCTGAGGCTGCGTCAGCACCCCGAAAAATCGCGAGCGGAGCGAGCTTGATTTTTCGGAACGGAAGGTCGCCGCCGCGAAGCGGCGTCCGCCCTGGCGCCCAGCGCCAGGGTCGGCGCAGCCGAGGTTCACTACTTCAGGTACTTGTCGAACCCCTTGGGGAGCTTCGTCGGGTCAAGGCCCTTGAGCAGTTCGGCCGCTTGGGCGGCGTCGACG
>JBDIAP010000172.1:0-7696 GCA_039812485.1 Kineosphaera sp.
GTCGGGGCGATCTGGCTCACCTCGACCGGCATCGTCGACTACACACAGGTCTGTGTGAAGATGGCCGAGGTCATCGAGCGCGCCGGCGGCACGATCCGGCTCGGGGCGCGCGTGACCGACATCACCGAGTCGCTGTCGGAGGTGCGGGTCGACGTCGCGCCGGCCGCTGCATCGACGGGTCGGCACGCCTCGGGCGAGGCCGAGCGGATCTACGCCAAGCAGCTCGTCGTGTGCGGTGGCATCCAGGCCGACCGGCTCGCGACGATGGCGGGGCTGGACGTCGACTTCCAGATGGTGCCGTTCCGCGGGGAGTACTACCGGCTCCCGGCGAGCAAGAACGACATCGTCGACACGCTGATCTATCCGGTGCCGGACCCGGAGCTGCCGTTCCTCGGGGTGCACCTGACGCTCATGATGGACGGTGGGGTGACCGTCGGGCCGAACGCCGTCATGGGTTTTGCCCGCGAGGGCTACCCGAAGTGGTCGATGAACCGCACCGACATCGCCTCGTTCGTGCGCTTCCCGGGCTTCTGGAAGGTCGCCCGCAAGCAGCTCAAGACCGGCGCGGTGGAGCAGTGGAACTCGGTGTACAAGCCGGGGTATCTGCAGCTCATCCGCAAGTACTGCCCGTCGCTGACGACCGCCGACCTCACGCCGGAGCCCGCGGGCATCCGCGCGCAGGCCGTGCGCCGCGACGGCTCGATGGTCGAGGACTTCCTCTTCTACGAGACCGACCGCATGACCCACGTGTGCAACGCCCCGTCGCCGGCCGCGACGAGCGCCATGCCCATCGGTGACCTCATCGCCGAGAAGGTGCTGTCGCGCGCCTGAGTGTGTGTGTCCGTCCGCAGCGCCCGATCCCCACAGGGGGTCGGGCGCTGCGGCGTGTGGGGCTCGGCGGTGGAGCAGGTGCGTGGGCTTGTCGGTGGTGGTGCCTGCCGATGACGTGGGAGCAGTGGCTGGCGTTCGACCATCCGGAGGGGGCGCTGCAGCTCGGCGACCACCGGATCGCGGTGCGGCCTGACCAGCTCCTGGAGTGATTCGTACGGTCTCGCTACGAGCTGGTCGAGGACCTACCGGTCACGTCACCTCCCGAGCCGCCGTGCGCTGGGGCGCCGCCGCTCCGGGTGGTCGAGCAGGGTGTCGAGTGCTGCCCCGACGCGGCACCCGCGCCACGGCCGAACCGGCCCCTCGCCGGCGAACGAGAGGCCTCAACGTCGTACATCAACTGCCACTTGAGGGTTTGTTCGAGCCTCTGACCTGCGGTGATGCGTAAGGCAGGTGGCTGGGGGGCACGTGATGTACGACGTTGTGGCCTCTGGGCACGGAGGGCAGCCGAGCTGATGGCCGGGCCGAGCACCGCAGACGCAGGTGGGGTCGCCGCCAACGCAGGAGGGGCCGTCGCGACGACGTCGCGGCGGCCCCTCCTGCGATCGATGGGCCGAGTCGGCTCACTTGGCGCGCGGCCACATCGGCAGCACGGGCCGGCCGGCGGTGTTGTTCATGACGCCGGCGAAGGAGCAATACCAGGCGGCGAGCGCAGTGACGATGCCGACGTAGCCACCGGTCACCGTCAGGCCCTTGGCGCCGAGGAAGTCGCCGAGCGTCAGGCAGACGAACGCCACGAGCAGCAGCGCGAAGGTGATCGTCAAGCCGCCGTTGACGCGAGTCACGACGATGAGCATGTAGGCCGTGAAGATCGTCCATCCCAGCAGGAACAGGCCTACGCCCTGGGCCTTGGTCGCTGGGTCCTTGAAGGCCTCGGGGTGGGTGACGATCCAGTAGAACGCCATCCAGAAGGCTCCGTAGGAGCAGAACGCGGTGGCGCCGAACGTGTTGTTCTTGAAGTACTCCATGACGCCGGCGATGATCTGCACCGCGCCGCCGTAGAAGAGGGCGAGGCCGAGCACGACCGGCTCGGCAGACACGGGGATGAGCCCGGCGTTGAACGTGGAGAGCACGAACGTCGTCAGCGCGAAGGCGCCGAGGCCGAGTGGCCCGGGGTCGGCGATGATGAGGCTGCGCGTGGTCGGGGCGGGGGCGGTCGCGGCAGCGGGTGGAGCGTCGGGGTGGAGGGTCGTGGACATGAACTGGCCTTTCTGCGCGATGCCGGGGTCGTCAACGGCTCTGTCGAGACCTGGCCGGCCGGCGGGAGTTGGTGCGTGCGCCGGAGCCCTGGTGATGGGGGGCGCGACGCACGTGATCGAGCCGTCCGCGGAGGAGGGCGCGACGAAGCGTGCTGGGAGGCTTGTGGATTCCTCTGCGGCGGTGAAGGTTAGGCGTGTTCCTCGGCACTGAACCTACACACCCCGGACCCGCCTGGCGGTCGCTTCCGCGAATCTGCTACGCACCCCTTTTTCAGTCCGGACTCAAGCAGGCGGTCGCAGCTGGGTCAGGTGCGCGTCGATCGCCGCGCACGCGATGAGCGTGTCCCACAGCTTGCGCGGATCCTGCGCGTGTGGCCAGCTCGACACCTTCGCCGCGACGGTGCCGGAGCGGGTGTTGACATAGAGCAGCTGCCCGTGGATGCCGAGGCACACGAGCACGTCGTGACCGGGGAACGGCAGCCAGACCTGGTTGCGATACATGCCACCCGGCATCCGGGTGTCGTCGGGGCTGTTGGCGAAGGCGGCGCGCGAGTCCGGGCCGCCGCGCAGGGTGTCGGCGATCCAGGCACGCGGCACGACCTGCTCGCCGAGGGCCGCGCCGCCGGCCGCCAGCATGAGCCCGAACCGGGTCAGATCCGGCAGCGTCGCGCTGATCCCGCCGTCGACGACGCCCGTGCCCTGCCCATCGACGCTGATCGTGGCGTCGAACTGAGCCCCGATCCGCGCCCACAGCAGCCGGCTGGCGAGGTCTGCGAACGCCAACCCGGTCACGGCCTCGCACACCCAGCCCAACACGTCGGTCTCGCAGCTGCGATAGCAGAACGGGCCACCGGCCGGACGGTCGCCGGGCAGGCTCGCGAGAAACGCCCTGAGCCCCACCGGAACCCCAGGACTGCGCGGCGCCCAGCCCACCGCCTGCTCGAGCTGCGCGATCCCCGCCCTCGGGTCGAGGTAGTCCTCGCGGAACGCGACCCCGGACCGCATATCGAGCACGTCGCGCACCCGAGCGTCGGCATACCCGCCCCACCGCAGCTCCGGCACGTAGGCGGCCACCAGCGCTTCGACGTCGACGACGCCCTGCCCCACGAGGATGCCGACGACGACCCCCACGATCGACTTGCTCACCGACAGCAGCAGGTGCCGGGAGGTCGCGCCGAGCCCGGGCCGATAGTGCTCCGCGTAGACGGTGCGCCCCCGGGCCACGATCCACCCGTCGGTGTCGGTCGCGAGCATGACGTCGCGCACCGAGCGCCGGCGACCGCCATGGGTCGGAGTGAGCAGGTCGGCGAGATCGCCGAGCGGCGGTCGCAGGTGCGACCCCGACACGCTGGTGCGTTCGGGGTGCAGCGGGGTCACCTCGCCACCACGCCGGACCACGGCCCGGGCGACGAGCCGGGCCGCGTCCGGGGCCGCGAGGTCCGGATGGGCCGGGGCGCGCCACGTGCCCAGCGCGGGCGGCACGAGCGGCGGGATGGCCTCATCGGAACTCACCCCGACAGCGTGCCTGGTCACGGCGTCACCGTCATGGCTTTGGTCTCGCCTGGCGTGTGGAGTGGGGCGGTGCGGGAGTGCTGTGCTCATGTGTCGGGGGTGGGTCCGTCGTCGCCCGCAGGTGTGGGCGCGCCGGCGTGAGGAGCGCCGTGGCGCGGCCGAGGCCGCCCGAGCGAGGAGGGCCGCGCAGGTAGCCTGAGCGGGTGACTGAGATCGAGATCGGCCGGGGCAAGCGCGGGCGGCGTGCCTACCACTTCGACGACGTCGGCATCGTGCCGTCGCGGCGGACGCGCGACCCGGAGGAGGTGTCGACGAGCTGGCAGATCGACGCCTACCACTTCGACCTGCCGTTCCTCGCGGCGCCGATGGACTCGGTCATGTCCCCGGAGACCGTCATCGCCTTCGGCCGGCTCGGTGGGCTCGGCGTGCTCGACCTCGAGGGGCTGTGGACCCGCTACGAGGACCCGACGCCGCAGCTGGCGGAGATCGCCGGCCTCGACGCCGGCTCGGTGACGGCCCGGATGCAGGAGATCTACTCCGAGCCCATCAAGCCCGAGCTCATCAGCGCGCGGCTGCACCAGATCCGAGACGCCGGGGTCACGGTCGCCGGGGCGCTGTCGCCGCAGCGCACGCAGGAGCACTGGCGCACGGTCGTCGACGCCGGGGTCGACCTCTTCGTCATCCGCGGCACGACGGTGTCGGCCGAGCACGTCAGCAGCCACGCCGAGCCGCTCAACCTCAAGCGCTTCATCTACGAGCTCGACGTGCCGGTCATCGTCGGCGGGGCGGGCACGTATACGGCCGCGCTGCACCTCATGCGCACGGGCGCGGCCGGAGTGCTCGTCGGCTTCGGCGGCGGCGCGGCGCACACCACCGGGCAGACGCTCGGCATCGCGACCCCCATGGCCACGGCGATCGCCGACGTGGCCGCGGCCCGGCGCGACTACCTCGACGAGTCCGGCGGCCGCTACGTGCACGTCATCCCCGACGGGGGCATGGGCCGCTCGGGCGACGTCGTCAAGGCGATCGCGTGCGGCGCCGACGCCGTCATGATCGGGGCCGCGCTCGCCCGGGCGCTCGAGGCCCCCGGCCGCGGCCACCACTGGGGCTCGGAGGCGCATCACCGGCAGCTGCCGCGCGGCGAGCGCGTCGAGGTCGGGGCGATCGCGCCGATGGCGGAGATCCTCTTCGGCCCCGGTCGCAGCGCCGACGGGCGCACGAACTTCGTCGGCGCCCTGCGCCGGGCGATGGCGACGACGGGTTATACGGAGGTCAAGGAGTTTCAGCGCGTCGAGGTCGTCGTCGCCCCCGACGGGCACTGAGGGCGCCCGACGCCGGGCGCCGACGGGTCGGGCGGCTCTCGGCATCGGCCGGTTCGCTTGCGGGGCAACGCTGCTCGTCTTCGCGTAGCGCGATGCGCTGAACCTTGTCGGTGGTCGGACGTAGCCTTTCGTGCATGGGACGGGACCAGGCACGAGGGCCCCTGTGGGCTCGTAGGACGATCGCCGGCGCGGGGCGCGCGTCGGCCCCGAGCACGCCCGGCGAGTCGCCGCTGGGCGACTCCGGCGGCAGCGCCGTCGACGTCATGACCTCGAGGGCGGGCGCCGGCCGGGCCGACCCCGGCGTGCCGACGCCGGGCACGTTCGCCCTCGACCCGGGGTGGGTGGCGCGGCTGCGGGAGTTCGCGGTCGCCTCGCCGCGAGCGCAGACGATGGACACGGTGACGCCGATGACCGGCCGGGTGCTGGCCCGGCTGCCGGTGAGCAGCGGTGACGACGTGCAGCTCGCGTTCGACGGTGCCCGGGCCGTGCGGCCGTCGTGGGAGGCGCTGCCGGTGCACCTGCGCGCCGAGGTCTTCGGGCGTTTCCACGACCTCGTGCTCGACCACCAGGTGGAGTTGCTCGACCTCATCCAGCTCGAGTCGGGCAAGGCGCGCGCGCACGCCTTCGACGAGATCGTCGACGTCGCCCAGGTGTGCCGCTACTACGCGGCGGTGGCGCCGGCCCTGCTCGCCCCGAAACGGCTGCCGGGGCTGCTGCCGGTGCTGACGCGCGTCGAGGAGTTGCGCCACCCGCGAGGGGTCGTCGGCGTCGTCGCGCCCTGGAACTACCCGCTGTCGATGGCGATCACCGACGTCATCCCCGCGCTGCTCGCGGGCAACGCCGTCGTGCTGCGTCCCGACCCCCAGACGAGCCTCACCGCGCTGCTGTGCGCCGACCTTCTCGCGCGGGCGGGGCTGCCGCCGCGGGTCCTCCAGGTCGTGCTCGGGCCCGGGCCCACGACCGGCGCCGACGTGCTCGCGCAGGCCGACTACGTCGCGTTCACGGGGTCGAGCGCGACCGGGCGGCTCGTCGCCCGCGATGCGGGGGCGCGGCTCGTCGGCGCCAGCCTCGAGCTCGGCGGCAAGAACGCGATGTATGTCGCGGCCGACGCCGACCTCGACCGCGCCGCGGAGGGTGCGGTGCGGGCCTGCTTCACCTCGGCGGGGCAGCTGTGCATCAGCATCGAGCGGCTGCTGCTGCACGAGGCGATCGCGGCGGACTTCCTCGACCGGTTCATCCCGCGGGTCGAGGCGCTGCGGCTGGGCACGAATCTCACCTACGACGCCGACCTCGGGAGCCTCGTCTCGCAGGCCCAACTGGGCCGTGTGCAGGCGCACGTCGACGGCGCCGTCGAGGCCGGGGCGCTCGTGCTGACCGGCGGCCGGGCCCGGCCGGACATCGGGCCGTGGTTCTTCGAGCCGACCGTGCTCGATCGTGTGCCGCGCGAGGCCGCGGTCTGTCGCGAGGAGACCTTCGGGCCGGTCGTGTCGGTCTACCGGGTCGGCAGTGACGCGGAGGCGATCGCGGCGGCCAACGACACCGGCTACGGGTTGAGTGCGTCGGTCTTCACCCGCGACGCGGAGCGAGGTCGCCGCATCGCGGCCGCGATCCGGTGCGGCAGCGTCAACGTCAACGACGGCTTCGGCGCGGCCTATGCCAGCGTCGCGGCCCCCATGGGCGGCATGAAGGCCTCCGGCGTCGGTCGCCGACACGGCGAGGAGGGCCTGCTCAAATACACCGAGTCGCAGACGATCGCCGTGCAACGCCTCGTGCCCCTCGGCGCGCCCGACGGCGTGTCCGGCCAGACCATGGCCACCGGTGCCACCGTGCTGCTGCGAGTGCTCAAGGCGCTGGGTCGGGGGTGAGGCGCTGACCGATACAGGGCGGCGACCGCTCAGGCGCCGGTGAGCCAGGGGCGGGACGACCACCTCCGGTGCTCCTCGGGCGGTCGGCGCCGTCTCCAGGACGTCGACTAGCCTGGCGAGCGTGTGGCGCACGGCGATGAAACCCAAGTGGCTGGCTCTGCTGGCCCTGGTCTGCGTCGTGCTCGTCACCTTCGCGATGCTCGGGCTGTGGCAGCTCAACGTGGCCCGCGACAAAGGGCACGCCGAGGCGCTCGAGCGGGCGGCCGCGCTGCCGTCGGTGCAGCTCACGCAGGCGCTGCCGCCGCACACGCCGATGACCAGCGATCTCGCGGGGCGCTCGGTGACCGTGTCGGGCACGTATGACGCCGGACGCGAGATCGTCGTCACCGACCGGCGGCTCGGCGAGCGGACCGGCTACTGGGTCGTGACGCCACTCGTCGTCGACGGCACGCAGGCGCGGTTGGCCGTCATCCGCGGGTTCACGACCGACCCCGCCGCCGTGCCGACGCCCAGTGCCGGGCCCGTGTCCCTGGCGGGCATGCTCGCGCCGGGGGAGGCCGCGCCCGACAGGCCCGTGGCGCTGCCGCCCGGTCAGATGCAATCCGTCGACCTGGCCGTGCTCGTCAACGACTGGCCCGGTGAGCTCTACAACGCGATGCTCTTCCCCACGTCCCAGACGCCGCCGGCCCAGGCCACGAGCGCGCTCGCGCACATCCCCCCGCCCGACCTGCTCGCCGAGGGCATGTCGTGGCGCAACCTCGCCTACGCGCTGCAGTGGTGGATCTTCGCGCTCTTCGCCCTCTACATGTGGTGGCGCATGGTGCGCGAGGAGCACGACCGGCTGGCCCTGACGGCCGCCGAGCCCGACCGCGCCTCCGGCGCCGAGCCCGACCGCGCCTCCGGCGCCGAG
>JBDIAP010000173.1:0-7536 GCA_039812485.1 Kineosphaera sp.
TCGGGCCGGTGTCGGCTTCGGCGCGGTGGCGTCCGGCGCCGGACACGGTGCGGGCACAGGCCACGGCGTAGGCGGTGGCGGCGCCAGCGGCGGTGGGGGCCGTCGCGGTGGCGTCGGCGAGCCGCGGCGTCCCGGGCCGCGCACGATCAGGATTCCGGGTTCGCGGGCTGCTGCCGTCGTCGGCGCGCTGGCGATCACGATGTCGGGCGGCGGCGTGGCCGCGGCCCTGACCGGCCAGGACGTGCCGGTGCTCTCGCGCATCGTGCCGAAGGCGCTCATCGTCGCGCCCGCCACCACGTCGGCCACCGGGCCCGAGAAGCTCGACGACGTGCTCGTCAAGGTCGTCGACGACCGCCTCAAGGCCGGTCAGACCGCGGCGGCGCGGGAGATCGTCGAGGTGCTCCAGGGCGGTCTCGGCCCGAGCCCCGACCCCGGGGTCGCCGCGCAGGTGTCGGCACTCGACAAGCGTGTCGACCAGGCGGAGCAGGCCTCGGCCGGCGACCCGACGGCGACCGCCGCGAGCACGGCGCCGGTCATCATCGCGATGACGACGCCGTCGACGACGCCGGTCGGCATCCCCTCGGCGGCCTCGGCGCTGGCGTCGATCGCCACCTCGACCAACACGCCGCCCTATGCGCCGGCCGAGACGCCGACGTCGGGCGCGAGCGGTGACACGTCGACGTCCGACGCATCGTCCGGGTCCTCGTCGACCTCCGCGCCGACCTCCGAGCCGACGTCGCACACGTCGGGTTCGCCCGACGGCTCGCGCCCGCCGACGTCCGGGTCGTCCACCGGCCCGACGAGCCCCTCGACGAGCGCGTCCGCGACGGCCTCGTCGGTGACGCCTACGGGTTCGGCGACACCCAGCCCGTCGCAGACGCCGACCTCCGCTGCCTCGAGCGCCGGCTCGCCGACCACCGGTGGCGCCACCTCCGATGGCGGATCCGCAGCGGTGGGCGGCTCCAGCTCGTCGGGATCGTCCGGCTCGCACGACGACAAGGAGCCGTCGTCACCGACGCGTTCGAGCGCGGCCCGCAGCACGGTCACTCGCGGCGCGGTGGGGCACGCGACGGTCACGCACGGCACGACGGCGAGCGCCACCGTGACCCGGGGCGGCACGACGAGCGACCGGGTCGTCGGGTCCACCGGTGCGACCTCCAGCGCCCCCGGGAGCGCCACGCAGGCCGGCGGGATCACCTCGTCCGAGACCGACTGACCCGTCGGCCGGGCGGGTCCCGAGCCGCGCGTGTCTAGTCGCGCCCGCAGCGCGGCCTAGAATTGGTGCATGTCGGCGATCAGCACAGACCTCGACGCACCAGAGACTCTCCGATCGGAGCAGGCCACGAGCCCGGCTCACGATCCCTTCGCCCTCACGGGCCTCACCTACGACGACGTCCTGCTCCTGCCGGGAGAGACCGATGTCATCCCCTCCGAGGCGGACACTTCGAGCCGTGTGAGCCGCAACATCACCGTCAAGCTGCCGCTGTTGTCGGCGGCGATGGACACCGTGACCGAGTCGCGCATGGCCATCGCCATGGCCCGCCAGGGCGGCCTCGGCATCCTGCACCGCAACCTGTCCATCGACGACCAGGCGCACCAGGTCGACCAGGTCAAGCGCTCCGAGATGGGCATGATCACCGACCCCGTCACCGTGTCGCCGGAGGCGACGCTGCGGCAGGTCGATGAGCTGTGTGCGCAGTTCCGCATCTCCGGTCTGCCGGTCGTCACGGCCGACAACCTGCTCGTGGGCATCATCACCAACCGCGACCTGCGCTTCGAGACCGATCCGCTGCGCCGCGTCGCCGAGGTGATGACCCCGATGCCGCTGGTCACGGCCCCGGTCGGGGTCGCCAAGGAGGATGCGCTCGCGCTCCTGGCGCGCAACAAGATCGAGAAGCTGCCGCTGGTCGACGACGCGGGGCGGCTCTGCGGGCTCTTCACCGTCAAGGACTTCACGAAGACCGAGCAATACCCGCAGGCGACGAAGGACGATCAGGGCCGGCTGCGGGTCGGCGCGGCCGTCGGGTTCTGGGGCGACTCGTGGGAGCGGGCGATGGCCCTGGTGGAGGCCGGGGTCGACGCGCTGGTCGTCGACACGGCCAACGGGCACGCCCGCGGCGTCACCGAGATGATCCGGCGCCTGCGGCGTGACCCGGCCGCGCGCGGGGTCGACATCATCGGCGGCAATGTCGCGACCCGCGAGGGCGCGCAGGCGCTCGTCGACGCGGGCGCCGACGGCATCAAGGTGGGCGTCGGTCCGGGCTCGATCTGCACGACCCGCGTCGTCGCGGGCGTCGGCGTGCCACAGGTCACCGCGATCCACCTCGCGTCGCTCGCGGCCCGCCCGGCGGGGGTGCCCGTCATCGGCGACGGCGGGCTGCAATACTCCGGCGACATCGCCAAGGCCCTCGTGGCCGGCGCCGACACCGTGATGCTCGGGTCGCTGCTCGCCGGGTGCGAGGAGAGCCCCGGCGAGCTGGTCTTCATCAACGGCAAGCAGTACAAGTCCTACCGGGGCATGGGCTCGCTGGGCGCGATGGCCAGCCGGGGGCGCGGGCTGTCCTACTCCAAGGATCGCTACTTCCAGGGCGACGTCTCCGACGACGACAAGGTCGTGCCCGAGGGCATCGAGGGCCAGGTCGCCTACCGGGGGCCGCTGGCGGCGGTCGCCTACCAGCTCGTCGGGGGGTTGCGGCAGTCGATGTTCTACATCGGGGCGCCGACGATCCCGCAGCTGCAGGCGCGCGGGCGGTTCGTGCGGATCACCGCGGCGGGCCTCAAGGAGAGTCACCCGCACGACGTGCAGATGACGGTGGAGGCGCCGAACTACGCGGGTGGCCAGCGCTGAGAGCCGCCCCGCCGTGGGCATCGGCATGTATTTATCCCACCGCCGGCCGCACCCCGCGTAGGAGGTGCGGCCGGCCGCGTCGTGCCGGCGCTGTGCGTCCCACGGCGACAACCGATCTCGGGGGCCCGTCGCCGGTCGGCGGAGCGAGACGACCGGTGACTCGAGGGCCGCGACAGGGGGGCTGACCGGCGCAGATGTGAGAAACCAGTAGGACGCTTGTATAGTTGTCGGCAGCGGTCATGCTCCGTCACGGTGTGCCATCGAGCCCGGACGAGCGCCGCACGGGGGAGGAGCCGCATTGCGGCTGTAGCTATTTCAGGGGGGATCAAGCAGCCATGCCCGCGACGATTCGACACGCCCGGGGAGGGGCACGATGAAGGCAGTCATCCTGGCCGGAGGGCTCGGCACGCGCCTGTCCGAGGAGACCGCACTGCGACCCAAGCCCATGGTCGAGGTCGGGGGTCACCCGATCATGTGGCACATCATGAAGACGTATGCCGCGCACGGCATCAAGGATTTCGTGGTCTGCTGCGGCTACAAGGGCGAGGTCATCAAGGACTACTTCGCCAACTACGCGTTGCGACGCTCGGATGTCACGTTCGATCTCGGCAAGGACGAGATGACCGTGCACCAGCGTTCCGCGGAGGACTGGCGGGTCACGCTCGTCGACACCGGCACCGAGTCGATGACCGGCGGCCGCCTGGCGCGCGTGGCGGACTACCTCGACGAGACGTTCTGCTTCACCTACGGCGACGGCGTCACCGATGCCGACATCACCGCCGAGCTGGCGTTCCACAAGGAGCAGGGCCTGCAGGCCACGATGATGGCCGTGCAGCCGGCCGGTCGCTTCGGCGCCCTGGTGCTCGGCGCCAACGAGACCAAGATCGAGTCGTTCATGGAGAAGCCGGCCGGCGACGGCGCCTGGATCAACGCCGGCTACTTCGTGCTCGAGCCGAGCGTCATCGACTACATCGAGGGCGACGACACCGTCTTCGAGCAGGGCCCGCTGCGCAATCTCGCGCACGCCGGCCAACTCAACGCATACAAGCACGACGGGTTCTGGCAGCCGATGGACACGCTGCGCGACCGGAACCTGCTGGAGACCCTGTGGAGCAAGGGCACGGCGCCCTGGAAGGTGTGGAACTGAGCATGAAGATCCTCGTCACCGGCACGGATGGCTACATCGGCTGTCTGCTCGCCCCGATGCTCATCGAGGCCGGGCACGACGTCGTCGCAGTCGACACGGGCTTCTACAAGAACGGGTGGCTCTACAACGGCCTGAAGAGCGAGGCGCTCACGCTGGCCAAGGACATGCGCAACCTCACCGAGGCCGACTTCGAGGGTGTCGACGCCGTCGTCGCGCTCGCCGAGCTGTCCAACGACCCGGTCGGCGACCTCGTCGGCCCGATCACCTACGAGATCAACCACCTCGGTTCGGCGCACGTCGCCAAGACGGCCAAGGCCGCCGGCGTGGAGCGGTTCGTCTACATGAGCTCGTGCTCGGTCTACGGCGTCGCCGACGGCACCGTCGACGAGACGAGCGAGGTCAACCCGCAGACCGCCTACGGCAAGTGCAAGTACCTCACCGAGCAGGACCTGTGGGCGCTCGCCGACGACAACTTCCACCCGGTCGCGCTGCGCAACGCCACCGCGTTCGGCGCGAGCCCGCGGCAGCGTTTCGACATCGTGCTCAACAACCTCTCGGGCCTGGCCTACACGACCGGTGTCATCGCGATGACCAGCGACGGCACCCCGTGGCGGCCGATGGCCCACGCGCTCGACCTGTGCAAGGGCATCCTGCTCATGCTCGACTCGCCGGTCGAGAAGATCCACGCGCAGGCGTTCAACTCCGGGTCGAACGACAACAACTACACGGTGCGCGAGATCGCCGAGACCGTGGCGAACGAGTTCACCGGCTGCCAGCTGTCCTTCGGTGAGCCGGGTGCGGACAACCGCTCCTACAAGGTCAACTTCGACAAGATCAGCGACCTCGGCCTCGTCTGCGACTGGGACCTCGCCAAGGGCGCCAAGCAGCTGCACGAGGTGTTCGACGCGATCCAGCTCGACGAGGCGACCTTCACCGGGCGCGGCCACACGCGCCTCAAGCAGATCGAATGGCTGCTCAAGACCGGCCAGGTCGACGAGAAGCTCTTCTGGAAGCGGGAGTGGTGAGCCGTGAAGTTCACCGAGACCGCCGTCGACGGCTGCTGGATCATCGACCTCACGCCCTTCGGTGACGAGCGCGGCGGCTTCGCCCGCACGTTCTGCACCGACGAATTCGCTGCGCACGGCATCGAGACGCACGTCGCGCAGGCCAACATGAGCTGGAACGCCAAGAAGGGCACGATGCGCGGCATGCACCGCCAGATCGAGCCCGCCGCCGAGGGCAAGCTCGTGCGCTGCACGCGCGGCACGATCGTCGACTGCTGCCTGGACCTGCGCGAGGACTCCCCGACGTTCGGCAAGTACGCGATGGTCGAGCTGTCCGCCGACAACCGCCGCGCGCTGTGGATCCCGCCGTACTGCGGCCACGGCTACCTCACGATGACCGACGACACCGAGGTCATGTATCAGGTCAGCGGCATGTACACGCCGTCCGCGGAGCGTGGTCAGCGCTACGACGACCCGGCCTTCGGCATCGAGTGGCCCGGCGAGGTCGTCGTCATCTCCGACAAGGACAAGGCGTGGCCGGACTGGGACGGGAAGGCCATCCGATGATCGTCACCGACACCCTGCTCGCCGCGCGCGAGGCCGACGGCCGCCCGATCCAGGTCGGCATCGCCGGCCCGGGCTTCATGGCCAAGGGCCTGATCAACCACATCACCAACACGGTCTCCGGTCAGAACGTCGCGGTCGTCTACGCCCGCAACACCGACAAGGGCGTCTTCGCGCTGGAGAACGCGGGGATCGCCGCGGACGACATCGAGGTCGTGGACACAGCCGCCGACGTCGACCGCGCGTGCCGCGCCGGCAAGCACGCCGTGACGAGCCACCACGAGGCGATGACCGGCGCCACGAGCGTCGACGTCGTCGTCGACTGCACCGGCTCGGTGGAGTTCGGGGCGCGGCTCGCGCTCGACACGCTCGCCGGGCGCAAGCACCTCGTGCTCATGAACGCCGAGGTCGACGCGACGATCGGCCCGATCCTGTCCGCGAAGTTCGAGGACGCCGGCCTCGTCTACACCGGCTGCGACGGTGACCAGCCGGGCGTGCAGATGAACCTCATCCGGTTCGTCCGCGGCCTGGGGCTCACCCCGCTGGTGGCCGGCAACGTCAAGGGCCTGCAGGACCCGTACCGCAACCCGACGACGCAGGAGGGGTTCGCCCGCCAGTGGGGGCAGGACCCGCACATGGTGACGAGCTTCGCCGACGGCACGAAGGTGTCGGTCGAGCAGGCGCTCGTCGCCAACGCCGCCGGGCTCTCGGTGCACCGGCGGGGCTGCCTCCAGCGCGATCACCGCGGGCACGTCGACGAGCTGACGAGCATGTACGACATCGACGAGCTGCGTGAGCTCGGCGGTGCGGTCGACTACGTCGTGGGGTCGAAGCCGGGGCCGGGCGTCTATGTGCTCGCCACGCACGAGGATCCCAAGCAGCGTCACTACCTCAACCTCTACAAGCTGGGGGAGGGGCCGCTGTACAGCTTCTACACGCCCTACCACCTGTGCCACTTCGAGGTGCCGAACACGATCGCCCGCGCCGCCCTCCTCGGCGACGCGACGATCAAGCCGCTGCGCCAGGCGCCGAAGGTCGAGGTCATCACGGTCGCCAAGCGTGACCTCAAGGCCGGCGAGACGCTCGACGCGCTCGGTGGCTACACCTACTACGGCGAGTGCGAGAAGGCGCCGATCGCGGCCGCCGAGCGGCTCGTGCCCGTCGGGCTCGCCGAGGGCTGCGTGCTGACCCGCGACATCGCCAAGGACGAGGCGATCTCCTACGCGGACGTCACGGTGCCGGCCGGTCGCCTCGCGGACGAGCTGCGCGCCGAGCAGGACGCGGCGTTCCCGCAGCCGGCGGTGGAGGCGAGCGCCTGATGTCCGACGCGCAGAACTCGGCGCAGCCGAGCCGAGAAACCGCGACGCAGTCGCCTGGTTTCTCGGAACAGCTGGACGTCGCGGCGCAGCCGCTCGGTGCTGTTCGGGGGTCTCCGGGGGCGCAGCCCCCGGATGTCTACGACTACGCGGTCATCGGCGGCGGGATCGTCGGCCTCGCGACCGCGATGTCGCTGCTGCGGGAACGCCCCGGCTCGAGCCTCGTCGTGCTCGAGAAGGAGGACGGCGTCGCCCGGCACCAGACGGGGCACAACAGCGGCGTCATCCACGCGGGCATCTACTACAAGCCCGGGTCGCACAAGGCGAAGCTGTGCAAGGAGGGGGCGGTCCGCACGCGGCAGTTCTGCGACGAGCACGGCATCGGCTACCGCAACACGGGCAAGCTCATCGTCGCGACGAACGACGCCGAGTTGGAGCGGATGAACGCCCTCTACGAGCGGGCGCTCATCAACGAGCTCGACGTCGAGAAGATCGACGCGGCGGAGCTCAAGCGGCGCGAGCCGAATATCACCGGTGTCGGGGCGATCTGGCTCACCTCGACCGGCATCGTCGACTACACACAGGTCTGTGTGAAGATGGCCGAGGTCATCGAGCGCGCCGGCGGCACGATCCGGCTCGGGGCGCGCGTGACCGACA
>JBDIAP010000174.1:0-7457 GCA_039812485.1 Kineosphaera sp.
GGCGCCCAGCGCCAGGGTCGGCGCAGCCGAGGTTCACTACTTCAGGTACTTGTCGAACCCCTTGGGGAGCTTCGTCGGGTCAAGGCCCTTGAGCAGTTCGGCCGCTTGGGCGGCGTCGACGCCGGCGTCGGGGCTCTGGGCGCCCGCACCGCCGCCGAAAGCGCCGCCTGACGCGCCCGGTGACTCGAACGCGGCCCCGTAGGCGTTCTGGCGCGCCTGGGCGCGCTTGGCCTCGATCTCCTTGGCCTGCTGGGCCCGCTTGGCGGGGTTGCCGCTCTTGCCCTTGGCCTTCGTCGGGGGCTTGCGCTTGGCGGCGCCGCCGCCTCCGGGCATGCCGGGCATCCCCGGCATGCCGCCGCGGCGGATCTGTCGCATCATCTTCTGCGCCTGCCCGAAGCGCTCGAGGAGCTGATTGACCTCGCTGACCTGCACGCCGGAGCCGCGGGCGATGCGCGAGCGGCGGGAGCCGTTGATCTGCTTGGGGTGGGTGCGCTCGAAGGGGGTCATCGACCGCACCATCGCCTCGACGCGGTCGAACTCGCGCTCGTCGAGCGAGTCGAGCTGGTCGCGCATCTGGTTCATCCCCGGCATCATGCCGAGCAGCTGTTTGAGCGAGCCCATCTTCTTGATGGCCGCCATCTGCTGGAGGAAGTCGTCGAAGGTGAAGTCCTCGTCCTCGAGGAACTTGCGCGTCAGCTCCGCCTGCTCGCGGCGATCGAAAGCCCGCTCGGCCTGCTCGATGAGCGTCAGCACGTCGCCCATGTCGAGGATGCGCGAGGCCATGCGGTCGGGGTGGAAGACCTCGAAGTCCTTGGTCTGCTCGCCGGTCGAGGCGAACATGATCGGCCGGCCCGTGACGTGCGCGATCGACAGCGCCGCCCCGCCGCGGGCGTCACCGTCGAGCTTGGAGAGCACGACGCCGGTGAAGTCGACGCCGTCCTGGAAGGCGACGGCCGTGTCGACCGCGGCCTGGCCGATCATCGCGTCGACGACGAAGAGCACCTCGTCGGGGTCGATGGCCGCGCGGATGTCGGCCGCCTGGGCCATGAGCTCGGTGTCGATCGCGAGCCGACCCGCGGTGTCGACGATGACGACGTCGCGCTGCTGGCGCTCCGCCTCGGCCACACCCTGCCGGGCCACGGCGACCGGGTCGCCATAACCTCTGGTGCCCGAGCCGTATTCGACCGCCGCGTCGTAGCCGGCGATGTTGCCCCGCTCGGGCGCGTACACCGGCACTCCGGCGCGCTCGCCGACGACCTCGAGCTGGGTCACGGCGTTGGGGCGCTGCAGGTCGGCGGCCACGAGCATCGGGGTGTGCCCCTGCTGCTTGAGCCAGTAGCCGAGCTTGCCGGCCAGCGTCGTCTTGCCCGAGCCCTGCAGCCCGGCGAGCATGATGACGGTCGGCGGCTGCTTGGCCAGCGCCAGCCCGCGGGTCTGCCCGCCGAGGATCGCGACGAGCTCGTCGTTGACGATCTTGACGACCTGCTGACCGGGGTTGAGCGCCTGGTGGACCTCGACACCGAGGGCGCGCTCGCGCACCCGCGACGTGAACGCGCGCACGACCGGCAGCGACACGTCGGCATCGAGCAGGGCGACCCGGATGTCGCGGATCGTCGCGTTGACGTCGCTGTCGGTGACGCGGCCCTTGCTGCGCAGGTTCTTGAACGTCAGGGTGAGGCGGTCGGACAGGTTGTTGAACACCGACCCAGGCTATCCGAGGTTGCCGACCCCGGTTCGCGGCCGGTGGCCCAGCCCGCGTGCTTGCATGAGCGCGTGACGGGACGCGAACCAGGAGACCCTGAGCTCTCGGAGCGCGGTGGGCGTCCCCGCCCGGAGCCGGCCGTGCTGCGCCGGCGGGTGCGCACGGTCGTGCGGCTCGTGCCGCCGGGTCGCGTCGTCAGCTACGGGGACATTGCCGAGCTGCTCGGGATCGGGCCGCGGCAGGTCGGCCACATCATGGCGACGTCGAACCCCGACGACACTGCGGCGCGGGCCGACGAGATCAGGGCGGACGAGCGCCGGCCCGACGGGGCCCAGCCCGACGAGACCCCGTGGTGGCGCGTCACGAACGCGGCGGGGCGACTGCCGCCCCACCTGAGCGATGAGGCGATCGCACGGTGGCGCGAGGAAGGCACGGCGCTGGCGCGCAGCGGCCGGGCCGCCTCGATCCGCACGCACCGCGCCGACCTGCCCGCGCTCGCCGAGGCGGCCGAACGCGTGCTCGGTCCCCTGCCGGGCCTCAGCTGCGCCGAGGACCCCGGCTTCTAGGCGCCCGCCCCGCCGCCGGATCGACCCGCCCGGCCGTGGCCCGTGCCAGGAACGTCACCCACATGCGGTAGGGACGCCACGCCCGTGCGAGCGCGGTGAACTCCTCGTCGCTGCACGGACCCAGGCCGTGGGCGCGTTCGAGGGCAGCCCGGCTGCGCGGCTCGATGAGCGGCAACACGTCGGGCAGACCGAGCGCGCGATAGACGATGAGCCCGCTGTAGAAGGGGCCGATCCCGGGCAGGCGCTGCACGTCGAGTCGGGCCTCCTCGGGGTCGAGCGCGACCAGGCGCGAGATGTCGAGCTCGCCGGCGCGGGCGGCCTCGGCGACGGCGTGCAACCGCGGGATCGCGGTGGCGGGGAGCCCGGGCACGTCGGTGACGCCCAGCAGCTGCGTCGGTGTCGGGAAGGCGTGCTCAACCCCGCCGGCGACCGCTAACCCGGTGCCGTGCGCGGCGCTGAGCCGGCGACGCACGCGCTCGGCCTGGACTCCGGGTCGGCGGGCGCTGATGATCGACCAGGCGGCGGCCTCATAGGGCGAGCAGAACTGCGGCGGGCGCAGTCCCGGCGCGGCCGCGACCATCGTGCCGATGACCCGATCGCGGCGGGCCAGCTCGTCGAAGCCGCGACCGTCGACGTCGACCGAGAGGATGCGAGCGACCTGCGCGGCGACGACGTCGGGGTCGGCGTCGGTGGTCATGGTCACGACGAGCCCGTCGGGCGCGGGTTGGCGGATCTCGACGGCGGCGGCGCGCTCATGGTCGCCGTCGACCGTGAAGGCCATGCGGTAGACGCCGTCGAAATCGGCGATCGCCTGGCGCCCGAAACCCAACCCCGCGGTCTCGGCGAGTCGGTAGCTGCCGAGAACGGGCAGCGTGCGGGCGTATGTCGGGCGGAGCGCGGGAGAGGGTGCGGCTGCGGTCAGCATGGCGGTGCTCATGAGATGAGGATCCCGGCTGAACTGCTCACCTTCTGAGCACTTTGCGGAGCATTGTCGGCGATGATGAGGCCGTGCGCGCCGACCGCCTCGTGGCGACCCTGCTGATCCTGCAGGCCAAGGGCAAGATCAGCGCCGCGCAACTGGCGACCGAGCTCGAGGTCTCGGTCGCCACCGCCCGGCGCGACCTGGAGGCGCTCGGGGCGGCGGGCATCCCCGTCTACGCGCAGCCGGGTCGGGGCGGCGGCTGGCAGCTGCTCGGCGGCGCCCGCACCGACCTCACGGGGCTCACGGCCGACGAGGCCACGGCCCTCTTCACGCTGCTGGGATCGAGCCGCCGCGCCGACGCGGCCGGGCAGTCCGCCCTGCGCAAGCTGCTGCGCGCGCTGCCCGAGACATTCCGCGACGACGCCGACGCGGCGGCCCGTGCCGTCGTCGTCGACGGGAGCGCCTGGGGAGGGCGTCGACCCACCCTGCCGGAGCATCTGGAGCCGTTGCGGACGGCGATCATCGCACGCACCAGTGTGTGTCTGACGTACGCCGGCCAGGCCGGTGAGTCCACTCGGGACGTCGATCCCTGGGCGCTGGTCGACAAGGGCGAGCACTGGTACCTGCTGGCCGGTACGCCCGCAGGGCGACGGACCTTCCGCATCGACCGCATCCGGGCCGCGACCGTGCTGTCGCGCAGGTTCGAGCGGCCTCCGGACCTCGACGTCGAGAAGGCCTGGGAGGAGGTCGTCGAGGAGGTCGAGACGCGCCGCGGCGGGGTCGTCGTCAGCATCACCGCGCAGGCGGGCGCCGTCGGCATGCTGCGCCGCCGGTTCGGGCGACAGGCCCAGCTCACCCGCGGACCCGACGGCGGGTGGACCGGCACCGTCGCCGCGCGTGATGTCGACATGCTCGCCCGGTCGCTGGCGTCGTTCGCCGATGCCGTCACAGTGCCCGGGCAGGACGAGGAGTCGCGCCGCGTGCGAGCGCGGCTCGTGGAGATCGGCACCGCACTCGTGCACACCCACTGCTGAGACGCCACGCGCCACGGACACACGCACGGCCCCCAGGCATCCGACCACCCGGCACCGCCGGCCCTGCACCTAGAATCCGGCAGGTGCCCACCGCCGTGACCCGCGAGGTCGTCCGCTTCGTCGAGGTCAAGCAGGCCCGCGGCACACGCGTCAAAGCCGCACACGCCTTCGTCGTCGGGACGATGACGATCAGCCTGTTGAGCCTGGCCTTCGGTGTGCCGCTGGCTCTCACGGGCATGACCGGCATCTTCGTCGCCATCAGCGCGTTCGACCGATCGCAGCGCAGTCGCATCCGCGTGCTGTCGGCGCTGGCGCTGGGCTACACGGTGCTCGTGGCGCTCGGCGCGCTGACCGCCCTGCTGCCGACCGTTCTCGGGGTCGTGGCCGTCGCCGCCCTCGCGACCGTGACGGCCTTCGCCTATCACTCGCTTCTGTCCGACCCGCCAGGCCCGATGCTGCTCATCATGGGCATCTGCGCGGCGTCCTACATCCCGACGCTGGGCGTGCCGATCCCGTTACTCGTCGCCATCACGGCGCTGGCGATGGTCATCGGCTGCACGACGTCGATCGTCATGCAGCTCGGACGCCGCCGCGCCGCGGTGCACCGGCAGGTCAGCGCGCTCGCCACGGCCGTGGCCGACCTGGAGCGGGCGTGGGACGGGCAGCCCGCCACGGCCGACGCGGCGCCCGCCGGTGACCCTGGCGAGCGGTCAGGGCCGGTGGATCTCGGTCGGCTGCGCGACGCCGCCTTCGGGGCGCTCTTCCAGGCCCAGTCCTCCCTCGTCGCGTCGCTCGCGCGCGGGCGCCCGCCGGGCGCCGACGCCCAGCGCCTCGAAGACGAGATCCACGCGCTGCACCTGCGGCTGTTCCGCGTCGTCGCGCGGCACGAGCTGCCGTGGACCCGACTCGACGACGACGCGGTCGCCGACCACTACCTCGGGGCGCCCCGCATCCCCTACTTGCTGGCGTGGTCGCTGTCGTCGGCCTCGCCCGCGTGGCTGGCCGCGCGCCGCACCGGCCTGGCCGTGCTGCTCGGCGGCGGGTTTTCCTCGCTCTTCCACCTCGATCACCCCTACTGGGCTCAGATGACCGCGGCCCTCGTGCTGAGCACGGCGTCCGACCGGGTGACGAGCACCGTGCGGGCCGAGCACCGGGTCGCCGGCACGGCCGCGGGGGTGGGGCTCTTCTTCGGCCTGCACCTGCTGCACCTGCATCCCGCGGCGGTCGCGGCGACCGTCGTCGTCTGCGCGTCGCTGACGCAGGTGCTCGCGCCGCGGCACTACGCCCTGGCCACGATGGTCATGACGCCGATGCCGCTGCTCATGGCCGCCATGCACGTGACCTCCGACCATGTCGGCTCGCTCATGTGGTCGCGGGTGCTCGAGACGGTCATCGGCTCGGCGGCCGCCCTGCTCGTGCTGTGGCTGCAGGGGCAGGGCACCGCCGTCGTCCTCGTGCGGCGGCAGTTCCGTCGCGCGCTCGTCGCGCTGCACCAGGTGGTGCGGCTCATGGCGGCCGACCCCGACGAGGCGGCGACGCCGGCGGCCCGGCGCAACCTGCATTTCGAGCAGCTCGCCGCCGCCAAGGTGCTCGCGATGGTGCGCACGACCCAGTCCGACGCGCTCGCGGACTGGCCGACCGTGGAGTCGGCGCTGGGCGAGATCACCTACACGGTGCTCGTCGCCGCCCGCACGCGGAGTCCGGGCACCGCGCTGCGCTGGACAGCGATGGCCCAGGCGCTGGAGTCATACCTCGCGACGCTGCCCGCGGTGAGCGCCACGCCCGTCGACGCCGACGCCGTGGCCGGTGCTCTGCGTGGGATCCTCGCTCTCGGGCGCCCCGAGGGGCACTCCGGCTCGGGTCCGCAGGCCGCTTCGGATGCGGTCGCGAGCGAGCTGGACTCTCGAGACACCGCCACGGGAGAGGCCGGTTCGTGCGACGGGAGCTCGTGACCCGCCACTGGCACGCTTTGTTCTTTCTGCGGACTTAATCCCGGCCAGGCACCCGCCACCCAGTAGGGTCGGCCCATGCCACACCACAGGACGCCCAGCTCACGGGTCGCGGCCTCGGTGGCCGCCCCGTTCTCGGGTGCCCGCCAGGCCTCGTTGCGGGAGGCGAACCTGCGCCTTGTGCTGCGCACCATCTATGAGGCGGCGACGCCGCCGTCGCGGGCCGACGTCGCGGCCGTGACCGGCATGACGCGCTCCACGGTCTCGCGGCTCGTCGACGACCTCGTCAAGGGATCGTTCGTCGCCGAGCTCGACCCCCCGGCCATGTCCGGCCCCGGGCGCCCCGCCACGCCGCTCGTGCCGTGTGCGGGCTCCATCGCGGCACTCGGCCTGCAGATCAACGCGGGGTTTCTCGCCGCCGTCGTCGTCGACCTCACCGGCCGGGTGCTGGCCCAGCGCAAGGAGCGCGGCGACTTCGTGGGCTCGGACCCGGCGCAGGTGCTCCCCCAGCTCGGTGACCTCGGCCGGGAGGTGCTCGCGCAGATCGGCCCCGACATCCGCACCGCCGGTGTCGGCCTCGCGCTCCCCGGCATCGTCGCCAGCGACACCGGCCGCCTGCTGCGTGCCCCCAACCTCGGGTGGTCCGAGGTCGCCGTCGCGGAGCTGCTCGGCCCGCTCTCCGCCCGCGGCTTGGGCCAGTCGCCGACAGCCACCGCCGTGACCGCCACCGCCGTGACAGCCACCGCCGTGACAGCCACTGCCGCGACAGGCGCAGCCGTGACGGCCGCGCCTGTGACAGGCACAGCCGTGACAGGTCGGCCCGATGCGCCCCCGGGCCCGCGCGGGTCCGTCGACGACCTCGGGGCGGCCGAGCCGGACGACGCGGACACCGACGGCGACACGTCCCACGGGCCGACCGACACGGGCGCCGACTCACCGGTGGACCGTGCCGATGCCGCCGCCGACCCGCGGCACCGGCTCTCGGTGCGCATCCACAACGAGGCCGACTACGCCGCCTGGGCCGTCGCACACCTCGGCCCGGGCCGCGCCGGCGAACTGCGCGACTTCGTCTATCTCACCGGAGAGATCGGCATCGGCGGGGCCGTCGTCGTCGACGGGCACGTCATGACCGGCAGGCACGGCTGGGCGGGTGAGCTCGGCCATGTGTGCGTCAATCCCGGCGGCCCGACGTGCCGATGCGGTTCGACGGGCTGCCTCGAGCAGTATGTCGGCGGGGTCGCACTACGGGCCCGGGCCGGGGCCGGCCGGCAGGCCACCGACGAG
>JBDIAP010000175.1:0-7391 GCA_039812485.1 Kineosphaera sp.
CGGCGACCACGGCGACGACCGCGTCGGCGACCACGGCGACGACCACGTCGGCGACCACGGCGACGACCACGTCGGCGAACGCGTCGGCGACCACCTGCGGGAGGCGCTGCGGCCCACCGCGCAGGACCGGGTCGACGCGCAACGGATCGTCGCGGGCCTGCCCGATCGCGGCGCCTCCCCCGCGCGGCGCCCAGACGTCGCGACGCGCCGCCGGCGCTGGGTCGGCCCCGCCCTTGCCGCCGCGTCGGTCGCGGCGCTCGTGCTGGCGGCGGGGGTCTGGCGCCCCTTCGGTCCGGACCCGCGCGAGGCCGCCCACGCGCCCACCACGGCCTCACCGAGTGCTGCCGCCGATGCCCTCGTCGTCACGTGTCGACCGGGTCGTGCCATGACGGTGTCGGCGTCACGGGTCGCCGCCACGTCGGACGGCGTCCACGTGCGCGTCGAGAACCGCACCGGGGCCTCGACCACCTTCACGCAACGGCAGTCCGGCCAGGGCGCCACGTCGCAGGCCTATGTGTCGAGCCTGGAGATGTCGAGCCCCGTCGGCGAGGGATCGACCGACCTGGTGCTCGATGCCCCTCCGGGCCGATTCGCGGTGTCCTGCGGCGGGAGCACCCCGGCGGACGTCGAGGTGGTGGACCCGCACGCGTACTTCCGTGGCGACGCCCGCGCCCTCGTCTGCTCCGGCACCGAGACCGCGTTCGACGCGCCCGAACAGGCTGCGGGCCGCGGCACGTCGCCTCTGGCCGCGCTGCACGACCTGGCCGACAAGCGCGTGGGACGCGGCACCCGCCTCCCGATCGTCGAGCTCGGCTATCGCGACGCTCTGGCGACGACAGGGGTGGTCCTGTTGCCGGACGGGTCGAGCCTGCGCGCGCACCTGATCTTCCCGACCGACGGCACGGCGCCCAACGCGGTCTACACGGCCTGGCCGGATGCGCGGTGCACCACCCGGCTCCGGCTGCGCGACGCGCTGGCACCCGCGCCGGCTCGGGCACCGACCACGCGGACCGCGGCCATGCAGTGCCAGGCCATGGCGCAACCGTCATGGGCGAAGGGGCCTGGGCTCGGACCGACGCCCGAGCAGGCGGCCGAGGCGTTGACGTTCGCGCTGACGGGCCGGGTTCACGCCGTGGCGCGCTACGCCGGCGACCCCGCGCCCTCCGGGCAGGAGACGTGGGCGATGGAGGTCGACGGCCGCCCGGTCGTCGTCATGACGGTGCACGCCACGACCGCCGAACAGGCCGCCTTCCGGCAAGGCTTCGAGGCCGTCCCCGACGGCATCTGTGACGTCACGGGCTACGAGGCGCTGATGCGCGGCCGCTGACGGGGCCACGCCTCCACTCCAGCTCGGACGGACTCGATCTCAGCGGACTCAGCGGGCCTGCGTGGTGTCTCTGGGCGTGCCGTGTGTGGAGCGCGTGCCGTGATCGGCGAGGATGAGGGGTCCGGCACCCCCTACCGAGAGGACGCGCACGCACCCATGGCACGCAGGCGCAGCAGCGAGCCCACGCTCCCTGAGGATTTCGAGGAGCGGATCGTCGACATCGACGTCGAGGAGGAGATGCAGGGGGCGTTCCTCGAATACGCCTACTCGGTCATCTACTCCCGGGCGCTGCCGGACGCGCGCGACGGCCTGAAGCCGGTGCAGCGGCGAATCCTGTTCGGGATGCACGACATGGGGCTGCGACCGGACCGCGGTCACGTCAAGTCCAGCCGCATCGTCGGTGACGTCATGGGTAAGTACCACCCGCACGGGGACGGGGCCATCTACGACGCGCTCGTGCGGATGGCCCAGCCCTTCACGATGCGGCTGGGTCTCGTCGACGGGCACGGCAACTTCGGCTCGCTCGACGACGGGCCCGCGGCGAGCCGGTATACCGAGGCGCGGATGGCGCCGGCGGCGCTCGCCCTGGTCGCCGGGCTCGACGAGAACACCGTCGACTTCGTGCCGAACTACGACGACCAGCTCATGCAGCCAGGCGTGCTGCCGGCGGCGTTCCCCAACCTGCTCGTCAACGGCGCCGCCGGGATCGCCGTCGGCATGGCGACGAACATGCCGCCGCACAACCTCGTCGAGGTCGTCGGCGCCGCGTGCCACCTCATCGACCACCCGGACGCGACGCTGGCCGACCTCATGCGCTATGTGCCGGGGCCGGACCTGCCCGGCGGCGGCCGCATCGTCGGGCTCGAGGGGATCCGCGACGCCTACGAAGGCGGCCGCGGCACGTTCCGCACCCGCGCGACGTGCCGCATCGAGAACGTCACGCCCCGCCGCAAGGGCATCGTCGTCACCGAGCTGCCCTACCTCGTCGGGCCGGAGAAGGTGACGACGAAGATCCAGGAGCTCGTGCGCGCCAAGAAGCTCCAGGGGATCAGCGATCTGCAGGACCTCACCGACGGCAAGCAGGGCCTGCGACTGGTCATCGAGATCAAGAACGGCTTCAACCCCGAGGCCGTGCTCGAGAAGCTCTACAAGCTCACGCCGCTCGAGGACAGCTTCGGCATCAACAACGTCACGCTCGTCGAGGGGCAGCCGCGCACGCTCGGGCTGCGCGAGCTGCTGACCGTGTATGTCGAGTTCCGCATCGACGTCGTGCGCCGGCGCAGCGAGCACCGGCTGCGCAAGCGCGAGGAGCGGCTGCACCTCGTCGAGGGTCTGCTCATCGCGATCCTCGACATCGACGAGGTCATCGCCCTCATCCGCGGCAGCGACGACACCGCGCAGGCACGGACGCGGCTCATCGACGTCTTCGACCTCTCCCAGGCGCAGGCCGACTACATCCTCGAGCTGCAGCTGCGGCGGCTGACGAAGTTCAGCCGGATCGAGCTGGAGAAGGAGAAGACGGAGCTGGAGGCCCAGATCGCCTCACTGCGTGAGCTGCTCGGCGACGAGTCGCTGCTGCGCGCCCTCGTGCGCGACGAGCTGCGCGAGGTCGCCGAGAGGCACGGCACGCCGCGGCGCACGGTGTTGCTGGAGTCGGCGGGTCCCGCCGCGGCCGGCGTCACCGGCAAGGGCGCGGCGATGCCGCTGGAGGTCGGCGACGACCCGTGCCTCGTGCTGCTCTCGACGACCGGGCTGCTGGCCCGCACGACGGATGCCTCCCCGCTGAGCGGCGAGGGCAAGCGCGCCAAGCACGACGCGATCCTCGCGGCGGTGCCGACGACGGCGCGCGGGGAGTTCGCGCTCGTGACGACCGCCGGGCGGGTGCTGCGGATGCCGGCGCTCGACCTGCCGACGCTTCCCCCCACGCACGGCGCGCCGAACCTGTCCGGCGGGGCGCCGCTGTCGGTCTTCGTCGAGCTCGCCAAGGGCGAGGAGCCGCTGACGATCATGTCGCTCGCGGCCGACTCCCCCGGGCTCGCGCTCGGCACCGCCGCGGGCGTCGTCAAGCGGGTCACCACCGACTACCCGGCGGGGCGGGACGACTGGGAGGCGATCGCCCTCAAGCCAGGAGACCGGGTCGTCGGGGCCGCCGAATTGGTCACGGGCACCGAGGAACTCGTCTTCGTCACGAGCGACGCGCAGCTGCTGCACTTCGGGGCCGACAAGGTGCGGCCGCAGGGGCGCGCCGCCGGCGGCATGGCCGGGGTCAAGCTCGCGACCGGCGCTCGGGCGATCTGGTTCGGGGCCGTCGATCCCGGTGACGAGCCCGTCGTCGTGACGATCGCCGGAGCCGGATCGACCGGGGCGTCGATCAAGGTGACGCCGTTCGCCGAATACCCGGGCAAGGGCCGCGCGACCGGTGGGGTGCGCTGCCATCGGTTCCTGCGCGGCGAGGACGCGCTCGTGCTCTCGTGGGTGGGACCGCAGCCCCGGGCCGCCGCCGCGAGCGGCGTTGCCCGCACGCTCCCCGCCGCCGACGGCCGCCGCGACGGGTCGGGCACGCCGCTCGACGCACCCATCGCTGCGGTCGCCCCCGGGGTGCACGCCGCCGGCGCGGACCCCGATCGGGAGATGCCGGACGCGCCGCTCTCCCCCGCCGACGACGCGGGCGCGAGCCGCGACGGCCTGGCGACCGACCCCGACGGGCTCTTCGACCTGCCCGCCCCCGGCGCCCCGCGCCCCCGCCCGCAGGTCGACCGCACCGACTACGACCCGGACTCCCTCGACGACGTCGTGCAGACCGGCGACGAATAGCCTGCTCGGCTGGCGCGCCCCTGGTGCTCTCGTCGTTCACGCCGTAGCATCCTCATGCTACGTTTGTGGCATGGTGCGGGTGCGGATCAGCACGACTGTCGACGACGAGCTGCTGGCCGCCGCTCGTGCCCTGCACCTGGCGCCCTCGGATGCCGGCATGATCGACCGCGCCCTTCGAGCTCTGGTCGCGGAACATCGACGGGCAGTGATCGACGCGTCCTACGACGAGGGCTACCGGCGCCATCCCCTCGACGAGCCCGACGAGTGGGGCGACCTGCGCAGCTTCGGCGACGCCGTGCGGTCTCCGTGAGTCCGGTCGTTCCTCGTCGCGGCGAGGTGTGGTGGTGCGAGCCTCCGGACATCGGGCGGCGACCGGTCATCGTCCTGTCGCGAGATCGAGCCATCCACGGTCGGCGCCTGGCGCTCGTCGCGCCGTGCACGACGACGGTTCGCGGACTCGCCAGCGAAGTGCTCCTGACGCCCGATGAGGACCCGGTGCCGCGCGAGTGTGTCGCTTCGCTCGACTCGGTCGAACAGGTCTCGATCGCGCTGCTGGTCGAGCGGCTCGGCCGAGTGTCGGACGACCGGATGCGCACCGTGTGCGCCGCCCTCGCCGTCGCCGTGGACTGCTGATCGGCGTGTCGGTCCGGCGCGCAGAGGCGGCCGAGGTCAGGTCGCGTCGCCGGGCCCGACGGGCGTTGACCCGCTCCACGGACGGCAACGTGCGTGCGACGAGCCACCGCGGGAGGCGTGCCAGACCCACTCCACCGCCGGTCAGCTGCCTCCCCAGGCCATGACGGCCCTTGCCTCGGCAAGCGCGTCCACCACCTTGAGGGCGAGGGCAGCGCCACGCCGACCGGTCAGACGAGATGGGTCGTGATCTCGCCGAGGCCCTCGATTCGGCTGACGAGGGTCTCGCCGGCGGCCAGGTAACGGCGCGGCGTGCGGACCGACCCGACGCCGGCGGGGGTGCCGGTGAAGATGAGGTCGCCGGGCAGGAGCCGCACGACCTGCGAGAGCCGCGACACGACCTGCGCGACGGGGAAGATGGAGTCGGCGGTCGTGCCGTCCTGCAGCGGCTCGCCGTCGAGGTCGCACCCGATCGCCAGCGCGTCGCGGTCGGGCAGTTCGTCGACCGTCACGACCGCCGGACCGATGGGCCCGAAGCCGGGGTAGGACTTGCCCAGCGAGAACTGCGGCGGCTTGACCGCGAACTGCACCCGCCGCTCCGAGAGGTCCTGGCCGATCGTCAGGCCGACGACGTGATCCCACGCGTCCTGCTCGGACACCCCCAGCGCCTCGCGGCCGATGACGACGACGAGCTCGACCTCGTAGTCGACGCGGTCCGACGGCAGCGACACCTGCGAGACCGGACCGGTCAGGCACGAGGGGAACTTCGTGAAGACGAGCAGCTCGGTGGGGATGTCGAGGTTCGCCTCCGCGGCGTGGTCGCGGTAGTTGAGCCCGATCCCGAAGATCTGGCGAGGCGCCGGCACCGGCGGCCCGAGCTCCGCGGGGTCATACTCCTCCCCCGCCGGCAGCGCGGCGCCCGCGGCCCACTGCCGCACCGCGTCCCACTGCCCGTAGACCGAGTCGAGCCCCGGCCCGAACCGCCCACCGCTGGCCCGCTCGAGGTCGACGGCCGTCCCCGGCGAGTGCGGCGAGGCGTCACCCCCGACGATGAGGACGGCTCGGTCGTGCAGATTGGCGATGCGCACAGCAGGCTCCTTCGGCTGGATCTCGGGGTGGACTCAACCTACGGCGACCGGCGCCGCCGCGTCCGGCATCGACACCGCCACAGGCCGATCGACGCCGCAGCGGCGAACGTGCTCGCCCGGGTCCACCCGGCTCGGCGCCCGTCAGGCGGTGGTCCCCGGTTCGGCCCCTGCGTCGTCACCCGCGACCGCCAGCTCGGCCACCAGCCGGGCGACGAACTCCTCGCACGCGAGCAGCTGGTCGAGCTCGACGTACTCGTTCGGGCCGTGCGCCTGGGCGATGTCCCCCGGACCGCACACGATCGTGTCGACCCCGGTGCCGGCGAACTGCCCCGCCTCCGTGCCGTAGGTGACCCGCTCGGCGGCCTCGCCGGCGCCGAGGGCGACGGCGAGCGCGACGGCGCCCGAGTCCTCGACGGCCTCGAAGGCCGGCACGGCGGCGAGCACCTCGACCTCGACGCGGGCCGCGTCGTTCTCCTGCTTCATCAGCTGCTCCACGCGCGCCGCCTCGGCCCGCAGGCCGGCGACGACCTCCGCGGGGTCGACCGACGGGATCGTCCTGAAGTCGAGTTCCAGGCGGCAGCGGTCGGCGACCGTGTTGGCCGCCACACCGCCGGCGACGATGTTGACCCCGGCCGTCGTGTAGGTCACCGGGTAGGCCCCGTCGAACGGCCCGTCGGCCCGCCATCGCTCCGCCCGCTCGCGGACATACCGGATGAATGACGCCGCGTATTCGATCGCGTTGACCCCGTTGGGGGTCAGCGACGAATGCGCGGCGACGCCGTGGAAGGTCACCGCGACGACGTTCATCGACTTGTGCCCGGTGATCACCCGCATGCTCGTCGGCTCCCCGACGATGCACGCGCGCGGGGCGATGCCGAGGTCAGCGATCTGCTTGACGATCTGCGCGCCGCCCAGGCAGCCGACCTCCTCGTCGTAGGTGAGCGCCAGGTGCAGCGGCTCGCGCAACGGGGTCTGCACGACCCGCGGCAGCGCCTCGAGTGCGACGGCGATGAACGACTTCATGTCGGCGCTGCCCCGCCCGTAGAGCCGCCCGTCGCGGATCTGCACGTCGAACGGGTCGCTCTCCCAGGCCTGCCCGTCGACGGGCACGACGTCGGTGTGCCCCGAGAGCATGACCCCGCCGGCGCGGGTGCCGTCGGCGGCGGGAACGGTCACGACGAGGTTGGCCTTGGCGCCGGTCTCGTCGGGGAAGATGTCGGGCTCGAGACCGAGGTCGCGCAGCTCCTGCGCGACCAGCTCGATGAGCGGCAGGTTGGAGTCGCGGCTCGTCGTGTCGATCGCCACGAGGCGACGCACCCACGGGAGCGAGGCGGGAGACGGGCTGGTCGATGAATCGGTCGACGACGTCATGTCACCCGATTCTGGCACCGGCCACCGGCGGAGCGGCTCCGGGGCGCCGCCCGCGGTTCGCCGGCACGAAGCGGGAGCGGGGGTGGCCCGGGGCGAACGCCGTACAGGACACCGCCGTACAGGACACCGCCGTACAGGACACCGCCGTACAGGACACCGCC
>JBDIAP010000176.1:0-7384 GCA_039812485.1 Kineosphaera sp.
GTGGCCGGCGCGGGGGGCGCCGCGGCCCCCGACTCCGTGGCAGGGGGAGCCTGCGCGGCGGCGGGAGCCGGCTCCGCGGGCGTGCCGGCCCCGTCGCCCCGCGAGGCAGCGGGATCCGGGGAGGCGGTCTGAGGGTCGGTCATAGCAGGCTCCAGGGACGCACGGAGTTGGCCTTGTCGACGAGCCGAGCGCGCTCGTCCGGATCGGTGGTCAGGGACGCGAGGGAGAGATAGGCCTCCTCGAGCGCGGTCCGCAGGTGACGGGGCGTGGCCCGGATGCCCGCGATCGTCGTGTCGCGCGGCGGGGTCGTCGTCGACACGTGTCGCAGCGCTCGTTCGAGCACGCGCACCCGGAACGCGGCTCGCTGCGCCGGGGCCGCCTCGAGCCGGTCGCCGTCGCGCAGCGCCCGGTCGAAGTCGGCCAGTCCGGCGTCGTCGTGCACCGACAGCTCGGCCCGCAGCCAGCGCGCCCGCCCGAACGCTGCGCTCGCCGGCGGCACGAGGTCGAGCGCCGTGATGGCGCCCCGCCCGTCGGAGCGCGCCGACCGCAGCCGCGCCAGCCCGAAGGCCGCCGCGGTCGTATACGCGCCGTCCGTGCGCAGACACGTGAGGTAGTCGGCCTCGGCGCGGGCCGACTCGCCGTTGAGCTCGAGGGTCAACGCCAGCGCCAGCCGCGGCGCGAGCTCACCCGGCACCTGCTCGTAGACGGTGCCGAACGCCGCCTGCGCGCCCGCATGGTCGTCGCGCGACAGCGCGTCGAGCCCGAGGATCCACAGCGCCCGCCAGTCCCACGGATCCTGGGTGAGCAGGTCGTCGGTGGCCGCGGCCACCTCCTCGTGCCGGCCCGCGTACAGGGCGGTGCGGGCCCGCTCCAGGATCACCTCGGCGCTCTGATCGGGGGCGTTGGCCAGTTCGCGGCCGCGGCGCTGCGGATCGAGCTCGCGCACGGTCTGCAGCCAGCCGAGCATCGGGTCGTGCTCGTCGGGCTTGAGCGTCGGCAGCTCCCACCAGCCGAGCGAGTCGCCGGTGACGACCGGCGCCTCGAAGAGCCCCGACGGCATCGTCTGGTTCGATGCCCCGCCGCCGCGCCGGTCGGCGACGACCTGACGCAGGACCCCGTAGACCTGCACCCGCAGCTCCTCGATGGTGCCGAACCGGTCGGCGGGGTCGAGCGCACAGCACTTGGCGACGAGCCGGTAGAAGGAGTCGTGCTCCGCGAACGCCGGCATGCTCGACGTCGGCGGCAGACTGGTCGCGAACCGCGTCTGATAGCCGCGGAACTCGTTCGTCAGCACCGCCAGCGTGCGGCCGATCGTGTAGATGTCGCTGGGCACCGACGGGCCGAGCTCGGCGATCTCGGGCGCCTGGTAGCCGACCGTGCCGTAGATCGGCGAGTCGAGGTCGTCGATGCGACGCACCCCGCCGAGGTCGATGAGCTTGACCGAGCCGCCGACCTGGATGAGGTTGTCGGGCTTGAAGTCGCAGTAGAGCAGGCCGAGGTCGTGCAGGTAGGCGAACGCCGGCAGGATCTCGAGCACGAACGCCAGCGCGTGCTCGACGGGCAGCGGGTCGTAGACGCCCCCCGCGGCCGCCATGCGGTCCTTGAGCAGCTGCTTGAGGCTCGTGCCGCCGACATACTCCATGACCGTGTAGGCGGCCCCGTCGTGCGTGACGACGTTGTACACCTCGACGATGAGCGGTTGCTCGACCTGGGCGAGGAAGCGCTGCTCGGCGACGGCCGCCGCGAGCGCATCGGCGTCGCCGGCGTTGAGCAGGCCCTTGAGCACGACCCATCGGTCGGAGACGTTCTTGTCGCGGGCCAGGTAGATCCAGCCGAGGCCACCGTGGGCGAGGCAGCCGACGACATCGTACTGGCCACCGACGAGGTCACCGGGGTGCAGCTTGGGGGTGAACGAGTACGGATTGCGGCACTGCGGGCAGTATCCCTCGGTGCGGCCCGGCACGTCGCCGTGGCCGCGGCCCACCGGGTTGCCACACGACGGGCAGTTGCGCTTCTCCTCCGGCACGACGGGGTCGGTCATGATCGCGGTCGCCGGATCGGAGGCCGGTGCCGTCGGCACGGCGGTCAGGCCCGCGCCGAGGCTCGATCGGCGCGCGCGCCGTGCGCCGGGGCGCACCCGGCGCGTGGCCCCGGTGCCGCGCGCGCTGCCCAGCGCCAGGGATCGGCCCGCGGGCCGGTGCCCGGCGACGTGCGGCACGACGATGGCCGGTCGTTCCGACGGGATGGTCCCGGGCACGGTGCGCATCGACGCCGACCCGCTGCCCGCTGAGCCGCCCGAACCTCTCGAACCGGTCGAGCCGTCGGGCCCGATCGAGGCGTCGGGCGCTTGCGCCGCATGCTCCGCCTCGAGGGTCGAGGCGGCGGTCGCCGTCGGCACCGAGTAGCGGGTGCCACCCGCCGCATCGGGCTCGGGGAACCCGCAGAAGTCGCAGTAGCCGTCGACGTAGCTGCCCGGGCAGCCGGTCTGACTGCAGCGGCCGCTCATGACCGAGCCCCCGTCCGGCCGGCGGGGGCGGCGGCGCCTGCGGCGCGTTCGGTCGCGGTGACGTAGGCCTGTTGGGCCGCGGCGAGCGCGGCGAGCCGCGGCAACGACACAGGGGTCTGTGCGAGTGTCGCCAGTGCGCGGCGGTGCAGCTCGGCCGCGTCGTCGGAGGCGTCGTCGCCCCAGCGGGCGGCCTTGGCCGCGTAGCCCTCGATCTGGCCGGTCAGCTCGTCGCGCTGCGCGAGCGCCCGCGAATACGCGCCGTGCACCGTCTCCAGGGCCGCGGCGACGCGGTCGAGCCGCTGCAGGTAGGCGGTGACCTCCGCGGCCTGCGGCTCGCCGAGCGCCGTGACGTCGGGCACGGCGAGGTTCGGGGCCGGGGCCACCGCGGCCACGGTGGTCGCGGCGAGCCGCCGCAACGCCTCCCCGCGGGCGGCGAGCTCGTCGCGGCGCTGTCGGGCGGCCGCGAGGTCGTGTTTGGTCTTCGTGCGTTGCGCCGACGCGACGATGAGGTCGCGCTCGGCCCGCGCGATGTCGGCCTCCAGCGCGGGCAGCAGTCCTCCGACGTCCGCGCCCCGCTTGGCGCGATCGGTGACGTCGACGAGGCGCCGGTCGAGGGCGACGAGCACCTGCTGGGACGACTCGCGGGCGCCCTGCGCCGGAACCGCGCCCACGAGGTCGCGGATGCGCTCCACCGCGGCCCGCAGGTCGCGCACGCGCGCCGACACGTCGGGCTCCGCGCCGTCGAGCCGCAGCCGCGACCGCAGCGACGCGGCGAGCGTGTCGCTGAGCCGGCACGCCTCCGGCAGGCTCACCGCCAGCGCGTTGCCGTCGGCCGCCCGCTGGTCGAGGCGGCCCCAGATGAGCGTGACGATGCGGCGTCGCTCGGCCTCCAGCACCCGGCCCGAATCCCACGTCGCCACGAGCAGGTCGTGCCGCTGGGCCACGGCCTGCCACAGCGCCATCGAGAGCATGACGTCGGGTGTCAACGCGTCGCGCTCGGGGGAGCGCAGGCCGGCCTCGTCGAGGGCGTCGAGCTCGACCCGGCGGCGGTCGCGCCACGTGCCGAGCTCGCCGAGGTAGGCGAGCAGCCGTTCCGGCGCGACATCCTCGCCCATCGCTCCCGGCGCGGCCGGGGCCTGTGCGAACTGACTGCTCACGAAACCACCTTCCTCGAGCCGAGAGACGTCTGCGTCTCGGGCGCACCCTCAGCGGCCCCGCCCGCCCGCCGCCGGCCACGACCGACGTCACGCGCCCTCATCGGTAGTCCTTGAGCCGACGGTCGAGACCGATCCACGCGAGTGCCCCGCCGGCGACGCCGCCGAGCAGGGCCAGCCACGCCCAGGGGGCGCCGGCGTCGGAGCGGGTCGGCAGGGCCGCGTTGGCGTCGACCCGGGGCAGCGATGCCGTGAACCGCTCGAACGCGCCCGCCCCGGAGCCGGTCGACGTCGTGATCGCCGTGCTGCGGTTCGACCCCACCTGGCTCAGCACCTGGACCTGCGCCTGGGCGTAGGTCCGCCAGGCCGCGCCGCTGCTCGCCCCGATGGCCTCGTCCTGGGTGAGCACCTGCTGCACGCGGGCGTCGGCGTCGTTGGCGGCCGAGGTCGCCGACGCCACATCGGCGCTCGGCAGGAGCGCGGACAGTTCGGCGGCCCGGGCCTGCGCGGCCCCCTGATGTGCCGTCGCGGACGGCGACAGGTAGCCCGTGTCCGAGCTCGCGCTCACCGCGCCGCTCGGCAGCAGCGTCGCGGCGACGCCGAGGCCCGCGGCGCCGATGACCAGGAGCGTGCCCACGGCCAGGGGCGGGTTGACGACGCGCCGCGTCTTGCGGGCGAGCCACCAGCCCGTGCCGACCAGCAGCACCGCCGCCGCCCCCCCGATCCCGAGCGGCAGGGCGGTCATGAGCTGCGCCGGGCGCACGCTCTGCTGGCCGGCCGACGCGGCCAGGGTGGTGACGACCTCGGTCTGCTCCGACAGGGCCGCGTCGGCAGAGCGCAACTGCTCGCCCGCTGCCGCGTCAGGGGTGCCCCCGGCGGGGGTGACGGCGGCGACGGCCGCCACCGTGAACGCGGGCAGCGCTCGCTGCGCCGTGACCACCTGGTCGGCCAGCTCGTCGTCCTGGGTGCGCACCGCGGCCAGCGCCGCCGTGGCGTCCGCCAGGGCCGTCGTCACCGCTTGCGTCGAGTTGCTGCCAGCCCGCAGATGCGCCGTCGCGGCGACCGCGCGGGCGTCCGCGACCGCCGTGGCCGCCCGGGTCGCGCTCGCCGAGGTCGCCAGGGTGTCCGCCGCCGATCGGGCGGCCGACTCCCCGTAGAGCACCGACCCGAACGACGCCGCGCCCGTGAGCACGCCCGCAAGCAGGCCGGCGGCCGAGAGTCGCCGCAGCATGTCGGGGGTCGAGCGGGCCCGCGTCGCCACCGAGCGCTCGCCCGCGGCGGGCGCTCCCGCGGCGGACGCTCCTGACACCGACTGCGCGCCGGCGGCGGTCGCGCCGTGCGACGCACTGCCCGTGCCCGGCCCCTGCGACGCCGGGCGGCGCGGCGCGCCGGGCGAATTCGCGACGCTCGACGCGACATGCTGCGCCGCGGCAAGACCCGATGGCGGACGGCTCGAGCCGGGCGTGGAGGTCAAGGGGTGAGCGCCGGCCGAGTCGGGCGAGGCCGCGGGGCTCGCCGGTGCGGCCGCCGCGCCGCCGGCGGCACCGTGGGAGGGGCCACCGGAGCGGCCACGGGAGGGGTCACCGGAGGGGCCACGGGATGGCCCACGCGCGGGCCCGGGAGTCGCCGTCATGAGACGTCTCCGTCTCGATCGGCGGGCCCGGCGGCGGCGGGCGCCGCACCCGCTACGTCGGCGGCGGCGCGCCCGGACGACTCGACGGGCTCGGCGAAGTCCTCGAGGTCTTCGAGGTCGGCCATCTCGAGCGTGCGCAGCTGGGCGGTCGTCGGGTCGTCGACATCCTGCAGTCGCCACGCGTGCCGCCCGATCGCGCCCTCGAGCGTGTTGCGGGCGAACCGCCCGTTGCCGAACGTCTCGTCGCGAGGCGTCGCCGCGAGGATCTCGCGGAACCGCCGCACCGCGGCGGGGGCCAGGTCGTAGTCGTTGGCGGTCGCCATCGACTCCAGGATCGCGGTGACCTCGTCGTCGGAGTAGTCGTCGAACGTGATCGTCGTGCGGAACCGGCTCGCCAGACCCGGGTTGGTGTCGATGAACCGGGCCATCGGCTCGGGATAGCCGGCGACGATGACGACGAGGCTGGAGCGCCGGTCTTCCATCTCCTTGACGAGGGTGTCGACGGCCTCCTGCCCGTATTGGTCTCCGGCCAGCGTGTAGGCCTCGTCGATGAAGAGCACGCCGCCCTCGGCGGAGTCGACGACCTTGACCGTCTTCTCGGCGGTCTGCCCGAGGTAGCCCGCGACGAGCTCGCTGCGGTCGACCTCGATGAGCTGGCCCTTCTCGAGCAGCCCGAGCGCGTGGTAGATGCCGCCGACGAGCCGCGCGACCGTCGTCTTGCCGGTGCCGGGGTTGCCGACGAAGACGAGGTGGCGGGTGACCGTCGCCGTCTTCAGACCCGCGTCCTGGCGCCGCAGATCCATCTTGAGCATCGCCACCTGACGGTGCACCTCGCGCTTGACCCGGGCGAGCCCGATGAGCTCGTCGAGCTCGGCGAGCAGCTCCTCGACGGACTTCTCCGGCACCGGCGGCGCCGCGGGCTCCGGCGCGGGCACCTCGCCGGCGGCCTGCTGCGGTAGGGGGTGCTGGTCGCCGGCGCCGGCCTTCGGCGCGGGCGGCTCGCCCGCCCCGGCACGCGACGGATCGCCGAGTCCCAGACCGTCGAGTCCCAGACCGTCGAGCCCCAGACCGCCGTCGGACGGCCCACGCAGCTCCGGCTCGGGAAACCGCGGGGGGCCACCGCCGGGACCGCCGCCGGGACCGCCGCCGGGGCCACCGCCGAACTGCTCGCGCAGCATCGCGCGCGTGGAGTCGGTCAGGGCACTGAGCTGCTCGAAGACCCGCTGCGCGGTGAGCCCCGCGGGCGGAGCCGGGGTCGAGGCCTGCGGGCCCAGATCGAGGCTCGACCCCGTGCCCGACACGCCCGGGGCCACGCGGCCGGCGAGGCTGTCGGGGGCGATCGGCGCCGCGGTCGCGGGGTCGGTGGGCGGCCGATCGGGATCGGGCACGCTGACGGGCGGTGTCGCGCCGGGCACGTGCGCCGATGCGCCGACGGCCCGCAGCTGGGTGGCGCCGGTGAGGCTCGCGCGCCCCACGGCCTCCAGCGGCGCGCCGGGGATCGCCGCGGCCGCGGTCGCGACGTCACGCAGCGCGTGCGCGTAGCCGCTGGCGGCCTGCGGCCGCTCGTCCACGAGCCGGCTCAGCAGCACGGTCGGCCCGGTCGCGAAGCGACGCCCCCGCGAGACGTCGTCGAAGAAGTCCTGCACGCTGCCGCCCATGACCTCCTGCCACTGGCGGTGGATGCCGCCCGGGCGCGAGGTCTGGACGATCCCGGCCGCGAGGCGGCGGCCCTCCGCGCGCACATCGTCCTGCGCCAGCCCGGCGGCCACGCCGACGCGCACGAGCGCGTCGATCGCCTCGGGCAGGGCGCGGGGGGGCTGCGAGGTGGTCATCGGTGGTGCTCCTGTGGCGGCTGCATCGGACTACAGATCCAGGCTGCTCGGCGGGCGCAGCGGGTCGACCTGCGGCGCAGCAGGCTCGGGGGAGGGCTGGGGGACAGGCTCGGAGGAGGGGACAGTGGGCTGCGGAGAGCCGGTCGCCCGGGGCTGCGACCCTGCGGACTCGGCCGGGGCCTCGGGTGCCGACGCCGGCGCGGGTGCCGACGCAGCCGCCGGCGGCGCGCCTGACGCGGGCGCCGACGCAGCCGCGAGC
>JBDIAP010000177.1:0-7320 GCA_039812485.1 Kineosphaera sp.
CGGGCGACCCGGGCGACCCGGGCGACCCGGAAGACCACACGGATCACGCCGCGAAGCGCCGACCTACCCTGGGCCTCGGGGAGGTGGCAGCAGTGGAACACCGGCATCGTCAGTCCTTGGAGCGCACGCTGCGCGACGCCGCGGACGCCCTCGAAGCGGCGCTGACCGACGCCCGCGTCGCGCATCGGCACTACGGGCGGCTCACCGAGACCGACCGCTCGTGGAGCCGCATCGACGCCGCGGTCACCGACGAGGTGCGGCGGCGACGCACGGACATCTGCCTCGGCTCCGGGGCCACGCTCGTCGCCTTGCTGCGGCAGGAGGCCGAGGCAGCGGCCACCCGCTACCCGGGCATCGACGCCCACGGCGAGCCGCTGCCGCCGCGGCCGGCCGACGACGAGCCGGTCACGGTGCGCGACTGGTGGGCCGCGCTCGCGCCGGACGCCCGCGACCGGCTGCTCGAGGAGGAGCCGGGTTGGGTGGGGTCCACCGACGGGCTTCCCGTGGCGGTGCGTCACGCCGCGAACGTGCGGTTGCTCGACGCCGAGATCTCCCGCCGCGACGCGCTCGCTGCGGCCCACGACGACGGCCCACGCGACGCGGCGAGCGTCGAGGAGGACCGGGACCTGCGGGGCCTGCACAAGCTGCGCGACTTCCTCGCCGAGGGGGCGGGGGGCGACCTCGACACTCTCGCCCACGACACCCACGACACCCACGACGTCCACACCGACCCGCAGCCCGATGACACGGACCGCCCGGGAGACGGTGCGGGCGGCGGCCGGGGCGCCACCCGTGGCGGCGAGGGCTCCGCAGGCAGCTCCGCAGGGGGCTCCGGCGAGGCGGGGCCGGGCAGGTCGCGCTACCTCTACCTGCTCGACGCGGCCGCCTATCCGCTCAAGGCGGCCGTCGTGCTCGGCGAGGTCGAGCAGGCGGACACGGTCATCCTGCACGTGCCGGGGGCGACGACGAGCGTCGACCTGCGGCTGGCCCGCGAGGTGCAGTGGATGACGGCGCTGCTGGCCGAGGCCGAGCGGCTCGCCCCCGACCAGCGCGTCGCCGTCGTCGACTGGATCGGTTATCACGCTCCCTACGACATCGCGACGCGGCGGTCGCTCGGCGACAGCGGCGTCACCGTCCTCGTGCCCGGCGAGGCGAGCGACGACCGCTACGCCCGCGAGGCGGCGCCCGTGCTCGCGGCGTGCGCGCAGGGCCTGCGGGCGCTGCGCCCGCGGCCCGCCCGCCTCGTCGCCTCGGGGCACTCCTACGGCGCCTCCGTCGTGGGACTCGCGCTCGCGGCGACCGACGCCTTCGACGCCGCCGTCGTCGCCGGCAGCCCGGGGCTGTTCACCTCCGACGCGGCCTCGCTGCGACTGCCCGCAGGCAGCCTCTTCGCCGCGATCGCCCCCGGTGACCTCATCGCCTTCCTCGGCGTCTTCGGCGGCCAGGTCGCCGCGGTCTCCGGCGTCGTGCTGCTCTCCCCCTTCGCGTGGCGGGTCACCTATCCCGACGGGCAGCGGGCGCTGCTGCGGCAGGGGTGGGGGCACGAGTCCTACTACCAGCCGGGGAGCGCGACCCTGCACGCGATGGCGGCCGCGGCCGTCGGCGCCAGCGGGTCGGTGCGCTCGATCTCGCGGCGCGGCATCCTCCAGGCGTTCGGGCGCGCGGGCGAGCCGAGCGCCGGCTGACCCCGAGCGCCGAGCGCGACCCGCGGCCGGGCCGCGGGCCTCGTGGTCACGGCCGACGCACGGGTAGGCTGAACGCCCACCCAGCCTCCTGAGGAGCCACCTGTGTCGTCCCGCGCCGCCCCCGCCCCGCCGCGGGCGTCGCGCGCCGCCGGGGCGCTCTCCGGGCTGCTCGTCCCCCGCGAACGCGCCCGCCCGGCCCGCGGCCTGGCCCCGACGGACACGGCCCCGACGATGAAGATCGGCGAGGTCTCCGAGCGGGTCGGCATGAGCCTGCGCAGCATGCGCTACTACGAGGAGGAGGGGCTCATCACGCCCGCGGGCCGCACCCCCGGCGGGTTTCGGCTCTACTCCGAACGGGACGTGCGGCGGCTGCTGCTCATCATGCAGATGAAGCCGCTCGACTTCACTCTCGACGAGATGCGGCAGGTGCTCACCGACCTCGACACGTTCGGCTCCCGCGGGTCGGGGCCGGACTCCGGGCCCGACGACGAGCCCGACCACGAGCCCGGCCCCAACCCCGAGGCGGTCTCCGCGGCGCGGGAGCGGCTGGAGCAGCTGCGCATCGATGTCGAGCAACGCTATGCCGTCGCCGAGCGCCGACTGCAGATCGCCGGCATGTTCCGCGAGCACCTGTCCAGCGAGCTCGCGGGCGACGACGGCTGAGCCGCTCCGGGCCCAGCGTGTTCGGGCGCCGGGGCGCTGTCAGAGCCGGCGCCGTGCCCGCAAATACTCCCGCAACCCCGTGTAGAGCGAGTCGCCCGGATTGTCGCGCGCGGCCTTGGCGGCCTCGCGCATCCACGTCTCCGTCGACGGCGGGATGCGCGGCACGATCGTGCGCAGCCGGGCCTCGCTCAACGGCAGCCCCATCTTGGCCGCGGCCGATGCGCCGAGCGTGCACAGCCACTCGAGGTCGGTGCACGAATACCCCTCGGTGAGCAGCGACAACTCGGTGAGGGGGATGTCGACCGGGGTGTCGCCGGAGCCGGCCCGCCCGACCCGCGTGAGCTCCTGGCGCAGGATGACCTCGCGGGCCCGTTGGTCGGGGGGCATGACGAGCAGCGAACGGCTGAGCCGGCCGTCACGGCGCAGCTCGTCGTGCACGTCCCAGGGCGCGCAGGTCGTGGCGAGCAGATAGACCCCGGCGTCGGCGAGCCCGCCGCGGTCGAGCTCGTGCACGATGCGGTCGACGGCCCGCGCGGCGTGCAGATTGGTGTCGCGACGACGACTCAGCACGTCGATGTCTTCGAGCAGCACGACGACCGGTGCCTGCTCGTGGGCGGCGTCGAGCACCTTGTCGAGATCCCCGGAGTCGGCGTCGGCGGCGGGTTCGACGATGTCGCGCACCCGCACGTCGACGAATCGCGCGCCCAGCTCGCCGGCGACCGCCCGGGCCAGGAACGTCTTGCCGCAGCCCGGCGGACCGTAGAGCAACACACCGCCCGTGAGGCTCTGCCGGTAGAGGCGGCGCAGCTCCGGATAGCGCACCGGCGCGAGCATGACGGCCTCGAGGCGCTCCTTGGCGGTGCCCATGCCCCCGACGTCGGCGAGCGTGACATGCACCTGCTCGACGTCCCAGGCCAGTCCGCCGCCCTCGGGCTCCGGCTCGGGTTGCGGCCCCCTCTCGGCCCCCGCTGCCGACCCGGTGTCGGACCCCAGGTGTGACTCGGTGCCCGACCCCGTGGCGTCCGACCCCGTGGCGCCCGACCGCGTGTCGCCCGGACGGCCGAGCATCCAGCGGGCGTCGGGCACGAACTCTTCCGGCTCCTCCGGCAGGCGCGGTGAGCGCCCGTCGAGCGGGCGATCGGGGGCCGGTCGGGCCGCGGGGTCGTCGGCCGCGTGCAGCGGCTCGGTCGACCCGAACGGGTCGCTGAGGCCGTCGCGCGCGAGGTCGCCGTACGCGAGACCGTCGTACGCGAGGCCGTCGTACGCGGGACCGTCGTAGGCGAGACCGACGGGCTCGGGGCCGACGGGCTCGGGGTCGACGGACGCGAAGCGGTCGCGGACCCGCGTGGCCTCTTGCGCCTGCACGATCGCGGCGGCAGGGCCGAGGTCGGCGTCGTCGGCCGCCTCCGGCACCGGGCCCCAGACCTTCGCGACCGGGGCGGGCACGGTCGGTGTCGGGGCCGCCGGGCCGCGCCCGGCCCGCTCCATGCCGTCATTGGCGTAGGTGCGCGCGACCGGATGCCGCGCCGCGGCCGTGGGCGGGCGGGGGGACATCGTCCTACCGGAGGGCAGGGTCGCGGTCGATCGTGCCTTGGCACGGCCCGCCATCGAGGCCGCGCCCTGGTCGGGGCGCTCGGCCCGCACGGCACGGTCGTCGCCGGCCTCCACCGGCGGGGCGGGCGCCGCGGTCGGGACCCCGAGCAGTTGGCGCATGAGGTCGCGCGACAGCTCGTCGGCCGGCCCCGCGTGGAGCGCAGCCGCGGCATGTTGGACCGCCTCCTCGAGCTGACCCTGCTCGGCCAGCAGGGCCGCGAGATGACGCCGCAGCGGGATGTCGCTCGGCGCGGCCTGCACGGCCTGACGCATGCTCGACACCAGCGGATCGGGGCTGTCCACTACACAAGCGTAATCGGGACGTCCAGCCGGTCCGGCCGAATCCGCGCCGACCGCGGCAGGCCGGTGGCGACCCGCGCCCGGCCACGGCGCGCACACGGCGGCGGCGAGGCCGCGATCGCGCCCGAGTGGGACCAGGATCACCTCGTAGGGTGGCCCGGTGCGCAGCCCGACCGGACCCTCTTCCGCTCTCGCGGCCCACGGCCGCTGCACCGCCCGACCTCTGCGCGCGGCGCGGCTCCCGGGCCTCCTGGCCGCGGTCTGCGCGGCCGCGATCGCGGTCGGGGGCTGCTCCGCCGCCACGCCGGGGACGCCGAGCGGCTCAGCCGGCCCGGCGGGCGCGACGTCGTCGACGGGCGCGGTCTCCCCGACCGGATCGCCGGGGGCGGGGCCGGCGATCACGCCGACCGCGACCGTCACGATCCCCAGTGACGCCGTCGGCCGCCAGCTGCGCTGGATGGTGGGCCAGATGAACTCCGACGCGGTCACCGCCGACACCTCGACGCGCTTCACCGACGCCTTCCTGGCCCAGGTGCCTCCCGCCCAGTGGCTCCTCATGCTGGGCCAGCTGCGGGCGCAGGCCCCCTGGGTCGTCGAGTCCGTGGAGACCGACGGGTCGACCGGGGCCGCGACCCTCGTCGCCCGGGGGCGGCGCTACCGGCTGACGATGACCGTGGCCGACTCCGGGCGCATCGACGGCGCGCTGCTCAAGGAGGCCGCCCAGGGGCAGGCGGCGACCGACTGGGCTGGGGTCGAGCGGAGGGCGGTGAGCGCGGCGCCCCAGACGTCGATCCTCGCCGCGCAGGTCGCCGCCGACGGCACCCTGGAGGTGGTGCACCGCAGCGGCGACCAGGGGCTGCGGCCGATCGCCTCGATGTTCAAGCTCTATGTGCTCGCCGCCGTCGCCGAGCAGGTGCGGGCCGGCCGGCTCGGCTGGGACACCCGGCTGACGCTCACCGCGGCCGACAAGACCCTGCCGTCGGGCACCTTGCAGGAGCGGCCCGACGGCGCCACGATCAGCGTCCGCGAAGCGGCGGCTCTCATGATCCGCATCTCCGACAACACCGCCGCCGACCTACTCATGCGCACGGTCGGCGAACCCGCCGTGCGGGCGGCAGCCGCCCGCGCGGGGCATCGCCATCCCGAGGCCATCACCCCGTTCCTCACGCCCAAGCAGATGTTCTGGCTGGCCTACGGCAACGCCGAGGCCGCCGTCGCCGCCCGCGGCGCCTGGCGGTCCGCCGACGTGGCGCGGCGCCGCGAGCTGCTGGCCGCCGTGCCGATGCCCGGCCCGGGACCGGAGGCGATCGACCCCCACAGCACCCACTGGCGCCAGGGCATCGAGTGGTTCGCCACACCGGAGGAGATCGTGCGGGCGCACCTGCGCCTCGACGAGCTCGCCGGCACGACCGCCGGCCGGCCGCTGCGCGAGATCCTCACGGCCAACGGCGGCGTCCAGGTCACGGGGTGGAAGGACCAGGCGTTCAAGGGAGGCTCCGACGCCGCGGTGATCGCGCTGAGCTTCCTCGCTCCCGCCGCCGCGCCAGGCGGGCGACGGCAGGCGCTCGTCATGATCGGCACCGGCGACGGACCCGTCGACGAGGAGACGTTCGTCGCCGCGACCGGGGACGCCGCACGGCTGCTCGCCGAGGACCGCTGAGGCCCGCCGAGGACCGCCGAGGCCCGCCCGACCGACGGTCGGTTGCCGGTCGGCCGGTGGGTCAGCCGAGGTGCTCGATCGACCTGCGGATGCGCTCGACGAGCGCCGGCAGCCCCACCGCGGCGCTCGAGCGCCACGTGAGGTCGGCGCCCCGGCTGAGCTCCGTCGGCTCGGGGTTGAGCTCGACGACCGGTATGCCGTGGCCGCGAGCGATCTCGGGGAGGGTCGCGGCGGGCCGGACGAGGCCGGACGTGCCGACGACGAGCACGAGATCGGCGTCGAGCGTGGCGTCCAGCGCCGCGTCGAACGCGTCCTGCGGCAGGGCTTCGCCGAACCACACGACACCGGGCCGCACCAACCCTCCGCACGAGCACGTCGGCGGGGCGAGCCGCTCGACGGGCTCGGCGGACCAGCCGATGTCCTCCAGCGCGCTCCAGCCGTCGTAGGGCTTCTCGCAGCGCGAGCAGCGCAGCGCCAGCAGGGTGCCGTGCAGGTGGGCGAGCACCGCGCTGCCCGCGCGTTCGTGCAGGTCGTCGACGTTCTGGGTGACGATGCGCACCTGGGTGTCCGGCGCGGCCGCACCGGCCCAGCGCGCCAGCGCCCCATGCCCCGCGTGCGGGTCGGCGCGGCGCACGAGACCGATGCGCCAGGCATACCAGGCCCACACGAGCTCGGGATCGGCAGCCCACGCCTGCGGGGTGGCGAGGGTCAACGGGTCGTAGCGAGCCCACAGCCCGGTGCGTCGGGCCCGGAACGTCGGGACTCCGGATTCGGCCGACATGCCCGCGCCCGTGAGCACCGTGACCCGCCGCGCGCCGGCCGCCCACCCGAGCAGGCGCCGCGCGTCCTCCTCCGAAAGGCCCGGAAGGCCCAGGGGACCCGGCGTGCCCGGCGTGCCCGGCGTGCCCGGCGTGCCCGGCGTGCCCGGGAGATCGTCCCCGCGACTCATCGCCGCTGCCATTTGAGGCCGCGGGCCTGTAGCCGCGCGTGGACGGCCTCGGCGGACTCGGGTCGCCCGTCGGCATAGTCGAGCAGCAGCTCCTCGACGATCGTCGTCAGCGGCACCGACTCGAGCTCGGCCCGCGCGTGGGCGCGCGCCAGCAGCCGCGGCGGCAGCCGGAACATCGTGGGTTTGCGCGGAGCCGACGGCGCGGGCAGCTCGCTCGGCACGGGGCTGCGGCGGCCACGGGCCTTGGGCAGTCCGGCCAGCTCGACGCGCCGCCGGCGGCGGAGCACCCCGAGCGCCTCGGCCTCGGTGATCGGACCCCGATCGGGTTGCCACTGCAGGGGTTTGAGCTCGCCTGGCAGTGCCTCGGCGCGGCGGGGCTCACGCACGCTGCCGGCGGCCTCGGGATCGATCGACGGGCTCAGACCCCCGGGGCGCCCCGGGCCGCCAGGTTGTCCCGAACTGCCAGGTTG
>JBDIAP010000178.1:0-7278 GCA_039812485.1 Kineosphaera sp.
CGACTATGCGCCCTCGGTCCTGCTCGCTCTGCGCATCGCCGATGCGCTCGATCACCCGATCGATCAGCTCTTCGCGATCGATCGCACTCGCCTGGAGGTTTGAGATGTCCGAGCTGTCTATGAACACCGCAGGTCAGCGATCGGTCGTGGGGTCGCTGTCCGGCGTCGATCATGCCGCTTTCGGCGACGAGCGCGAGCGTCGGATCTGGATGGAGTCCTACGTCATCGCCTTCGAGGTCGCGATTCTGGCGGCCTTCGGGGTCGCCGCGGTCATGGCCTGGGTCGGCGACCAGACGGTGGCGCGCTGGTCGATCGGTGTGGTGGCGATCATCGGCGCCGGGAACATGGCCGCTCTCGCGCATCTGCGCCGGCACGGCGTCAGCGACATCCGGTGGCGTGACCGCTGGACCTTCTGGTCGTTCCGCCTGCGGATCCTGCTCGCCGCGATCTGGGGCCTGGGTCTGGTCATCACCATCCTGGGCGAGGGCGGCAGCCTCGCTGAGCGCGGCGGCTGGAGCTATGTCGCGGGGCTGGTGGTCGGCGCTACGGTCGCCCTCGCCGGCTTCTGGTTCGCCGACCGCCAGACCAAGCGCCGCGCTCAGGCCGAACTCCCCGAAGACGACACGTTCAGCGAACGCTGATCCCGGCTCCCGAGACGTCGCGCCCTTCTTGACGTAGCCGGCGCCGTGTCGCATCAGAACCCGCAGTTCAGCGTCCTGTGATCGCCGAGGGGGCTCGCGCGGGCACGTCCCAAGGGCGGCTACGTCTGCGGAGTCCGCATTCCTCCTGCATTCCTCCTGCGGCCCGCGCGCCTCGTCGTAGGGTCGGGCGATGGGGCTGACGGTCAGCAGTGTGCGGCGGGCGGAGCCGGCGGATGTGCCGCTGCTGGCGGGCATCGAGGCGGCGGGGGACGTGCAGTTCGCGGGCTATCTGGACTCGTCCGTCGGCGCGTCGGCGACCGACGTTCGGCAGCGGGTCGCCGACGGGCTGGTGCTCGTCATCGGGAGTCCGGCGGTGGGCTTCGCGCATCTCATCGAGCTCGACGATGGCTCGGCACACCTGGAGCAGCTGTCCGTGCATCCACGGGCCCAGCGGCGCGGCCTTGGGCGCACACTGTTGCGTGCGGTCTTCGGGATCGTGCGGGATCGTGGCCTGGAGCGGGTGACGCTGACGACCTACGCCGACGTGCCGTGGAACGCACCGTTCTACGCCAGGTTGGGCTTCACGGTGGTGCGCGAGCCCAGCGGAGCGCTCGGCCACGTCGTCGCCGACGAGCGGCGGCGCGGCCTCGACCGGGAGCTGCCGCGAGTCGCCATGGAGCGGATCGTGCGCGACGAGCCGACGCCGATCCCGGCGGTCAGTGTGCTGCCGGTGCGCGACGGGCCGGGAGGGCTCGAGGTCTTCGTGCAGCATCGCGCCGCGACGATGGACTTCGTGCCCGGCGCACTCGTCTTTCCTGGGGGTCGGATCGACGCGCGGGATGCCGCCGCGGCCCTTGACCTGCCCGACCTTCTCGTCGAGGAGCACGCCCGCTCGTGGCGGCACACCGCCTACGGGGTGCTCGGCGACGCCCGCCAGGCGGCGCGCACCGTGCTCGCCTGCGCGGTCCGGGAGGTCGCGGAGGAGACGGGCGCGGTCGTCGATCCCGCGCGGCTGCTGCCCTGGGACGACTGGGAGACCCCGCTCGGGGTGCCCAAACGGTTCGACGTCCGCTTCCTGCTGCTGCCGGTGCGCACCGCGGCGGAGGCGGCCGAGTTCACGCACGTCACGACCGAGGCCCGGCACTCGCACTGGATGCCGGTGAGCGATGTCGAGCGCGGCGCCGAGGACGGCTCGCTCTACCTCGTCGCTCCCACCCGCGTGCTCGTCGAGGAGCTCGCGACCCTTGGCTCGCTCGATGCGGCCGTGCACCTGCGCCCGCCGATCCGGCGCGTGCGGGACGACATCTGCCCCACGCCGGCCCGGCGCGGCCGGCTCTCGCCTCCGCAGTGATGCCGGCGGTTGATTCACCTCGTGCTCACCACAGTTGGCGATATACCGCGGCAGACCTCGGGTTTTGCGGAGCCTCGGACCACAGCGAATTGCGCATCGACGAATCGGGCTCGTTGAAGTAGCACTCGTAGACGAGCTTGCCGCGATTGCCGTTGAAGAATTGGTGCATCTTGCGGATGAAGAACGGATTGTCGCCATGACCGCTGCGGTGCGCCGGCGCCAGACCCCATTCCCCGAAGCCGAGCCGCTTGCCGTGTGCCCGAGCGAACTTCGACACGTCCCCGATGCCGACGGAGTTCGGCGGATAGAGCGCTCGCCGCCATTGCGCCTCGTTCGTCGCGCCCGCCTCGGCCCAGTCGTAGGCCGAGCAGCCCACGATGTCGACGACATCGTTGCCGGGGTAGAGCTTGGTCAGCGCGTCGAGGCGATTGCTCTGGCCGGGCATCGCCGAGCCGCAGTTGATGTCGAAGGCGAATTGCAACCCCGGGGCCTCCTTGTTCATCACCGTGGCGGCGCGGCGGAAGGCGTTGCGGTAGTCGGCGGCCCGGGACGCGTCGGCGCTCCAGGCCCACCATGTGCCATTCGCCTCCCACCCGATGCGCACGACCGAGGTGCCGCGCCCGTGTGCGCGCAGGTCGCGAGCGACCTTGCGGAACGTCGCGTCATGCCGTCCAGCGGCGACATTGCGCAGGTCGGAGGCGTTCGACCCGTTGGGAAGGAGCGGCATTCCGTAGACGAGGAGCCCCTTGAACCCGCGGTAGGTCGAGATGTGCCACGTCGAGCGCTCGATGTCGCGCCAGCTCCCCCGCTCCGGGAAGGTCGGGGTCGCGCCGCTCGCGGAGCCGCGCCACGTGCCCCACTTGTTCACTCGGGCGGCGCTCATGTAGCCGCCCACCCAGGCACCCGAGCGCCACGACACCGTCGCGGCACTCGAGCCCTTCGCCTCCGTGGAGACCGACTGGACGCCGGCGCTCGAGGCGAGCTCGGTAGCGGCGACGGCCTTCGGTGCGGCGGACCCGACCCCTGCGCCGGCCGCGAGGACCGCGACCGTCAGTGCCGAGATGGAGGCGCTGCGGGCGAGCGCAGGCGGCTTGGTCATGTCGAGAGAGCCTTTCGGGTGACGCCAGAATTCCTCGGGTCCTCTCGCCTCCCATCGGCGTGAAATCGTCAGTCCCCGATCTGACCCGCGTCACTCTAAGCGGCTTATCGGTCGAGCGTCCAACATCCGGGTGAAGGCGCAGTGACAACTCCCACGCGTCCGGTGCGCCATCCCATCCGCCCAAGATTCCGAGCCGACGTGCTCCTCAAAGGAATTCGCTCTTCGTCGCCTCGCCTACCAGCGCAACGTGTTCGGCTCGACATCCGAATCGATCGAGCGCATCTAGGCGGTGTCGGCCCGGTCGGGCAGGCCGGGCCGCGCGAGGTCCTGCAGCTTCCACCGGTCGTGGGTGTCGCAGGCCTACGTGAGCCGGCCCTCGGCGAGCTCAGTGCTGGCAGGCCAGCTCTCGGCGCCTCCCAGGCCGTCCGGTTTGGCTCCACGGGGCGTCGGCGGCAGGCTGACCGCACACGCCGTGCCACCGACCTCGGCCCCCGATCGACCTCGACTTCAGGAGGATCCATGACCCCCACCGGACACTCGTTCATCGCCGGCGCCCAGATCACGGGCGAGGCCGGCACGCTGACCCCCCGCGCGGCGGCGACCGGCCAGACCCTCACCCCCGACCACGGACTCGTCTCCGCCGCGCAAGCCGAGGCCGCCGCCCGGGCGGCCGCGGAGGCGTTCGGCGTCTACCGCGCCACCTCGCCGCAGCAGCGCGCCGACCTCCTCGAGGCGATCGCCGCCGCGATCGAGGCCGACGGGGAGGCGATCATCGCCGCCGCCGTCGCCGAGAGCGGCCTGCCGCAGGCCCGGATCACCGGCGAACTCGGCCGCACCACCGGTCAGCTCCGGCTCTTCGCACGGGTCGCGCGCCAAGGCGACCACCGCGGAGTGCGCCTCGACCCCGCGCTGCCGGACCGCACCCCGCTGCCCCGCCCGGACCTGCGCGTGCAGATGGTGCCGCTCGGCCCGGTCGCGGTCTTCGGGGCGAGCAACTTCCCGCTCGCGTTCTCCGTCGCCGGCGGCGACACGGCCTCCGCGCTCGCCGCCGGCTGTCCGGTCGTCGTCAAGGGCCACGAGGCGCACCCGGCGACCGGCGAGCTCGTCGCCCGCGCGGTCAACGCCGCGGTCGCCGCGTCGGGCCTGCCGGGCGGGGTCTTCTCCTACGTGCTCGGCGGCGTCGAGGCCGGTCAGGCCCTCGTCGCGGCTCCCCAGATCACGGCCGTCGGCTTCACCGGGAGCCGCCGCGGCGGGCTCGCGCTCGTCGCGACCGCCGCCGCGCGTGAGGTGCCGATCCCGGTCTATGCCGAGATGGCCGCGGTCAACCCCGTCGTCGTGCTGCCCGGCGCGCTCGGCGACCCGGCCGCGCTCGCGAGCGCCTATGTGGGCTCGTTGACACAGGGTTCTGGGCAGTTCTGCACCAACCCGGGGCTGCTCTTCGTGCCGACCGGCGCGGCCGGCGACGCGTTCGTCGCGGCGTCCGCCGACGTCGTGCGCGGCGCGAGCGGCCAGACGATGCTCACCGAGGGCATCGCCTCGGCCTACGACCAGGGTGTCGCCGCGCTGCGCGAGGTGACCGGTGTGGAGGTCGTCGCGCAGGGCAGCGCCGACGGAGTCGGCGCCCCCGCCCCGCAGCTCGTGCACGTCGCCGCCGACGCGGTCGACGGGGCCTGGGACGGGGTGACGCAGGAGGTCTTCGGGGCCAGCGGCGTCATCGTCCGGTATGCCGACACCGCCGCCCTCGCCCAGCGCCTCGCCGGCATCGAGGGCCAGCTCACCGCGACGTTGCACCTCGACGCCGACGACGAGGGTGACCTCGCCGCCGCTCGTGAGCTGCTGCCGGTGCTCGAGGACCGCGTCGGACGCATCCTCGTCGGTGGCTGGCCGACCGGCGTGGAGGTGTGCGACGCGATGGTCCACGGCGGGCCGTTCCCCGCGACGAGCGACTCGCGCACCACCTCCGTGGGGTCGCTCGCGATCGAGCGCTTCCAGCGCCCGGTCTGCTACCAGAACCTGCCCGCCGCCCTCCTGCCCGAGGCGATCGCCGACGGCAACCCCTGGCAGCTGACCCGCCGCATCGACGGCACCCTCCACCTCCCGCAGGAGCAGACCGCATGACCCCCACCGTCGCGGCCGTCGAGGTCGTGCCCGTCGCCGGGCACGCCGCGATGCTGCTCAACCTCTCCGGCGCCCACGGGCCCTGCGCCACCCGCAACATCGCCCTGCTCACCGACTCCGACGGGCGCGTCGGGCTCGGCGAGGTGCCCGGCGGCGACATCCAGTCGCCAGGCTCCGCGCGACCATCGCCGAGGCCGGGCAGCGGCTTCTCGGGCAGCCGGTCGCCCGCTTCAAGAGCCTGCGGCGGCAGATCGCGGCGGACTTCGCCGACCGCGACGCCGGCGGGCGCGGCCTGCAGACCTTCGACTGCGCACGACCGTGCACGCCGCACCGGGCCGTGCCGCTGGTGCGTGAGGCATTAACGTCGTACATCAACCCGTGGTTTAAGGTTAGTGCAACGCTGTGACCTGGGGTGTTGTGTACGGCCAGACTGCCGAAGGCGTTTGATGTACGACGTTCGTGCCTCTGTCCGCGAAGCACAGGGCCGGGAGCGGCGCGGCTCGGGACAGATGCGCGCCGCGACGCCGATCGGGTGTGGCGCGGGGGTTTCGGGTCGGCCCGCGCGCCTCGCAGCGATCAGATCTCGAGGATCCCGCCGCGAGCGCGGTCCGCGGGCGGCAACGCGCCCGTGTCGAGGTCCTCCATGAGGTGCACGTCGCAGTACTCGGGCTCGGCGAGGCGACCCAGCCCGTCGAAGAGCGCCAGCCGCCGCCGCAGCACGAGCCCCGGCCGGCTCGGATGAGTGAAGGTCCATTCCATCCGGGTCTCGGGCCACTGCCCGATCAGTCGCGAGTGGGCGTCGGCGATCCCCGACAGATCGGGCACGGGATAGCGGGCGAGCATCGCCGCGAGGTAGGAGTCGGCGTCGATCGGCCGGACCAGCGGCACCTGCGCGGAGATGTCGAGCTGCTGGGCGAGCACTGTGCGCGGCCGGCGGTCGGCCGGATCCAGGGTGAGCACCTCGATGGGCCCTGCGTCAGGTGCGGACCCGCGCGGACGTGTCACGGCGAGGGCCACGCCGTCGCCGCACGCGACCAGTGCCGACACTCGCCCGGTGCCGAGCGCCCACCGGCCCACCGGCGTGCCGTCGGCCGCATGGGCGGTGACCAGGGCGGTCCGCGCCCACGGCGGCGACCCGCGATCCCAGCCCGCGCGCCAGCTCAGCCCGTGCACGACGACGGGGGTGGCATCCTCGTCATGCCAGGGAGAGTCCAGTCGGCCCCCGTCGTCCCAGCGTCGCTCGGGCGCCAGAGGGGCCGCGTGCTCGGCGATCGTGAGCTGCTCAGGCACGGGTGCGTCCCACGGCAGCGCCAGCCACACGGTGGCCCGGTCGACCTCGTAGGAGTCGCAGCCGAGGTCGACCACGGTGTGCCCGCCGGATTCGACGCAGACACAGAGGGCGTCCGCGCCAGGCTGGACGTGGTGCACGGACGACTCGACCCACAGCTCCTCACGGTGCCCGTCCCGGTCGATCCGCAGCAGCCGGTCGACGCCCGTGTGAGGGGCCACTCCCGCCGCCGAGCCGTAGACGATCTCCTGCTCCGGCGGCTGCGTGGAGAACCACGCGACCCCCGGCCCCGTCGCGGCCAGCCACAGCCCGTCGGTCCACACATAGGCCGGGATCCCGTCCGGACCGATCCGGGCGGCCGACCCACCCGATTCGGACTGTGCCCAGAGGCATTCGCCGTCGTCGAGCACCCGGCTGGGCGGCCAGGGGCGCAGCGTGCGGGACGGGGGCAGCTCGGGCCACGACACGAGCCGCGGTTCGGCGCCCGGCGCGAGGATCGCCGCGACGGGCGCCTCGGCGTCGACAGCCCACAGCCCGGACGGCAGGTCGAAGAGTCGGTCGGGTCGAAGGGTTCGCACGCTTCACGGTACGGCGGGCGGCGACCGCCGACGGCCACCGTCGTGAGGTGCCGCAGGTCCTGGTCCCCGAACGCGTCGGCGTCGAGTCGATGCTGTGGCTGGCGGCAGCCCACGTCGTGCTCATGGCCGCCTGGCTCGGGGTGTGGGGGCTGGGCTGCTGGCGGCGCGTCGTCGGAGCGGCATCCGCCGTGTCGAGATCCGCC
>JBDIAP010000179.1:0-7262 GCA_039812485.1 Kineosphaera sp.
GGCATTGACTCACCGTGGCATTGACTCACCGTGGCATTGACTCACCGTGGCATTGACTGACCGTCGCGATCGACTCACCGTGGGGAATCGACTGAGCGCGGGTGTGACCGCGGGCGGCCGCGCGTCGACGACGGAGGGCCCGGTCAGCGGCCTCGCTTGGCCCGCTTGGCGGCGCGACGATCGCGGCGACTCAGGCCGGCGAGGGCCCGCTCCCGCGCGTCCTCGTCGTGCTCCTCGACGTCCCCGCTCTCACCCGGCGCCGAATAGTGCAGGTGGTCGGGCTTGCGCCGCTCCAACCCGGCGGCGTCGAGGCCTTCGATGGGCTCCCCGAAGGTGGCCTCGTCCTCCGGCGGCAGCTGGCTCTCGTCGATCTGCACATCGACGTTGAAGAGGTAGGCGACCGACTCCTCCTTGATGCCCTCCATCATCGCCTGGAACATGCCGTAGCCCTCGCGGCTGTATTCCACGACCGGGTCGCGCTGCGCCATGGCGCGCAGCCCGATGCCCTCCTGCAGGTAGTCCATCTCGTAGAGGTGCTCGCGCCACTTGCGGTCGAGCACCGAGAGCACGACCCGCCGCTCGACCTCGCGCAGCACCCGCCGGCCCAGCGCCTCCTCGCGCCGGTCGAGGGCGTGCTGGGCGTCGGAGACGAGCTCCTCGACGAGCATCTCGGCGTTGATGCCCTGGCGCCCACCGGCCGCCTCGTCGACCTCGGCGAGCTCGATGGAGACCGGGTAGAGCTGCTTGAGGTTGGACCACAGCGTGTCGAGGTCCCAGTCCTCGGCGAAGCCCGCCGCCGTCGCCGAGTTCACGTAGGAGGTGACGACGTCGGTGATGAAGTGCCGCACCTGCTCGTGCAGATCCTCGCCCTCGAGCACCCGGCGCCGCTGCTCGTAGATGACCTTGCGCTGGGTGTTCATGACGTCGTCGTACTTGAGCACGTTCTTGCGGATCTCGAAGTTGCGCCCCTCGACCTGCGTCTGCGCGCTCTGGATCGAGCGCGACACGAGCTTGGACTCGATCGGCACGGAGTCCTCGAGCTTGGCCGACGTCATGAAGCGGTCGACGAGCCCGGCGTTGAACATGCGCATGAGGTCGTCCTGCAGCGACAGGTAGAAGCGCGACTCCCCCGGGTCGCCCTGGCGCCCCGAGCGGCCGCGCAGCTGGTTGTCGATGCGGCGCGACTCGTGCCGCTCCGTGCCGAGCACGTAGAGCCCGCCGAGCGCGGTGACCTCCTCGTGCTCCGTGGCGACGTCCTTCTCGGCCGAGGCGAGCGCCGCGTCCCACGCGGCCTCGTACTCCTCCGGCGTCTCCTCCGGTGACAGGCCGCGGTTCTTCAACGCCGTCACGGCCCGGAACTCGGGGTTGCCGCCGAGCATGATGTCGGTGCCGCGGCCGGCCATGTTCGTCGCGACCGTGACGGCGCCCTTGCGGCCCGCGTCGGCGACGATCGCGGCCTCGCGCTCGTGCTGCTTGGCGTTGAGGACCGCGTGCTTGATCTTGCGGGCGGCGAGCTGCTGGGAGAGGTATTCGCTCTTCTCCACGCTCGTCGTGCCGACGAGCACCGGCTGCCCCGCCTTGTGGCGCTCGGTGATGTCCTCGACGACCGCGTCGAACTTCGCTGCCTCGGTCCGGTAGACGAGGTCCGGCTGGTCCTTGCGGATCATCGGCCGGTTCGTGCGGATGCCCGTGACGCCGACCTTGTAGATCTGGTGCAGCTCGGCCGCCTCGGTCTGGGCCGTGCCGGTCATGCCGGAGAGCTTGGCATAGAGCCGGAAGTAGTTCTGCAGGGTGATCGTCGCGAGCGTCTGGTTCTCGTTCTGGATCTCGACGCCCTCCTTGGCCTCGATCGCCTGGTGCATGCCCTCGTTGTAGCGCCGCCCGGGCAGCATGCGGCCCGTGTGCTCGTCGACGATGAGCACCTCACCGTTGAGCACGACGTAATCCTTGTCGCGCTTGAAGAGTTCCTTGGCCTTGATCGCGTTGTTGAGGTAGCCGATGAGCGGGGTGTTCGCCGACTCGTAGAGGTTGTCGATGCCGAGGTAGTCCTCGACCTTCTCGATGCCGGGCTCGAGCACGCCGACGGTCTTCTTCTTCTCGTCCACCGCGTAGTCGCCGTGCGGCGGGATCCCGCGCATGCGGTCGCCGTCCTCGCCGCGCTCGAGCAGCCGCACGAGCTTGGCGAACTGCACATACCACTTCGTCGCCTGGTCGGCGGGCCCGGAGATGATGAGCGGTGTGCGGGCCTCGTCGATGAGGATCGAGTCGACCTCGTCGACGATGGCGAAGTTGTGGCCGCGCTGCACGAGCTCGGCCGGGTTCCACGCCATGTTGTCGCGCAGATAGTCGAAGCCGAACTCGTTGTTGGTGCCGTAGGTGATGTCCTTGGCATATTCGGCGCGGCGCTGCGTGGGGTTCATCGAGGCGAGGATGCAACCGGTCTCCAGGCCGAGCATGCGGTGCACGCGGCCCATGAGCTCGGACTGGTAGGAGGCGAGGTAGTCGTTGACGGTGATGACGTGCACGCCCTTGCCGGTCAGCGCGTTGAGGTAGCTCGGCAGGGTCGCGACGAGCGTCTTGCCCTCTCCGGTCTTCATCTCGGCGACGTTGCCGAGGTGCAGGGCCGCACCGCCCATGATCTGCACGTCGAAGTGCCGCTTGCCGATCGTGCGCTTGCTCGCCTCCCGGACCGCCGCGAACGCCTCGGGCAGCAGCCGGTCGAGGCTCTCGCCGGCGGCGAGCCGCTCCTTGAAGACGTCGGTCTCCCGGCGCAGCTCGGCGTCGGTGAGCTTCTCGAAGTCCTCCTCGATCGCGTTGACCTGGTTGGCGATTCCCTCCAGGCGCTTGATGACGCGACCCTCTCCGGCTCGCAGGATGCGATCGACGATCTTCGGCACGGGTGGACTCCTGATGAGGCGGATCTGTCGGGCGAGACGGTCCGCTCGACACGAAATGGCAACCCTTCCAGGCTAAACGCTGCCGCCGTGTGCCTTTGCCAGGCTCGCGGCCGCCGTCGGCTACGCCAGCAGGTGCTGGTAGTCGGGGTGCCTCGCGATCCACCCGGCGTAGAAGGAGCAGTCGGGCCGCACCCGCAGCCCCGCGTCCCGGGCCTCGTCCAGGGAGACGCGCGCGATGGCGGACGCGACGCCGCGACCCTCGAACGCCGGGTCGGTGACCGTGTGCGGGAAGACGATGAGATCGTCGTGGCGCCGGTACTGCGCGTATCCGGCGAGCTGCCCGTCGAGCCGGGCCTCGTAGCGGGAGGCTGCCTCGTTCTTCGTGACCTCGATGTCGCTCATCCACCCAGGCTGACACACGGCTCGCTCCGCCTCCGGGAGGCAACGCCTGCTGCGTTGGCGACTGAGCACAGCGGCGGGGACCTACTCTCGGCTTCGTGACGACAACGATCTTGCTCGACTGCGACACCGGCATCGACGACGCCCTGGCGATCCTCGTGGCAGCCCTGGCCGACGACGTGGACCTCGTCGGGGTCGGCTGCACCTGGGGCAACATCGACGTCGACCAGGCCGTGCGCAACACCCATCACCTGCTGACGATGATCGGGCGCGGTGACGTGCCCGTGGCGCGCGGGGCGGCCGGCCCGCTCGACGGGTCGCAGGCCCAGTTTTCGCCGGACGTGCACGGCCGCGACGGGGCCGGCAATGTCGGGGCCGTCGATCACGTGCCGGTCGTGGCTCCGATCAGCGCCGCGGAGCAGCTCATCCGGCTCTCCCACGAGCACGCGGGGCGGCTGCACGTCGTCGCCGTCGGCCCGCTGACCAACCTCGCGCTGGCGCTGGCGGCGGATCCGACCCTGCCCGAGCGCATCGAGCACGTGACGATCATGGGCGGCGCCGCCCTGACGCCCGGCAACGTCACACCCGCCGCCGAGGCGAACATCTGGCACGACCCCGAGGCGGCCGCGCTCGTCTTCGAGGCGCCCTGGGACCTGACGATGGTGGGCCTGGACGTCACGATGCGATCGATGATCACCGAGGAGCACCGCGCGCGGCTCGCCGCCGGCGGCCCGGTGTCGCGGCACTGCGCGGCGATCCTCGATCACTACTTCGACTTCTACACCGGGATCACCGGCCGGCGCTGCGCCGGCAACCACGACGCGCTGGCGGTCGCGGTCGCCACCGGCCTCGTCGAGGTCGAGCTCTCGCCGGTCGTGCACGTCGAGGTCGACGCGAGCCACGGGCCCTCGCGGGGCAGCACGGTCGCCGACCTGCGCGGCATGTGGGCCGACCACCCCCCGGTCGCCGGCGCCAGGCACCGGGTGGTGCTGCGGACCGAGCCGGGCTTCGAGGACCGCATGATCGACCTCATCCTCTCGGCCGACGGCTGACGCGCCCGCGGCGTGGACGTGCCCGTCCCCACCCGCAGCGGGTCGACCCGTCCACCGCTGTCCAGCCCGCGCCCGCCGGCGCCGGCTCGGTCAGCGCTGGGATCGCGCAGACCACAGCGCCCGGGCGGGGCACCACTGCTGCGCGAGCTGAGCGGCCTGGGCGTCGACGACGATCTCCCGCCCGGTGCCGGTCTCGCCGAGCAGTGGGTAGCCCCACTCGTCGAGGCGCACGCGATCGGGCAGCAGCTGGGCGCACACCCCGTGGCCGGTGCAGCGCACGCGGTCGACGGCCAGCCGCACGTCAGTCCTGCGGACCGCGCGGGTGCGGCCCTCGTGGTCACTCATGGGTCACTCGCTCCTTCGTGCAGCCGCCCTGCAGGTGCTGGCGCACGTGCGGGGCGAGGGCGCTCAGCGCCGAACCGGCGAACCGGGCAACGCCGTCGGGGTGGTGGCACGCGCCCCGCCCGGGCAGCTGCCCGAGCCGGCGGCGCAGCCGATCGAACTCCTGCGCTCCCGCCGCGCCGCGGGTGAGCCGGTCGAAGTCCTCGGCGATCGCCGGGAGCCCGAACATGCACGGCCCGCACTGCCCCGCGGACTCCCCCGCCCCGTAGGCGACGAACCCGTTGACGACATCGAGCGGGCACTGCCTCGGGTCGAGCACGGCGACGACCCCGGCGCCGGTCGACCCCCCGTAGGGAGCGAGTCCGGCCCGAGACCACGTCACCTCGCGGGCGGTGTCCGCGTCGAGCACGATGCCGCCGAGGCCCCCGACGACCACGGTCTGCGCGTCCACACGCAGCCCGCCGGCCAGGTCGAGCACCTGCGTCAGCGCGGCCCCTGCGGCGGTCTGCACGACCCCCGGCCGCTCGACGTAGCCGGTCACCGTCACGAGCCGGGGCCCCGGCTCGTCGGGAGTCCCGACCGAGGTGAGCCAGGCCGGGCCGTCGGCCCCGCGGGCTGCGAGCTGCGCGATGAGCCCTACGGTCTCGGCGTTGAGCACGAGCGTGGGCGCAACCTTGGCGTCGCGGCGGTCGCGACCGCCGTAGACGAACGGCACCCGTGTCGTCATCGGCTTGGCGAGTCCGCCGTGCGCGAGCGAGACGAGCGCGCTCTCCTCGGAGGAGACGTAGCGGTGCGGCACCGCGAGCACGTCGAGACCGGCCGCCGCGAGCCGCTGCGCGGTCGCCGAGCCGCGTTGGGCGGCATACCGGATCGTGCCGCCGGTCGCAGCGGCCACGAGGTGTGCGCCGGCGACGAGCTCGGGGAGCCGGTGCTCGACGGTCCAGGCGTCCTTGGCGGCGCCGATCTCGCCGTCGCAGGCGTTGACGATGAGGTCGGCGCGGGTGCCGATGGCGGCGTCGAGCTTGCGGGCAGTGCTGAATCCGGCGCCGCCGCGGCCCACGAGCCCGGCCGTGGCGAGCAGTCCCGACAGGCTCGACGGCCCCGGGGGTGTCGTCGTCGCGATGGGTTGCGTCATGTCAGCTCCATTCCCCGGCGGCCGCGAGCTCGCGGCGGCGGTCGCGATCGGCAGACGTGCCGAAGGCCCGCCAGACGATGGCCGCCGCGCCGGCGATGCCGCAGGTGGCGGTCGCCCAGCGCAGCAGCGGCTCGTCGGCGGTGCCCATGAGGTAGCCGTGCAGCACCGCGAACGCCCACATGGCATATGAGGCCCAGTGCACGCCGCGCCAGGCCCGCTCGGGCATGCGGTGGCGAAGATAGCTCGTGACCAGCACGACGGCGAGCAGGTCGAGGGCGATCGTGCCGAGCCCCACGAGCAGCGTCAGGTAGGGCGAGGTGAAGGGCACGAGCACCGCGAGCCAGCCGATCGTCACGTAGCCGTCGAGGATGGCGGTCGCGATGTGCACGGCGAGGAAGACGAGGGCGCCCAGCGAGACCCAGCGATGCATGCCCAGGACGACCGTGGCCCCCGGGCCCTGCGGGCTGCGCCGGCCGGCGGTGACGACGCCGAGCACGACGACGAGCGTGAGTAGCACGGTGGCGGCGGCGCCGGTGGCGCGGGACAGATACCAGAGCAGCTCGCCGCTCATGCGGGCCACCCGGGAGTCGTCGCGACGGTCCCGTCGCGGTGATCCAGCCGCGCCGGGATGCCGTTGTCGCTCAGCCACGCCGGTGCGTCGGCGCCGAGCACGACGGCGGCGGTCGTCGCGGCGTTGGCCTCGAGCGCATCCGCGGCGACGCAGGTCACCTGAGCCCACACGGCCTCGGCGGGGCGCCCGGTGCGCGGGTCGATGATGTGATGCGCCGGCCCGGCCTCGGTCTGCCACGTGCGCAGCTGGGTCGAGGAGGTGGCAATGGCCTGCCCGGTGAGGGCGACGACCTGACGCACTCGTCCGTCGGCGGCCTCGACGCCGATGCGCCAGCCGCCGGGCGGCAGGGTCCCCGAGCTCGCGATGTCGCCGCCCAGGTTGACGAGGAAGCCACCCGGCAGGGCCGCGTGCAGTCGCCGGGCGATGACGTCGGCGGCGTGTGCCTTGGCGGTGGCCCCGAGGTCGATGAGGGTGCCGGCCGGGCAGGTCAGCACGTCGAGACCGTCGAGGGTCACGGCCTGCCATCCCGGCACGCTCGACTGCCCCGCCCGGCTCAGGGCGTCCGCCGAGAGCCGGAAGGGCTCGGTGCGGCCCCGCACGACGTCGAGATCGAGGTCGTAGCCGGCGGCGACGAGCGCCGCCCCGACCGTGAAGTCGACGAGACCGTCGGTGATCCGGGCGCCCCGGATGGCGGCGCGCAGGTAGTCCGCCAGCAGCGGCGAGACCGGCGTCCGCACACTCTTGTGTGCCGCCAGCCGCGCCACGTCGCTGACCTCACTGTCGGGCCGAAAGCGCGAGGCGGCCGCGTCGAGCTCCGCGAGGTGCTCACGGGCGATCGTCGTGGCCGGCAGCAACGTGGCGGGGTC
>JBDIAP010000180.1:0-7250 GCA_039812485.1 Kineosphaera sp.
CGGGCTGCAGCGCCGCGGCGAGCGCGGGCGCGCCGGCGACGACGGCGGGCGCGCGGGCGGCGCAGGCTCGGCCGAGACCGGCCCGAGCCCGTGGGGTTGGCTGTCGATCCGGCCGGGCACCGACGTCGCGTTCCTCCTGGCGGTCATCGGGGCGCTCGACGCGGCCGGGGCGATCGACACCGACTTCCTGGCTCGCTATTGCGTCGGCGGTGACGAGCTGCTCGCCGCCGTGCGCGGCGAGATCGACGGGCAGCCGACGTCGCCGCAGTGGGCGGCGCGGATCTGCGACATCGACCCCGACGTCATCACCGCCTGCGCTCGGCTGCTCGCCGCGTCGCGGCGCAGCCTCATCACCGTGGGCTGGTCGCTGCAGCGCATCGAACACGGCGAGCAACCGCTGTGGGCAGGGCTGGCGCTCGCCGCGTGCCTGGGGCACATCGGCCTACCGGGCGGGGGCTTCGGCAGCGGCTACGGGTCGATGAACAAGCCTGGCCTGTCGCCCGCCGTGTGCCGGCTGCCTGCGCTCCCCCAGGGCGTCAACCCGGTGCGGGACGTCATCCCCGTGGCCAGGGTCACCGACATGCTGCTGCGCCCGGGTGCGGAGTTCGACTACGACGGGCGGCGATCGCGCTACCCCGACATCCGGCTCGTGCACTGGGCCGGCGGCAACCCCTTCCACCACCACCAGGACCTCGCGCGCCTGCGGCGAGGGCTGGAGCGGGTCGACACGATCGTCGTCTCCGACCCCTACTGGACGCCGATGGCGCGCCAGGCCGACATCGTGCTCGCCTCGACGACGGCGTTGGAGCGCGCCGATCTGTCGGGCACGCGAGCGGGAGCGCGGCTGTCGGCGATGCGGGCCGTCGTGCCGCGGCATGGCCAGGCTCGCGACGACCACGAGATCTTTGCCGGGCTCGCGCGCCGACTCGGGGTCGAGGGTGCGTTCACGGGCGGACGTGACGCGGCGGCGTGGATCGAGCACCTGTATGAGGTGTGGCGCGCCGATCTCGTCGCCGGTCGCACGCTGCCGCGCGGGATGCCCGCGCCGCAGCTGCCGCCCTTCGCCGAATTCTGGCGGCAGGGTCACGTCGAACTGCCGCGGATGGGGCCGCTGACGCTGCTGTCGGGTTTCCGCGCCGATCCGCAGGCGGCGCCGCTGTCGACGCCGTCGGGGCGCATCGAGCTCTTCAGCGACACGATCAAGGGCTTCGACTACGCCGACTGCCCGCCGCAGCCGACGTGGCTCGAGCCCGCCGAGTGGCTCGGGGGCGAGCGCGCGGCGCGCTATCCGCTGCACCTCATCGCCAATCAGCCCCGCACCCGCCTGCACGGCCAGCTCGACCACGGAGCGACGTCGCAGGCGAGCAAGGTCGCCGGGCGCGAGCCGCTGCGGCTGCACCCGCAGGACGCGGCCGCGCGCGGCATCGCCGCCGGCGACGTCGTGCTCGTCGCCAACGACCGCGGGGCGTGCCTGGCAGGTGCCGTCGTCAGCGAGGATCTGCGACCGCGGGTCGTGCAGCTGGCGACGGGCGCGTGGTACGACCCCTACGACCCGGCGCGGCACGGGCCGGAGGCGGGGGCGGCCGGGCTGCCGGCCGGGACGTGCGTGCACGGCAACCCCAACGTGCTCACCGCCGACCGCGGCACGTCACGTCTGGCGCAGGGGTGCACCGGCCAGCACGTGCTCGTCGAGGTCACGCGATGGGACGGTCCCGTGCCGCCGGTGCTGGCGCACGAGCCGCCGGTGCCGGTGCACGAGCCGTCGTGACCGGCACGAGTCGTCGTGACCGGTCGGCAGGGCGGCGGCGCCCCACGCGAGGGGGCGCCGCCGACCTCGATGCCGCCGACCTCGATGCCTTCGGTCGTCGATGCCTTCGTCGATGCCGTCGCTCGTCGATGGATGCCTTCGGCGCTTGACGCCGGCCCTCAGTGCTGGCGGCGGGCCGCGGCGACCTCGTCGGCGCCGTGGCGCTTGCGGTCCTCGACGTCCTGCATCTTGCCGCGGGTCCACGGGACGAGTGCGAAGAGCACGCCGGAGATGACGATCGTCGCGAGGCCGACGACGAGGAAGTAGGTGCTGTCGGGCAGCCCGGCCATCGCCTTGATGCTCTGGGCGGCGACGGCCTGCCCCGCCGAGGAGGCGAGGAACCACAGCGCCAACGCCTGGCTGGCGAAGGCCCGCGGCGCCAGCAGCGTCGTCGCGCTCAGGCCCACGGGCGAGAGGCACAGCTCGGCGATCGTCTGCACGACGAACACCGACGCGAGCAGATAGAACGGCGCGCGGTTGGGCCCGTCGGCCACGGCATACGCGCCGAAGGCCGCCGACATCATGAGCGCCGAGCATCCGATGATGAGCACAGCGATGGCGAACTTCAGGGGCGTCGAGGGGAATCGGCCCGCGCGCCGGGTCCACAGCCAGCCGAAGAACGGGGCCAGGATGACGATCGAGATCGGGTTGATCGTCTGATACCACTCCGGCTGGATCCAGCCCTGGAGGTCGGTGTTCTGCTCGGCGAAGCTCGCCATCTTGCCGGCCGCCTGCTCGAAGATCATGAAGAACATCGCCGCGCCGATCCACAGCGGGATGTAGGCCGCGAGGTGCGACCGCTCGGAGGCGCTCACCTTGGGGCTGCGGAACATCGTCGTGAAATACACGATCGGCGTGATGATGCACGCGATCGAGATCGCGTCGACGGCTGCGGGCACGGGCCCGGTGTTCCACGTCGTGGCGAGCAACAGGATGACGACGAACCCGACGAGCGCACCGACGGTGAGCACCGTGACACGCGAGCGCTCCGACGGCTCGAGGGGGTTGGGCACGTCGTCGCCGGCGCCGCGCAGGCGGGCCCGGCCGAGCACGAACATGACGAGCGCGAAGGCCATGCCGACCGCTGCGGCGAAGAAACCCGCGTGGTAGCCCCACTGGCTCCGCAGGAACCCGACGACGAACGGCGCGAGGAAGCCGCCGATGTTGATCGACATGTAGAAGATCTGGAAGCCGCCGTCGCGCCGCGGGTCGTCGCGGTCGTAGAGGGTGCCGACCATCGCCGAGATGTTGGGCTTGAGGAAGCCGGTGCCGAGCGCGACCAACGCGATGCCGAGCCAGCTGAAGAGCGCGCCGGGGATCGACAGGCTGACGTGGCCGGCCATGATGATGACCCCGCCGTAGAGCACCGAGCGTCGGGCCCCGATGAGCCGGTCGGCCGCGAAGCCGCCGACGATCGACAGCAGATAGACGCTCGCGCCGTAGACGGCGACGACCGACTGCGCGACCTCCTGCTCGATGCCGAGCCCGCCGTTGCTGACCTGGTCGTAGAGGTAGTAGACGAGGATCGCGCGCATGCCGTAGTAGGAGAACCGCTCCCAGAGCTCGACGAAGAAGAGCGTCGACAGGCCGCCGGGATGGCCGAAGAAGCCTCGATCGCTCAGGGAATCGATGTCGTACGGAGCGCTTGCGTTGGTCATCGACGAACTCCTTTGTCGGGTCGGATGCGACGAACAGCGACTGCGGGGCGCAGGAGGATGCGCAGGACGCTACTCCTGCGGGCGGGCCGACGACGAGCCGGGCGGCGGCAGAGCTGCACGAGATGCTCCGGGCAGTCTGCCGCCTGCGTGCTGCGAGCCGGCCTCTGGCGTCACACCCGGGCTCGCCGCAGGGGTCAGCGCACGCGCCAGCGGCCCGGATCGGGCGGCGTCGGCGAGGCCGCGCGGTCGGCGTCGGTGAAGGGCCGGGCGTCGCGGCTCAGGCGCTGGGCGCCGAGCACGCCGCTGGGGAACGGCGATCTGGCCAGCCGACGCGCGATCTCGTCGGCAGGCAGGGTCTGGGCCGATGCGCACAGCACGGTGTTGCCGAAGCGGCGCCCTTTGAGCACGTCGTGGGTGCCGACGAGCAGCTGGTGGCGCAGACCTGCCGCACGAGCGGTGGCGCCGACCCTGGCCACGTAGCGGCGCGTCGGCTCGTCGGCGAGGTTGGCGAGCCACACCCCGCGGGGGCGCAGCACCCGCGCGCACTCCGCCAGCGCCTCGATGGTCGTCAGGTCCGGCGGCACGGTCCCGCGGTCGAACGCGTCGAGCACGATGACGTCGGCGCTGTGCGTCGCCAGCGCCGCCATTCCCGCGCGGCCGTCGGTGGGCCGCACCCGGATGCGGTGCCCGCGCGGTAGCGGCAGGTGCGCGCGCACGCGCTCGGTGAGCCGCGCGTCGGGTTCGAGCACGAGCTGCGGCGAGCCCGGGCGGGTGTGCTCGACATACCGGGCCAGGGTCATCGCGGCGCCGCCGAGGTGGGTGATCGTCAGTCGCTGCGGCGCGGGCGGGTCGAGCGCGTCGAGGCACGTCGCCAGGTGCTGCACGTATTCGAAGGTGAGCAGCCCCGGGTCGTGCGGGTCGACATACGACTGGGGGTGCCCGTCGACAACCACCGTGACGCCGCCGGACTCGTCGGTGCGGAACTCGACGCGCCCGTCGTCCGGGTCGCCGAGGGTCTCGCGCATGCCGCGAGTCCGCTTCCTGGCCGTCACCGCTCGACCGTAGCCGGTGACCTCCCCGGCAGCTCGGCGTCGCCGCCGTGGCATCGCCACCTCCGGTGGGACACGACGACGGACCGTCAGGTCACTCGAAGCGGCGACCCGTCAGCGCCTCATAAGCGGCGACGTAGGTCGCACGGGTCTGTTCGACGACGTGGTCGGGCAGGGCGGGAGGCGGCTCGGGGCCGCGGCGGTCCCAGCCCGACTCCGCCGACGTCAGCCAGTCGCGCACGAACTGCTTGTCGTAGGAGCGCTGGGCCCGGCCCTCGGCCCATTCGTCGGCCGGCCAGAACCGGCTCGAGTCGGGCGTGAGGACCTCGTCGGCGAGCACGAGCGAGCCGTCGGGCTCGACGCCGAACTCCACCTTCGTGTCGGCGATGAGAATGCCCCGCTCGGCGGCGATCTCGTTGCCCCGCGCGAGGATCGCGCACGTCAGCTCGCGCAGGCGGGACGCCGTGCGCTCGCCGACCTGCGCGACCACCTGCTCGTAGGTGATCGGCTGATCGTGGCTGCCGACCGGCGCCTTGGTCGTCGGCGTGAAGATGGGGCGCTCGAGCCGGGAGGCCTCCACGAGCCCGGGCGGCAGGTCGACGCCGCAGACCGACCCGCGGACCTGATATTCCTCGAGTCCGCCGCCGGTGAGGTAGGCCCGCCCGATCGCCTCGACGGGCACCATGTCGAGCCGTCGCGCGAGCAGCGCCCGCCCGGCGACGGCGGCGGGCACCTCGCTGGTGATGACGTGGTTGGGCACGAGGTCGGCCAGCCGCTCGAACCACCACAGCGACAGCTGCGTGAGGATCGCACCCTTGTCGGGGATCTGGGTCTCCAACACCCAGTCGTAGGCCGAGATCCGGTCGGACGCGACGAGCAGCAGCCGCGTCTCGTCCACCGCCCCGGTGCTCGGGTCGATCGGCGCGTAGAGATCGCGGACCTTGCCCGAATAGACATGCGCATAGCCCGGCAGCTCCACGTGCGCCGCCAGGCCCGCCTCCGCCCCCGCCGTCGCCCCCGCCGTCGCTCCCGCCGCCGTGGGTTCGCCCGTGGCTCCTGCTGCATCGCCGATCGTCTGGCCTGTCACGTCGTCCCGTCCCGTCCCGTCACTCGACTCGTGCGTCGTCCTGGCTCACGCGCTGCTGTTTCTGGCTCACGCGCTTCTGGCCCACGCGTTCCCGGCTCATGCGCCCGGGTTCACGCCGGCGCCGGCGCCCCGACGCGCCCCTGCGCGGCGGCCTGCGCGATGTCGCGCCGGTAGTGACAGCCGCGCAGCTCGATGCCCGCGATCGCCGCGTAGGCGTGCTCGCGGGCCTCGGTGAGGTCGTCACCGGAGGCGACGACGCACAGCACCCGACCGCCGTGCGACAGCAGGTCTCCGCCCGGCGAGCGCTGCGTGCCCGCGTGGAGCACGTAGGCGGGCCCCGCCACCTCGTCGGCGCCCGTGATGGGGTCGCCGCGCCGCGGCCCCTCGGGATATCCGTTGGCCGCGAGCACGAGCGTCACGCTCGCGTGCTTGTGCCAGGCCAGGTCGCCGAGCTCGTCGAGAGTGCCCGTGGCCGCGGCCATGAGCAGCGTGCCGAGCGGCGTGCGCAGGCGGTCGAGCACGACCTGCGTCTCGGGATCACCGAAGCGTGCGTTGAACTCCACGACCCGCACCCCGCGCGACGTCAGCGCCAGCCCGACATACAGCACCCCCGCGAACGGCGTGCCGCGCTGGGCCATCTGGCGGATCGTCGGCTCCGCGATGCGGGTCACGACCTCGTCGACGAGCCCGTCCGGCGCCCACGGCACCGGCGAATAGGCGCCCATGCCCCCGGTGTTCGGACCCTCGTCGCCGTCGAGCAGGCGCTTGAAGTCTTGCGCGGGGGCGAGTGGCACGACGCTGGTGCCGTCGGTGATGCAGAAGAGCGAGATCTCGGGTCCGTCGAGGTATTCCTCGATGACGACCTGCGGCGCCGGTCGACCCGGCGCGCCACGCCGTTCGAGGCATTGCGCGGCGTGCGCGAGGGCCCGCGCCCGGTTGTCGGTGACGACGACGCCCTTGCCGGCGGCGAGCCCGTCGTCCTTGACGACGAACGGCGGCCCGAACGCGTCGAGCGCGTCCATGACCTGCTCGAGCTGCGTGCACACGTGCGCTCGCGCCGTGGGCACCTCTGCGGCGGCCATGACGTCCTTGGCGAAGGCCTTGCTGCCCTCGAGCGCGGCCGCGGCGGCCGACGGGCCGAAGCACGCGATGCCGGCCTCCCGCACGGCGTCGGCGACACCCGCGACCAGCGGCGCCTCCGGACCGATGACGACGAGATCGACGCCGAGCCGACGGGCGAGCCGGGCCACCGCCGGACCGTCGTCGATGCCCTCGGCGAGCTCGTGGCAGGTGGCCTGGGCCGCGATGCCGGGATTGCCGGGCACAGCGTGGATCTCGCTGACCTGCGGATCGCGTCCCAGCGCGACGACGATGGCGTGCTCGCGGGCACCGGATCCGACGACGAGGATCTTCACGCGCCCCAGCGTAGGCGAGGCCACCGACACGATGCGTGTCGCTCTCTGCCGGTGCGGTCGCTGGAGCCGAGACGCCCCGCCGGGGCGCCCCGCCGTGACGCCCCCGGGCATGCGAAACCCCCGAGAGACAGGGGGGACCCTCCCGGGGGTGTCGCCTTCCGTGACGGGAGTCTCACAGGGGACCGAAGCTCCCGCCCGGGCGCCACACCGCGCGATGGGACCGCGCGCGGATGC
>JBDIAP010000181.1:0-7201 GCA_039812485.1 Kineosphaera sp.
GAGGTCTTTCGGGCTGAGTGTGTAGGAGCTCTCATCCTCGGGAGACCTCGACCTCTATCCGGCCACCGACGCGCCGGCCCGCCGCGCGACGTGCGCTACACCCTCATCTGGGAAGAGCCCCACATCCCCTCGCAACACTCCCGAGCGACGATGCCAAGCAGCAGACAGACCCACCGCTGTTGAAAGGTGCGCCGCGCATGCTGTCGAGAAACGTGTTCCTGCAGGCCGTGTTCGACTTCGAGGGCCGGGGCCTCACGACCCCCACTCTCATCGACGCGTCCCTGACCCACCGGGTGCCGGACGGCCTGGTCAACCAGGCTCTCTACTTCCGCGGGGGCAATTCCAGCGATGAGCTCATCGTCGTCAGCCTCATGCGGGACGGGGTGACGATGCGGCTCTTCCCGATCGGCGGCTTGAGCGACACGCACGTGCCGCTGCGGGTCGTCGAGGACCTCATCGGGGGCACCGAGCTGGAGCTGCACGTCGCTGCGCCCGCCGGCGTGAAGGGGCAGGTGGTCGTCGACCTGGGGATGGTGGAGCACTGATGACGCTCGCGCCGCCGCTTATCGACAATCCGGTCCTGACCTCGCACGACATCGAGCTCGACAGTGACCCGGGCGACGGGCGCGAGCGGCTCGTCGTCATCGGCAACGGTATGGCCGGCGCCCGCGCCGTCGAGGAGGTGCTCGCCCGCGACGTCGACGGCCGGTTCGCGGTGAGGGTCTTCGGCGAGGAGCCCTACGGCAACTACAACCGGATCATGCTCTCGCACGTGCTCGCCGGGGAGCAGACCGACGACGAGATCTACCTCAATCCGCTCGACTGGTACGACGCCCACGGCGTCACGCTCCACGCGGGCGTGCGCATCACGCGCATCGACCGGTTCGCCAAGATGGTCATCGCCGCCGACGGCAGCGCCACCGCCTACGACAAACTCGTCATCGCGACCGGCAGCCGCGCGTTCATCCCCGACGTGCCCGGCATGCGCACCGCCGGCGGCGCCCTGCGCAGCGGCGTCTTCGCGTTTCGCACGATCGACGACACCCGCGGCATGCTCGACCACGCCGCCCCCGGCCGCCCGTGGCCTGCAGCATCACGGTGTCGGCGTCACCGTCGTGCACAGTGCCGCCCACCTCATGAACGCCCAGCTTTCGCCCGACGGCGGCGCGATCCTGCGGCGTAGCGTCGAGGCACAGGGCATCGGCGTCATGACCGGCTGCCGCACGATCGGCGTGCGCCACGCCAGCGACAAGGCCGACACCAGCCAGAGCGGCGACGGCCCCGTCACCGGCGTCGCCATCCGCGACCGCGACGACGTGCCCTGCGACATGGTCGTCGTCGCCGCCGGCATCCGCCCCGAGGTCACGCTCGCCCAGCTCAGCGGCATCGACGTCGAGCGCGCGATCCTCGTCGACGACCAGATGCGGGTGCTCGACGACCCGGACATCTATGCGGTAGGCGAGTGCGTGCAGCACCGCGGCGAGGTCTACGGCCTCGTCGCCCCGCTGTGGGAGCAGGCCGGCGTGCTCGCCGCGCACCTCACCGGCGCCGACCCCGCCGCCGCCTACCACGGCACCCGCACCGCCACGAAGCTCAAGGTCGCCGGCGTCGACGTCACCTCGATGGGCCTGATCGCCCCCGAGCGCGACGACGACGAGATCGTCGTCTTCTCCGAGCCGCGCCGGGGCATCTACAAGTCCGTCGTCGTGCGCGAGGACAAGGTCGTCGGCGCGACCCTGCTCGGCGACACCCGCAAGGTCGCGTTCCTCACCCAGGCCTTCGACCAGGGCCTGCCGTTGCCGCAGGATCGTGTGGAACTGCTCTTCGACATCGGCGGCCCCGACGAGGCCCTCGGGGTCGCCGAGCTCGCCGACGACGCCCAGGTCTGCAACTGCAACGGCGTCAGCAAGGGCGACCTCGTCGCGTGCGTCCGCGGCGGCATGCGCAGCGTCGGCGCCGTCATGGACGCCACCCGCGCCGGCAAGGGCTGCGGCTCGTGCAAGGAGACCGTCGCCCAGGTCATCGACTGGGCGTGCGGCGGCGCGGCCGAGGTAGACGAATCGACGAGCTGGTACGTGCCTGGCGTCCCCCTGGCCAAGCCCGACCTTATGGCCCGCATCCGCGAGATCGAGCTGCGTTCGGTCTCAGCGGTCTTCGCGGCGCTGGCCCCCGCGGGCGCCGAGGACGCGAAGTCGAAGATGGGCCTGGCCTCGCTGCTGAGCATGATGTGGGGCGCCGACTACATCGACGAGCGCGACGCCCGCTTCGTCAACGACCGCGTGCACGCCAACATCCAGAAGGACGGCACGTTCTCGGTCGTCCCGCAGATGAAGGGCGGCGTCACGAGCCCCGACCAGCTGCGCCGCATCGCCGACGTCGCGGACAAATATCAGGTGCCGATGGTCAAGTGCACCGGCGGCCAGCGCATCGACCTGCTCGGCATCCGCAAGGAGGACCTGCCCGGCGTGTGGGCCGACCTCGACATGCCGAGCGGCTACGCCTACGGCAAGTCGTTCGCACCGTCAAGACGTGCGTCGGGCGCGAGTTCTGCCGGTTCGGAACCGGCGACTCCACGGCCCTGGGCATCGCGCTCGAATCGCGCTACCAGGGGCTCGAATCGCCGGCCAAGCTCAAGCTCGCCGTCTCCGGCTGCCCCCGCAACTGCGCCGAGTCGCTGTGCAAGGACGTCGGGGTCGTCGCGGTCGAGGGCGGCCGCTGGGAGATCTACGTCGGCGGCGCCGCGGGCGCCCACGTCCGCAAGGGCGACCTGCTCGCCACCGTCGACTCCCCACAGGAGGTGTCCGTGCTCGCGGGTCGCTTCATGCAGTACTACCGCGAGCAGGCCAACTGGCTCGAGCGCACCTACGCCTTCGTGCCGCGGGTGGGCATCGAGCACGTGCGCGCGGTCGTCGTCGACGACGCCCTCGGCCTGGCCGCCGGGCTCGACAAGCGCATGCCGGCGAGCGTCGACGCCTACGTCGACCCGTGGACCGAGTGCGAACACCCCGCCAGCCCAAGCCAGTTCCGCACGTCGCTGCCGCTGACCGTGCTGCCGCAGGTGCCCATGCACACCGAGGTAGAGGGTGCCGACCCCGCCAGGTCCTCCACCACGGACCCGCACGAGGAAGGCGCGCGATGACCGCACTCGACCCGTTCAGCGGCACGACGGAAACCGTCAACCTCGGCCCCCTCACCGACCTGCCCGTCGGCCAGGGCCGCGCTTTCGCCGTCGGCGACCGTCAGATCGCCCTCTTCCGCCTACGCGACGGCCGGGTCGTCGCGCTCGACGCGGTCTGCCCGGACAAGGGCGGCCCGCTCGCCGACGCCCAACTCGACGGGCGCGTCATCGTGTGCCCGCTGCACCAGCACGCGTTCGAACTGGAGACCGGCCGGTGCACGACCAGTGGCGGCGTCGCCGACGTGCGCAGCTATCCGGTGCCGCTGCGCGACGACGCCACGATCGACGTCGAGGTGACCTGAGCGGGTCTTCGCGGCGTGCGCCAGGCAGACTAGGCGCATGTTGCGGGCGACTCGTGAGGTCAGAGCGCTGCGCCCGCACGAGCGGGAGCAGGCCCTGGCCCTCTGCGCGCGTGACCCGGCCGCCTACGTCTACGTCGCCGCGCGGCTCGCCGAGACCGATCTGCACCGCGCGCGGGGCCCGCTGCTCGCCTATTGCCCCGACGGGGAGCCCGAGGCGCTGTGCTGGCAGTCGGCGAACCTCGTGCCCGTCGAGTGCGACGCCGCCGCGGCGGCCGCGTTCGCGGCCAAGGTGCGCCGGCAGCAGTCGCAGTTTTCGTCGGTCTTCGGCATGGACGCCCAGGTCGAGGCGCTGTGGAACCAGCTGCGCATCTGGTGGCGCGAGCCGCTGGACATCCGCGCCGACCAGCCGCTGCTCGTCATCGACGACGACGTGCCGCTCGGCGCACCCGTCGACCCCCGCGTCGTGCCCGCCACCGTCGACGAGCTCGAGCTCATCGTGCCGGCCGCGGCGGCGATGTTCACCGAGGAGATCGGTTATGCGCCGTTCTCCGACGCGGCGAGCCGGCGCGCCTACTGGAACGCCACGCAGGCCCTCGTCCAGCGCGGCCACTGCCTGCGGATCATCGAGGACGGTCGGGTGATCTTCAAGGCCGAGATCGGCTCCGTCGGCCTCGGCGCCTGCCAGGTGCAGGGCGTCTGGGTCGCGCCGTCCCACCGCGGCCAGGGCATCTCCGTGCCGGGGATGGCCGCCGTCGTCGCCTACGCCCGCGAGCACATCGCGCCCCTGGTCACCCTCTACGTCAACGCCTACAACGCCCCGGCCCTGGCGAGCTACCGCCGCGTCGGCTTCACCCAGCGCGCGACGTTCTCGACGATCCTGCTGTAGAGCGACGCCTCCTCGCCCCGAGGGTCGCCTGTGCAGGCCGGCGGGGCGCGACCGATACCCTGCCAGGTGACGTCCATGACTGTGACGACGCCATGAGCAGCACCGCAGGCGCCGCGTGAGCCGCGTGTGAGCCCACCCCGCCGCTGCTGTCGTCCACTGCTGAAGGAGCCACGCGTGTCGGTGACCCGCATGTCCCACCTGTTCCTGCGCACCCTGCGGGAGGACCCGGCCGACGCGGAGCTGCCCGGGCACAAGCTGCTCGTGCGGGCCGGCTACATCCGGCGTGCGGCGCCCGGCATCTATTCGTGGCTGCCGCTGGGACTGCGGGTGCTCGCGAAGGTCGAGGCGATCGTGCGCGAGGAGATGGACGCGATCGGTGCGCAGGAGGTGCGCTTTCCCGCCCTGCTGCCGCGCGAGCCCTACGAGGCGAGCGGGCGCTGGACCGACTACGGCGACAACCTCTTCCGGCTGCAGGACCGGCGCGGCAACGACATGCTGCTCGGGCCGACGCACGAGGAGATGTTCGCGCTCGCGGTCAAGGACCTCTACAGCTCCTACAAGGACCTGCCGCTGGCGCTCTACCAGGTGCAGATCAAGTATCGCGACGAGGCGCGGCCGCGGGCCGGGCTGCTGCGCGGGCGCGAGTTCATCATGAAGGACTCCTACAGCTTCGACGTCGACGACGCCGGGCTCGAGGCCTCCTACCAGCGGCACCGCGAGGCCTACATCAAGGTCTTCGACCGCATCGGCTTCGACTACGTCATCGTCACGGCGACCTCCGGCGCGATGGGCGGCTCGGCGAGCGAGGAGTTCCTCGCGATCTCCGACGTCGGCGAGGACACGTTCGTGCGCTGCGACGAGAGCGGCTACGCGGCCAACGTCGAGGCCGTGCAGGTGCCGCAGGCACCCGACGTCGACCCCGCGGTCGTCGCGGCGACCCCGCCCGCGACCGACCTCGACACGAGCGACACCCCGACGATCGAGACGCTCGTCGCCTGCCTCAACGACCTCTACCCGCGCGAGGACGGCCGCGCCTGGACCGGCGCCGACACGCTCAAGAACGTCGTCGTCATGCTCGCCTACCCCGACGGGCGCCGCGAGCCGCTCGTCATCGGGCTGCCCGGCGACCGGCAGGTCGACCCCAAGCGGCTCGAGGCGCAGGTCTCGCCGGCGGAGGTCGAGGACTTCACCGAGGCCGATTTCGCGCGCTATCCCCGGCTCGTCAAGGGCTACATCGGCCCGACCGCGATGGGACCCAACGCGGGCTTGGACGAGGACGACCCGCAGCGGCTGCGGTTCCTCGTCGACCCGACGATCGCCCGCGGCTCGGCCTGGGTCACCGGCGCCAACAAGCCCGGCGTGCACGTCGCCCACCTCGTCTACGGGCGCGACTTCGAGGCCGACGGGCTGATCCACGCGGCCGAGGTGCGCGACGGCGACCCGAGCCCGGACGGCGCCGGCGTGCTGCGCACCGCCCGCGGCATCGAGATGGGCCACATCTTCCAGCTCGGCCGCAAGTATGCCGACGCCCTCGGGCTCAAGGTGCTCGACGAGCACGGCAAGCTCGTCACGGTGACGATGGGCTCCTACGGCATCGGGGTCTCGCGGGCCGTCGCCGCCGTCGCCGAGACCAACCACGACGAGGCCGGGCTCGTGTGGCCCCGGCACATTGCGCCGTATGACGTGCACCTCGTGGCCACGGGCAAGGACGCCGCGATCTTCGACGCCGCCGCCGCGATGGTCGACGACCTCGCCGCCGCCGGCCTCGACGTGCTCTACGACGACCGGCAGAAGGTCAGCCCGGGCGTGAAGTTCAAGGACGCCGAGATCGTCGGGGTGCCCACGATCGTCGTCGTCGGGCGCGGCCTGGCCGCCGGCACCGTCGAGATCAAAGACCGCCGCACCGGCGACCGGCGCGAAGTGCCCGTCGGGGCGCTCGTCGACGAGGTGACCCGCGAGGTGCGCGGGGCGGGGGAGTGAGTGCGGCCGACGCGCTGACAGCACTCCACCACCTGGTCGCCACCACGACCTCGATGACCTCGGCGACCCCGTCGATCGAGCCGGGCACGCTCGCGCTGCTCGTCGGCGCCGCGCTGCTCGCCGGCTGGGTCGACGCGGTCGTGGGCGGCGGTGGTCTCGTGCAGCTGCCGGCTCTGGTGCTCGGGCTGCCCGGCGCCTCCCCCGTGCAGCTGCTGGCGACCAACAAGCTCGCCTCCATCTGCGGCACGACGACCAGCGCGATCACCTACCTGCGGCGGGTCCGGCCCGACCTGCGGACGGCGATTCCGTTGGCTCTCGCGGCGTTCGGCGGATCCGCGAGCGGGGCCTTCTTCGCCCGATTCATCAGCAAGGAGGCGTTCACCCCGATCATCCTGGTCGCGCTCGTGCTCGTCGGCGCCTACACGCTGTTCACACCGTCGCTCGGGCAGGCCACCGTGCTGCGGTTCAGCGGCCGCAAGCACCTGGGCACCGCGCTGCTCATCGGGGCGCTCGTCGGCTTCTACGACGGCATCCTCGGACCGGGCACCGGCTCGTTCTTCGTGTTCGCGCTCGTCGGGCTGTGCGGCTACGCGTTCATCGAGGCCAGCGCCAAAGCGAAGATCGCGAACATGGCGACCAACCTGGCGGCGCTCGTGGTCTTCATCCCCCAGGGAGCCGTGCTGTGGCACATCGGTTTGCTCATGGGCGCCGCCAACGTGCTCGGCGGCTACCTGGGGGCACGCACCGCCGTGGCCCGCGGGCACGGCTTCGTGCGCGCCGTCTTCGTCATCGTCGTCGGCGCCTTCATCATTCGCCTCACCTACGACCTGCTCACCTGACCCGCGCGCGACTCCG
>JBDIAP010000182.1:0-7190 GCA_039812485.1 Kineosphaera sp.
CGCGTCCGCAACCCTGCGCGGAGCGCGTGAGCGGCATCCATCAGTGCCGTAGGTGATCGTTGCGCGGGAATCGAATTCACCTTGAGAAGTGGCCCGGGTCACTATCTGCGGATCGTTTGGCGTGCGCGATAAATGCATGGATGGTGGTCGCCGCGGACGGTGCTGACTTAATCTTCTGGTCGAGCGTCCGAGACGCCCGTATCAGGTCTTCGATGGAACGAATGGCCGGGCGGCGCGGGGCTCGATGTCGTCGATGGGGGTCGACGGCAGGGCACAAGGCCTTGGGGGAAAGAAATGGTCATCGAATGTGCAGTGGTCGTTGCCGCATCGGCATTGTTGTGCGCGGCCCTCGTGTCGCGTCGCACCTCGTGGATGGTGACCCGACATGTGCGTGACGGGGAGCGCATCCGGCGGGGAATGTTGGGGGCTTATGCGACCGTCGCCGTCATCGGCTGCGCGGCCCTGTGCCTGGGCACGACCGACCACACGTGGCAGCTGCTGGCGCCGTGGATCGTGGCGCTCGTGCTGGGGCTGCTCGTCGGCAACCTGGCGCTGATCTCGCGGGCCCGGATCCAGGCCGTGGCGCCGGCCCGGCCCAAGCGGGTGCTCGCCATCGGCGCCCACCCGGACGACCTCGAGCTGGCCTGCGGCGGAACGCTGGCCCGCATGGTCGACATGGGCCACGACGTGCACTCGGTCGTCATGAGCCGCGGGGGCGTGGGCGGGGTCAGCGACGTGCGCGTGCTGGAGGCCCACGAGGGCGCCCTCCGGCTCGGCGTCGGCGCCCTGCATGTGCACGACTTCCCCGACACCAACCTCGCGTTGACGAGCCGGGAGATGACGCTGGCGATCGAGCGGGATATCGCGATGATCGATCCCGACATCATCCTCACGCATTCTTCGCACGACCAGCACCAGGATCACGCCGCGGTGCACCAGGCGGTGTTGCGGGCCGCCCGCAAGCACCATTCCATCATGTGTTTCGAGTCCCCCTCCGTGACTCCCGATTTCAATCCGACGGTCTTCTTCGACGTGTCCGACTACATCGACATCAAGCAGGACGCCGTGTTGGCGCATCAGGATCAGATCCAGGGGGACAAGGTGTATATGGGCCGCGAAAGGCTGCAGGGGATGGCGGTGTTCCGGGGCGGTCAGGTCCGCCGCCGTCGGGCCGAGGGTTTCGAGGTCGTGCGGCTGCTCGCCGACGAGGCGGGGGTGTTCTGACATGGCGCGCATCCTCATCACCGGGGCCGGGGGCCCCGCCGGCTCCGCGCTCGGCCGCCAGCTGGCCGGATCCGAGCACCACGTCGTCGGTGCCGACATGGTCGCGCCGCAGCCCCACATCGAGGCACTCTTCGACGAGGTCGTCCGCGTGCCGCGCGCCGACTCGCCGGCGTTCCTGCCCGCGGTCCGCGAGCTCGTGCGCCGCGAGCGCATCGACCTCGTCATCCCGACCGTGCAGGAGGAGCTGCCGCTCTTCGCCGGGGCAGGCTCGCTGCTGGGCGCCCGGGTGGTCATCAGCCCGATCGAGGGGGTGTGGCGCGCACAGGACAAGTTGCTGACGATGTGGGCGCTCGAGCGGGCCGGGGCCAGTGTGCCCGCCTATCTCGCGCTCGAGGACGCCGGGCCGGTGGTGCCGGGCCGCGGCCCCGCCGCCTGGTCTGGCGGATTCCCCCTGGTCGTCAAGCCGCGCACGAGTCGTGGCGGGCGCGGTGTGCGGGTCATCGACACCCCCGAGCAGTGGACGGCCGAGCTGGTTGCCGAGCCGGGCCAGATCGTGCAGGGCTTCGCGGACGGGGCCGAGTATGCCGTGCAGCTCTTCGTGCCGGCCCGCGGCGCGGTGACGGCTGTGGTGCTGGAGAAGACCGCCCTCAAGGAGGGGCGCGTCGGCAACGCCGCGGGCGTGCGGCGGGCGCACGACCGCGACGTGGCGCAGGTCGCGATCGACGCCGTCCGGGCCCTCGGGCTCGTCGGTCCCCTCGATGTCGACGTGCGGCGCGATGCGTCGGGCACCCCGCTCGTGCTGGAGGTCAACGCGCGCTTCGGCGCCAACAGCGCCCACGCGCCCGAGCTGCTCGCCGGGGTGCTCGCCGAGCACGCTGCGGCGGTCGCGGGCGCGTCCGGGCCGCAGCCGGCCGGCGTGCCCCCGGGCTGGGGTGTGCCGCAGGAGTCGGTGCGAGGCGCGGCATGAGCACGCTCACGCAGTTCGTCCAGAGCCAGGGCTGGGCGTGGATGGTGGCCTCCGCGCTCCTGCTCCTCGTCTTCGCCTCGGGCGCGGTCAAGCTCGCGTATGTGCCGCTGGCCCTCTGGTTCGAGTGGCGGGCCTGGCGCCGGCGCGACGAGCCCGGCCTGCTCGAGCGGGAGCCGCTCGTCAGCGTCATCGTGCCCGGCTACAACGAGGCCAAGGTCATCGACGCCTCCGTGCGCTCGATCCTGACGCAGCCGTATCGCCGCATCGAGGTCATCCTCGTCGACGACGGGTCGACGGACGCGACGGCCGAGCGCATGCGGCTGTTGGCGCAGGGCGACGAGCGGGTGCAGTGGACGACCCAGCGCAACGCCGGCAAGGGCGCGGCCCTCAACACCGGGTTCGAGCGCAGCACCGGTGAGATCGTCATGTTCGTCGACGCCGACGGCGTCTTCACGGCGGACACGATCCCGCAGGCACTGCGGGCGTTCACCCACGAGCGGGTCAGCGCGGTGTGCGGCGACGACCGTCCGGTCAACCTCGACACGATCCAGACCCGTTTCCTCGCCTACATCAGCCACGTGGGCACGGGCCTGGTGCGTCGCGCGCTGCACGTGCTCGGCTGCGTGCCGGTCGTCTCCGGCAACAACGGCGCGTTCCGGCGCTCGGCGATCGTCGAGGTCGGCGGGTTCCGCACCGACACCGTCGGTGAGGACCTCGAGCTGACGTGGCGGCTGCTGCGCCACGGGCACAGGGTCGTCTTCGCTCCGCGCGCGGTCGTCTACGCCGAGTCGCCGTCGACGCTGCGCGGCATGTGGCGCCAGCGGGTGCGCTGGTCACGCGGCCTGCTCCAGGCGCTGTCGATCCACCGCGCCGTCGTCCTCAACCCGCGCCACGGCATCTTCGGTGCCTTCCTCGGCTACATGCTCGTCGCGATGGTGCTCGTGCCGGTGATCCAGGCCGCCTTCCTGGTCGTCGTGCTCGCCGTCGGCGCCGGCGGTGGCGGCTGGTCGCAGCTGCCGCAGTCGGGCTGGGACCTGCTGCTGTGGCTGAGCCTGCTGACGTCCGCGGCGCTCACCGTGCTCGCCGCCCTCATCGACCGCGCGCCCGGTGACCTGCGGCACGCCTGGACGCTGCCGTTGTGGCCGTTCTATTCGACATTCCTCGGCTTCACGATGGTGTGGGCCGTCTGGCTCACCGCCCGCGGTGCACCCGCGCGCTGGAACAAGCTCGATCGCACCGGGGTCATCTCGGTCGGCGGCACCGCAGGCGCCGGAGTCGCCGGAGTTACTGGAGGCAGAGCGCGCGCCGCCGCGGCGCCGGCGCCCGCACTCCCGCGCAGCGACGACGGCTACATCAGCGGCGCGCAGATCTTCGGCCTGCCGGCCGCCCGCTGACCGCGACAGCCTGCGCCGCCCGGCAGGAGTCCACCGAGCGTCGCTGTGGCGCAGCCCGCATCGGCCGATGGGGAGCCGTGGAGGCGGCGCGCCCGTGCCGCGTAGGGAGTGACGCATGCGACCGGAGCGACGCCGGCGGCTGCCGCGGGCCCGGGCGTCGTGGGCGGCGCTGGCGGGCCTGGCGATCGGCCTGTCCGGGTGCGGCGCCTCCCGAGACTGGTTCGGCGACGCCTCGGGCGCGCAGACCGACGCGCTGCCACCGCACCGGCTCGTCGGCATCGGCTACGAGGACGTCGTGCGCGACGACCTGTCGTGGCGCGACGTCGACGACCGCCTGCGTCGGGTCGGTGCCACCGGGGTGACGATCGGGGTCGGCCGCGCCGAATGGGTCGCGTTTCCCTGGCCCGCGCACGAGGCGGCCTGGTCGGCGCCGGTGCAGCGCACCGGGACCGACTACGTGCAGCGGGCCGTCGACGCCCTGCGCGGCAGCGGCCCGACCGCGCGGTCGATCACCCTGACGATCGACGTGCTCGCCCCGCGGCGCATCCTCACCGACCCCTCCCAGGCGGCCGTGTCCGCCGCCGGCGTGCCGTCGACGGTGCTGCTCGGCCCGGCGGCTCTCGCGGGCGAGGCCGGCGAGGCGATCGGCGACCTGTGCGACGGGGTGGCGAGCCGCTACCGCCCCGATCGGATCGCGCTCGCGGAGCTCTTCATCGACGGCGGCTACGGCGCCAAGGACCTCGAGGCGTTCGGTCGCGCCACCGGCCGGTCGGACTGGCCGCGCAACGACGACGGGAGCATCGCCGTCAACGACGCCGAGCTGCTGGCCTGGCGCACCAGCATCATCACCGCGGTCGCCCAGAAGTGCGCCGAGCGCACCCGCGCCCACGGCGTGCCGCTGGATGTCGACGTCCGCTCCGACCGCGAGGGTGTCGGCGGCCGGCCAGACTCCGGGCAGGACTACCGCGCGCTGCTGCGCGTGGCCGACCGCCTCACCGTGTGGAACTACTTCGGGCTCGACGACCACACGGCAGCCGACTCCCGGCGGCTGACGAGCGACCTCGCGGCGGCGCTCGGGCCCGCCGACCTGCACCGCGTCACGGTGTCCGTCGGGCTGTGGGCCCTGACCCCGACCGGCGGGCGCGGCGCCCTCGCGCCCGACGACCTGGCGGCCGGGCTGGTGGCCTCCGGCAGCCACGGCGTCGACTCGGTGTCGGCGACCCCGATGTCGCTGTTCACCGACGCCCACTGGGCGGCCCTCGAGCGGGCGTGGCGACCGGCCTCGGGCGGCGCGGGCTCCTCCGGCGCGGGCTCCTCCGGCGCAAGCCCGGGCTGAACCCGTGGGCGTGACGGCGACGCGGCGCCGGAGCGGCGTCCCGTGAGCGGCCGCGCGCCCGTGCCGCGCCTGCCGACTGGATTGGACAATCGTTCAGGACGTTCGTTATGGCCTCGTGACACGCACGTGTGCGGGGTGTTTCACACGGGGGCGGGCTTGTAGGGGAACCGTACTTCGTGCCATGCGGCGCGTTCACAGTTATTGATGCGCCCCTGTCGTTCGTGCGTGCCTCTCCGGCAGCAGCGACAGGACCACACCATGGGTTTGCTCGATGAGCGACTGACCACCGATGAGCGACCGACCACGGCGCAGCACGACCGTGCCCGCGGGCGCGTACACCGAGCTCGGGGGCTCGGGGGCGCGGCCGCCGCTGCAGCGACGCATGCACCACTACTTCGAGGCGACCGCCGACCGGCTGCCGGACCAGACGGCGCTGCAGTGGGAGGGCAGCCGGGCCACCTACGCCCAGCTCGACCGGGCCGCCAATCAGCTCGCGCACTACCTCCTCACGCGCCACGACGTGCTCGGCAAACGCGTCGGGCTGCTCGTCGCGCGCTCCCGGGAGATGTACGTCGCGCTCCTGGCCATCCAGAAGGCCGGCGCCGCCTGGGTGCCGATCGATCCGTCCTCGCCCGCCGACCCCGTCGAATACTTCGCCTCGGACTCCGAGATGGCGCTGTTCGTGACGACGAGCGACTTCGACGAGGTCACTGCCGGCCTGACCTGCCCGCGCCTGCACGTGGACGCCGTGGCCGCGGCGGACCTCGCGGCGCTGTCCGAGAACCGCCCGGACGTGGACGTCGCGGGCGACCCGACCGCCTACGTCATCTACACCTCGGGCTCGACGGGCCGCCCGAAGGGCGTCGACATCGCCCAGAGCAGCATCTGCAACTTCATCCACATCATCACCGAGCTCTACGACGTGCGCGCGAGCGACCGCGTCTACCAGGGCATGACGATCTCCTTCGACTTCGCCATCGAGGAGGTGTGGCCGACCTGGGCCGCGGGCGCCGCCCTCGTCGCGGGGCCGACCGACGGTCGCCGCGTCGGGGCCGGCCTCACCACGTTCCTGGAGGAGCACGCGATCACGCTGCTCTACATCGTGCCGACGGTGCTCTCGACGCTCGAGCGCACAGTCGCCTCCGTGCGCGGCGTCATGGTCGGCGGCGAGGCGTGCCCCGCCGAGCTCGTCGAGCGCTGGTCGCCGGGGCGCCGCATGCTCAACACGTACGGCCCCACCGAGGCCACCGTGACGTGCACCGTCGGCGTGCTGGAGCCCGGTCGTCCGGTGACGATCGGCATTCCCGTGCCGAGCTACACCGCCTACATCCTCGATGAGGAACGCCGGCCCGTGCCGCGCGGAGACGACGGTGAGCTGTGCATCGGGGGAGTAGGGGTGGCGCGCGGCTACCTCAACCGGCCCGACCTCACCGTCGACCGGTTCATCGCCGCTCCCCACGACCCGCGCGAGCGGATCTATCGCACCGGTGACCTGGCCCGCATCGACGATCGCGGCGAGATCGTCTACCTGGGCCGGGCGGACGCTGAGGTGAAGATCCGCGGGCACCGCGTCGATCTCGGCGAGGTCGAGAGCGTGCTGATGCGCGCCGACGGCGTCCACACCGCCGCCGTCAAGCACCTGAATTCCGCGAACCCCGGCGACGAGCTCGCCGGCTACCTCGTGCCGCAGCCCGGCGTGAGCCGATCCGGCGAGCGCCTCACCGCGCTGCACGAGCGGCTGCGCGAGGTGCTGCCGCCCTACATGGTGCCGACCTTCCTGGAGTGGGTCGACGAGCTGCCGATGCTGCCCAGCGGCAAGGTCGACCGCAAGCAGCTTCCCGACCCGAGCAGCCCGCGACTGGTCGGCGGCAGCGGCGCGATCGAGCCGCCGCGCACCGACACGGAGCGCTGGGTGCGCGACGTGTGGGCGGAGGTCTTCGGCATCGATCCCGGCCAGCTGTCCGTGGGTGCCCACTTCTTCGCCGACCTCGGCGGCCACTCGCTGGTCGCGGCGACGGTGACGTCGCGCATGCGCCGGGACGATCGCGGCGCGTCGCTCGCCGTCATGGATCTCTACACCCAACCCACGGTGCGCGGGCTCGCCGAACACCTCGACATGCGAGCCATGAGCGCCGCCGCGGCAGCGGCCACCGACGAGCCGCAGGTCGCGGCCGCGCCCCGCCAGAGCGTGCGCTACGCCGGGTGGCGGGTCGCCCTCTTCGGGCTCGCCCAGCTGCTCGTCATCTACCTCGTCGTCGCCTTCGGGATG
>JBDIAP010000183.1:0-7182 GCA_039812485.1 Kineosphaera sp.
GGGGTCCTCGTCGCGACCCCTGGCGTCGCCGCGTGGCGGACGCCAGGGGTCCCGGAGCGCCTGCCGGTGGGCCGGCTCAGTGCCCGGTCGGGGCACCCCAGATGCGCTCGAGGTATTCGTGCATCGCCCGGTCGGAGGAGAAGAACCCGGCCCGCGCGACGTTGAGGATGGCCGACCGCGTCCAGGCCTCGGGATCGGCGTAGGCCACGTCGATGCGCGACTGCACGTCGATGTAGGACTGGTAGTCGGCCAGCGCCATGAACCGGTCGTTGTAGAGCAGGTCGTCGACGAACGTGCTGACGCGCTGGCTGTCGCCATCGGTGAACGTGCCCGAGGCGATGAGGTCGATGACGCGCTTGAGCCGCGGGTTCTCGGCATACACCTGGCTCGGCACGTAGCCGCGCTCGCGCAGCGCCGCCACCTGCGGCTCGTCCATGCCGAAGAGGAAGAAGTTGTCGTCCCCGACGAGGCGGCGGATCTCGACGTTGGCGCCGTCGTCGGTGCCGACGGTCAGCGCGCCGTTGAGGGTGAACTTCATGTTGCCGGTGCCCGAGGCCTCCATGCCGGCGAGCGAGATCTGTTCGGACAGATCCGCGGCCGGGATGAGCGTCTCCGCGAGCGTCACGTTGTAGTTGGCCGGGAACGCCACGTGCAGGCGCCCCTCGACGGCCGGGTCGTGGTTGATGGTCTTGGCGACCGCGTTGATGAGCGCGATCGTCTCCTTGGCCATCGCGTAGCCGGGGGCCGCCTTGGCGCCGAAGACGAACGTGCGCGGCGTGATGTCCTCGGGGGCGACCTCGCCGGAGAGGATCGACTCGTACAGCGTGACGACGTGCAGCAGCTTCAGCGACTGCCGCTTGTATTCGTGCAGCCGCTTGACCATGACGTCGAGCATCGCGTCGGCTGGCAGCTCGATGCCGTCGCGCTCCCGCAGCAGCCCCTGCAGGCGCACCTTGTTGGAGTGCTTGGCGGCCCGGAACTGCGCGCGGAACTCCGCGTCCTCCGCGAAGGGCTCCAGCCCCTCCAGCCGGTCGAGGTCACGCACCCAGTCGGGGCCGACCGCCTCCGTGATGAGTTGGGAGAGAGCCGGGTTGGCCTGCCGCACGAAGCGCCGCGGGGTGATGCCGTTGGTGACGTTGGTGAACTTCTCCGGATAGAGCTCGGCGAAGTCGGGCAGGAGCTTGTCGCGCAGCAGCTGGGAGTGCAGCTCGGCGACGCCGTTGACCTTGGCCCCGGCCACCGTCGCCAGGTGCGCCATGCGCACGGCGCGGAAGGGGTGGTCCTGCACGATCGACATCCGCCGCACGCGCAGCTCGTCGCCGGGGAACGCCTCGCGGACCTGGGCGAGGAAGCGCTCGTTGATCGCGTAGATGATCTCCAGGTGGCGCGGCAGCAGCCGCCCGACGAGGTCGACCGGCCACACTTCGAGCGCCTCGGGCAGCAGCGTGTGGCACGTGTAGGCGAAACACTGCTGGGTGATCTCCCACGCGTCGTCCCACTCCATGCCCTTCTCGTCGACGAGCAGGCGCATGAGCTCGGGGACGGCGATGACGGGGTGGGTGTCGTTGAGCTGGAAGATGATCTGCTCGGGCAGCCGCGTGAGGTCGAAGTCGGGCGACAGCGTCTGGTCGAGGTAGTCCTTGAGGGAGCAGGCGACGAAGAAGTATTGCTGCTGGAGGCGCAGCTCGCGGCCCTGCGGGGTGGAGTCCTCGGGATAGAGCACCTTCGTGATGTTCTCGGCGAAGGTCTGGGCGCGCACTGCCTCGGCGTAGTCGCCGGAGTTGAAGATCGCGAGGTCGAAGGCCTCGGTGGCGCGGGCGCTCCACAGGCGCAGGGTGTTGACGACGCCGTTGCGGTAGCCCGGGACCATGTAGTGGTATGGGACGCCGAGCACGTTCCAGCCCGGCACCCAGCGGGTGCGGGGTCGGCCCTGGTCGTCGGTGTACTGCTCGGTGTGGCCACCGAAGTCGACCTGGACCGCCCGCTCGGGGTGCGGGAACTCCCAGGGGCTGCCCAGGCTGAGCCAGGAGTCGGGCACCTCGTGCTGGCGACCGTCGACGAACGTCTGCCGGAAGATGCCGTATTCGTAGCGGATGCCGTAGCCGACGCACGAGACGTCGAGCGCGGCGAGGGAGTCGATGAAGCAGGCGGCGAGGCGACCCAGGCCGCCGTTGCCGAGGCCCGGCTCGACCTCCTGCCGACGCAGGGTGTCGAGGTCGATGCCGCAGCCGGCGAGGGCCTCGGTGACGGCGCTCGTCATGTCGGTGGCCAGCAGCGCGTTGTCGAGCTGACGGCCGAGCAGGTATTCGGCCGACAGGTAGCCGACCATCTTGCGGGGGTGTTCGCGCCGCCGCGCCGCCGTGCCGAGCCAGTCGGCCATGAGGTAGTGCCGCACCGCGCGGGCCATCGCGAGGTATTGGTCGTTGACGGTCGAGCGCGACAGGCTGACGCCCTGGCCGTAGTTGAGCTCGTGCAGGAACGCCTTGAGGAATCCGTCCGCGGAGCGCGAGGGGGGCACCAGGGGCCCTTGCGCCAGCGGATGCGTCGGGGGAGCGGCGGGGCCGATATGGCGCGTGCCGGTCGACGGGCGCGCCCCGGGGTCGCCGTCGTCCGGAAGACGCGGGGTCAGATCGGGGGACATGTTGCCTCCTACTCAGGGACCAAACGAGATCGCGGGCCGCCCTGGGCGGCCCGCGATGGCTCCGAGGCGGACTTTATCGGTTGCGCGGCGAGCGCGGCGGACGGATCGGTGTTCGAGCAGGTTCGCCGCTGGTGATCCGGTGCGGTCTCGCCGCCCTCATCGACGGCCCGCGCACGGGGGCGCCTGGGCCTGGGGTCAGGTCGGCGTGCTCGCGGTGTCGGCACGGCGACCCGTGGGCTTGCCGGCGAGGGCGTCGCCCACCCGGACGCCGACGTCGAGGGGATCCTCGACGCCGCGCTGCGTCTCCTCGACGGTCCGCTGGCGAATGATCAGGCGCCGGCCACGTCCGCGCGCGCCTGAGTGAACGCCTCGACGGCAGCCCGCACGTCGGCCTCGCTGTGCGCCGCCGACAGCTGCACGCGGATGCGCGCCTTGCCGCGAGGCACGACCGGGTAGGAGAACGGCGTGACGTAGACGCCGAGCTGGAGCATGCGGTCGGCGACCGGGCCGGCGAGCCGGGCGCCGTCGTCCCCGGGGAACATGACCGGCACGATGGCGTGCGACCCCGGCAGCAGCTCGAAGCCCGCCTCGCTCATGAGCGTGCGGAACAGCTCGGCGTTGCGCCACAGCTGCGCCCGGGCCTCGCCGCCGGCGGCGGCAAGCTCGAGGGCCTTGATCGAGCCGGCCACGACGACCGGCGCGACCGAGTTGGAGAAGAGGTAGGGCCGCGCGCGCTGGCGCAGCATGTCGATGATCTCCTGGTGCGCGGCGACGTAGCCGCCGGACGCCCCGCCGAGGGCCTTGCCCAGCGTGCCGGTGTAGATGTCGACCCGGCTTGCGACGCCGAACTTCTCCGGCGTCCCCCGCCCGCCGTCGCCGACGAAGCCGACCGCGTGCGAGTCGTCGACGAGGACGAGCGCGCCGAATTCGTCGGCGAGATCGCAGATCTCGTCCAGCGGCGCGTAGTAGCCGTCCATCGAGAAGACGCCGTCGGTGACGATGATGCTGCGCTGCGCCCCCGCCGCCTTGGCGGCCTCGAGCTGGGCCCGCAGGTCGGCCATGTCGGCGTTCTTGTAGCGGTAGCGCATCGCCTTGCACAGGCGGATGCCGTCGATGAGCGACGCGTGGTTGAGCTCGTCGGAGATGATCGCGTCGTCCTTGCCGAAGAGCACCTCGAAGACGCCGCCGTTGGCGTCGAAGCACGACGGGAAGAGGATGGTGTCGTCGGTGCCGAGGAAGTCGCTGATCGCCTTCTCGAGGTCCTTGTGCTGGGTCTGGGTGCCGCAGATGAAGCGCACCGAGGCCATGCCGAAGCCCCACCGGTCGAGGGCCTCGTGGGCGGCCGCGACGATGTCGGGGTGGTCGGCGAGACCGAGGTAGTTGTTCGCGCAGAAGTTGAGCACGTCGGCGCTGCCGACGCCCGCCTCGGTGGCCGTGCCGACGTGCGCGGACTGCGGTGTCGTCAGGGCGCGTTCGCTCTTGAAGAGCCCGTCGTCCTCGATCTGGGTCAGGGTCGCGCTCAGGTCGTCGCGCAGGGTCGTGTACATGCCAGGGGCTCCTTTTCAGCTCCAGTCCATGACGACCTTGCCGCACTCGCCCGATCGGGCCGCGGCAAAGGCGTCCTGCCAGTTCTCGGCAGGGAAACGGTGGGTGATCGCCGACGCGACGGCGTCGCGCAGGGTCTGCGAGGTCTGCAGCATCGAGCTCATCGCATACCAGGTGTCGAACATCTCGCGACCGTAGATGCCCTTGAGCGTGATCATGTGCGTGATGACCCGACCCCAGTTGATGGGGAAGTCGCTCTTGGGCAGCCCGAGCAGCCCGACGCGGGCGCCGTGGTTGAGGTTGTCGATCATCTCGGCGAGGGCGGCCGGGTTGCCCGACATCTCGAAGCCGAGGTCGAAGCCCTCGCGCATGCCGAGGTCGCCCTGGGCGTCCGCGATCCGCTCCTTGGCGACGTTGATGACGCGGTCGGCACCGGCCCGGCGGGCCAGGTCGAGCCGGAAGTCCGAGACATCGGTGACGCACACGTAGCGAGCCCCGGCGTGCCGGGCGATGGCCGCCGCCATGACGCCGATCGGCCCGGCGCCCGTGATGAGCACGTCCTCGCCGACCAGCGGCCACTGCAGCACCGTGTGGGTCGCGTTGCCCAGCGGGTCGAACACCGCCCCGAGGTCGGGGTCGAGGTCGGCGGGCTGCACCCAGGCGTTGCTCGCGGGGATGACGACGTAGTCGGCGAACGCCCCGTCGCGGTTGACGCCGACGCTGCTCGTGTTGATGCAGACGTGGCGGCGGCCGGCGCGGCAGTTGCGGCAGTGGCCGCAGACGACGTGCCCCTCGCCGGAGACGCGGTCACCGACCCGCACCGTCGCGATCGCCTCGACGTCGTCGCCGATCTGCACGACCTCGCCGTAGAACTCGTGGCCGATGACCAGCGGCGGCCTGACGTTCGCCTCCGTCCAGTCGTCCCACTGCTCCAGGTGCAGGTCGGTGCCGCACAGGCCGGCCCGCAGCACGCGGACCTTGACGTCGCGGGGGCCGCAGACGGGCTCGGGGCGGTCGACGAGCTCGAGGCCGGGGCCGGCGGTCAGCTTGGTGAGCGCGCGCATGTGAGTCAACTTCTCCGTTTTCAGGTTGCAGGTGCAGGTTGCAGGGGGTGTGCCCGCGATTCGCCGGTCGTGGGCGTCGGTGTCAGGCTGTCGCGAGCTCGGGCTGGGTGTCGGTGCCCGCGGCCCCGCCCTGACGGAAGCGTGTGCCGGTGATGAGGCGGTTCATGATCGCCGCGATCGCGCCGTCGCCGGTGACGTTCGTCGCGGTGCCGAAGGAGTCGATGGCGATGTAGGTCGCGATCATGAGCCCGACCTGTGGCTCGGTGAAGCCGAGCATCGAGGTGAGCAGGCCGGCGGCCGTCATGATCGCGCCGCCCGGCACGCCGGGGGCGGCGACCATCGTGATGCCGAGCATGAAGATGAAGCCCGCGATGGCCGCGGCGTTGATCGGCATGCCCGACAGCATCATGATCGCCAGCGCGAAGCTCGTGATCTTCACCGTCGAGCCGGCGAGGTGGATCGTTGCGCACAGCGGCACGACGAACGAGGCGACGGGCTCGCTGACGCCCATCTTCATCGCCTGGCGCAGCGTCACGGGGATCGTCGCGGCCGAGGACGACGTGCCGAGCGCGGTGGCGTAGGCCGGCAGCATCGTCTTGAGCATGACCAGCGGGTTGCGCCCGAAGACGGCCCCGGAGACCGTGAACTGCAGGAGCAGCATGACGACGGTCAGCGCGAAGACGAAGGCCACGACGCCGAGGAACGTCGAGATGATCGAGAAGGCCTCGCCGGTCGCCGACATGTTGAGGAAGATGCCGAAGATGTAGAGCGGCAGCAGCGGGATGAGGGTGACGCGAATGACGAGATCGACGATCTCGCGAAACTCCACGAACCCGCGGTGCAGCACGTCACCCTTGATGAACGTGAGGAAGACGCCGAGCAGGAAGCTGAGCACGAGGGCCGTCATGACGCTGAAGACCGGCGGCATCTCGACCGTGAAGAAGGCGCCGAGGAGCGCGTCCTCCGGGTTCGCCGCCGTCGTCATCGACCGGCCCGCGAGCAGGCTCGGCAGCACCAGCATGCTCGCCGCGAAGGCGAGGAAGCCGGCGAAGAGCGTCGACCCGTAGGCGATCGCGGCCGTGATGCCGAGCCACTTGCCGGCGCCCTGGCCGAGCTCGGAGATCGCCGGCGTGATGAGCCCGACGATGATGAGCGGGATGATGAAGCCGAGATAGTTGCTGAACAGCCCGTTGAACGTCGCGAAGACCCGCACGAGCCAGTCGGGGAAGACGAGCCCGCAGCCGATGCCGAGGACGATGGCGATGAGCACCCAGGCCAGCAGGCCGAGCCTGCGTCGTCGGGGTGTGGCGGAGGGGGAGGAGGGGCTACTCGTCGTCGAGTCGGTGTGCGCCATTGCTGTTTCAGGCCTTCCCAAGCGGCATGCGCCATCGCATGTCGGGCAGTCGTGGACGGGCAGCCGATCCGGTGGTCGCGGCGGGATGGTCGTGTGTCGCTCGGACACAGGGGTCTTCGCACGGGCCGGGCTGCTCGCTCTCATCATGGGCGCTGGGCCGAGTGCGCGAAAGAGGGCACTTGCTACGCCGGGTGTTTAGTCTCGCTTATGGAACTGCACCAGTTGCGGGTGCTGCGTGAGCTCACCGAGCGCGGCAGCGTGCGGGCGGCCGCGCAGGCCCTCTACATCACGCCGTCGGCGGTGTCGCAACATCTCAAGGCGTTGCAGCGCAGCGCGGGCACCCCGCTGGTGACCCACGAGGGGCGTCGGCTCGTGCTCACCGATGCCGGGCGCGCGCTGGCTGCCGCCGCCGTCGAGGTAGAGCGATCGATGGCCCTGGCCCGCAACGCGATCGAGCGCGACGCGGACCGCTGCGACCGGGTCGTGACGATCGCGGCCTTCCCCAGCGCGGGCCGCGTCTTCCTGCCGCGGATCGCCGCGCGCTTCGCCGGGGTCGACGGGCACGTTGTCGACGGGCA
>JBDIAP010000184.1:0-7131 GCA_039812485.1 Kineosphaera sp.
ATGCCGGGCATACGCGCTCCATCCCGCCGGTCCCGCTCACGGCCTGCCGGTCCCGCTCACGGCCTGCCGGTCCCGCTCACGGCCTGCCGGTCCCGCTCACGGCCTGCCGGTCCCGCTCACGCCTGTGGTCGCCGACCTCGAGCCTGGCCGACGGGTGGGCGACGCGCGTCAGATGACGCTGGAGTGCTCCAGCTGGAAAGCCCAGAGCTCATGCTTGTCGGCGACCGAGTCGGCGCGCGGCGTGCGCTCCTGGCTCCACTTCTCGTAGGCGGACCGGTCGCGCCACAGGGTCATGACGAGCCATTCGTGCCAGCCGTCGGCGGGCCGCAACAGCTCGAACCGCTCGAAGCCGTCGGCGTGCTCGATGCGGCGTGGGCGGTCGGCGAACCGCTGGACGAATTCGTCGGCGCGGGCCGGGGGGACGGTCATGACATTGACAGTGACGTACGTCATACCGGCATTGTCACCGCGCACCCCGCGACACGCTAGGCGGGCGGGTCGAACGCGTCCGCGGCCACCCCATCGACCCCGACCACGGCGACCCCGAGCTCGCCGAGCAACGCCGCGACCCGCGCCTTGATGTCGTCGCGGATCGGCCGTACCGCCTCGACGCCCTGGCCGGCCGGGTCGGCGAGCGTCCAGTCGAGGTAGCGCTTGCCCGGGAAGATCGGGCAGGCGTCGCCGCAGCCCATCGTGATGACGACGTCGGAGACCTCGACCGCCTCGGGAGTGAGCAGCGTGGGCCGCTCGGCGCTGATGTCGATGCCGTCCTCGAGCAGTGCCTCCCGCACCGCCCCGTTGACCGACTCCGCAGGAGCCGAGCCCGCCGAGCGCACCTCGACGGCGCCGCCGGAGAGCTCGCGGGCGTAGGCCGCGCCCATCTGGGATCGGCCGGCGTTGTGCACGCAGACGAAGAGCACGGAGGGGCGGGCTGCGGTCATGACGACTCCTGCGGGATCGGGCGGCGGGTGGACTGGTGGGGGTAGCGCTCGCGGAGGGCGAGCGAGACGTAGACGAGGGCGACGAGCACCGGCACTTCGATGAGCGGGCCGACGACACCGGCGAGCGCCTGCCCGGAGGTGACGCCGAAGGTCGCGATCGCGACGGCGATGGCGAGCTCGAAATTGTTGCCGGCGGCCGTGAAGGCCAGCGTCGTCGTGCGCTCGTAGCTCAGCCCGAGGGCCCTGCCGAGCAGGTAGCCGCCGCCCCACATGATCGCGAAGTAGGCGAGCAGCGGCAGCGCGATCCGCGCGACGTCGAGCGGGCGGCTCGTGATCGCCTCGCCCTGGAGCGCGAAGAGCACGACGATCGTGAAGAGGAGCCCGACCAGGGCGAGCGGCCCGACCCGCGGCAGGAACCGACCCTCGTAGGCGTCCCGCCCCCAGCGCCGCTCGCCGAGCCGCCGCGACAGATAGCCGGCGAGCAGCGGGATGCCGAGGAAGATCGCCACGCTCGTGGCGATCTTCCCGGCCGACACGTCGAGGTCGGCCTGCGGCAGCCCGAGCCGGCCGGGCAGCACCGAGAGGTAGAACCACCCGAGGCCGGCGAAGGCGATGACCTGGAAGACCGAGTTGAGCGCGACGAGCACGGCCGCGGCCTCGCGGTCGCCGCAGGCGAGGTCGTTCCAGATGATGACCATCGCGATGCAGCGGGCGAGCCCGACGATGATGAGGCCGGTGCGATATTCGGGCAGGTCGGGGAGCATGAGCCAGGCCAGGGCGAACATGAGCGCCGGCCCGAGCACCCAGTTGAGCGCCAGGCTCGCGACGAGCAGCCGGCGGTCGCCGGTGACCGTGTCGAGGCGGTCGTAGCGCACCTTGGCGAGCACCGGATACATCATGACGAGCAGGCCGAGGGCGATCGGCAGCGAGACGCCGTCGACCTCGACGGCCGACAGGGCCCCACCCAGGCCGGGCACGAGTCGCCCGAGCAGCAGGCCGGCCGCCATCGCGGCCACGATCCAGGCCGGCAGCCAGCGGTCGAGCGTCGAGAGCCGGGCCGCGACCGGCTGCTGCGCGGTTGCCGTCACCGCACGTCCGCGGGCTTGGTCGCGCGCACGAAGGCGCTGACGAAGGCGCCGTCGAGGGCCTCGACCGCGTCGGCCAGGGTCATGCCCTCGGGCAGCTGCGCGGGGTCGAGCCGGTCGGCCATCGCCTCGAGGTCGGCGCGCTCGTAGCGCCGGGTCACCTCGATGCCCGGGTCGACGAAACCGGCCGCGGCGAGCAGCTCGAGGTAGGCGGTGTCGCGCAGCGCCCCCGAGATGCATCCGGTCCACAGCGCGACGACGCCCCGCAGCCGCGCGGGGATCTCGCGCGTCAGCACGATGTCGGACACCGCGAACCGCCCCCTCGGCCGCAGCACCCGATAGGCCTCGCGCAGCACGGCGCTCTTGTCGGGCGAGAGGTTGATGACGCAGTTGGAGATGACGACGTCGACGCTGGCGTCGGGCAGCGGCACCTCCTCGATGGCGCCCTGCAGGAAGCGTGCATTCTCGACGCCCGCCTCCACGCGGTGACGCTCGGCGAGCTGCAGCATCTCGGGCGTCAGGTCCAGCCCGTAGGCGGTGCCCCCCGGCGCGACGCGGCGCGCCGACAGCAGCACGTCGAGGCCGCCGCCGGAGCCGAGGTCGAGCACGTCCTCACCGGGGCTCAGCCGGGCCAGGGCCGTCGGATTGCCGCAGCCCAGCGAGGCGGCGAGCGCGGCGTCGAACGGGGTGTCGGTCTCGTCGTAGAGGCCCGAGGTGATCGGGTCGACGGCGTCGATCGGCACCGCCGATTCGCCGCCGCAGCACGTGCGGGCCGGCTCCAGGCCCAACGCGGTCCGCGCGGCTCTCGCATAGCGGGCACGCACGCTCGCGCGCAGGTCGCCGGCGCTCGGCTGGTCGTGTGCCTGGGCCGACATGGCCACCCCCTGTCTCGATGGTTATCGAATCAAGGCAAGCCTGGCGCACTGATTCGACATCTGTCAAGATAGGCCGATGAGCGTGTTGGAGTCGTCCGCGTCCGAGGCTGCGTGCTGCGCCGCGGACACCCTCGTGGGGACCCGGCTCGACGCGCAGGACGCGGCCCGTCTGGCCCCCCTCTTCAAGGCGCTGGGTGATCCGGTCCGGCTACAGATGGCCTCGATGATCGCCGCCCGTCCCGAGCTGTGCGTCTGCGAGATCACCCCGGCGTTCGAGCTGTCCTCGGGCACGATCTCGCACCACCTCAAGACCCTGCGCGAGGCCGGGCTCGTCGACTGCGAGCGCCGGGGCACCTTCGTCTACTACTGGATCAGGCCCGAGGCGCGCGCAGCACTGTCGGCGCTGCTCACGGTGCGCTGACGCCCCTTCGCCGCGCCTCAGTCGCCCGCGATGCCGGCGAGATCGAACACGCGGAACGTCACGGCATACTCGCTGCCCGCCGCCCGACCCCCCTCGCGCAGGATCTGCGGCAGGAAGACCTCCGGCTTCGGGTGCCCCGGCAGCGCCTCGAGGTAGGCCGAATGCGCCTGCAGCGAGCGCACGCTCGCGTCGACCGCGGTCGAGTCGACGGGCACCGCGTGAGTGGGGCGCTCGTGGCCGGCGACGAGCAGCGCGCTCGTCTGCCACTTCGGCAGCCCCTCCTGCTGCGCCAGCTCGCGGAAGACCCACGTGTTGTCGGCGTCGCGCACGGCGTCGATCGTCGACATGCCCGCCGCGCGGTGGTCGGCCTGGTTGAGGCCGCCGTAGGCCTCGACGTCGTAGTTCGCGGTGACGACCGCCTGCGGGCGCACCTGCCGCACGACGCGGGCGATGTCGCGGCGCAGCTCGAGGCCGTAGACGAGCATGCCGTCGGGGTGATCGAGGATCTCGAGGCGGTGCGCGCCGACGACGTCGCAGGCCGCGCGCTGCTCGGCGGCCCGCTGCGGCCCGACCTCCTCCGGGGGTCGCTGCATCCCGGCCTCTCCGCTGGTCAGCAGCAGGTAGGTGACCTCGATCCCCGCGCCGACCCACGTCGCGACCGCCGCCGAGGCGCCGTATTCCATGTCGTCGGGGTGCGCCACGACGCACAGCACCCGCTCCCAGCCGGAGGTGTCGAGGGCGGGCAGGCTGCCGCCTCCGTCCGTGGCGGCGTCGGCGTCGAGGCGGGACTGGTCGTCGGTCATGACTCGGCTCCTGCGGATCGTCGGGGGCGGTCGTGCGCTGGCCGCGGCCGGTCGCCGAGGCCGGACTCACGCTACCGGTCGGGTGGCGTGCCGTCGGGTGGCATTGCGGGGAGGCGGGCGAGCCAGGACGCGGACTGCGTGTGTGAGCGGCAGCGCACGATCGGCAGCAGTGGGCGACGACGCGCGCAGTCGAGCATCCGCGGCCGGGTCTCGTGTCCACCCCGGCCCGTGGAAGAGCGCATCGATCTCGACGTGGGGCGCCCCGTGGGTGCTGGCCCCGATGCCGCTGGGGGCGAGCTGCACGCACACTGAGACAGGCCCCCCTTCCGACCTCGACGCACGCGGCAACGGCGCCCGCCCTCACTCGACCGACGAACGGAGGCGCTCGTGACCGCACCCGACCTCAACACCGTGGTGCTCATCGTGACCGCGGTCGTCGTCGCGGCGCTGGTCGGGGTGCGGCTGTCGGTGCGCCTCGGCATGCCGACGCTGCTCTTCTACCTCTTCATCGGCCTGGCGATCGGCGAGTCCGGGCTGGGGCTGCATTATTCCGACGCGCAGCTGACGCAGCTGCTCAGCACCCTCATGCTGGCCGTCATCCTCATCGACGGCGGGTTCACGACCCGCATCGGCGAGCTGAGACCGGTGCTGGGCATCGCGTCGGTGCTCGCCGGCGTCGGCGTGCTGGCGACGGTGGCGATCACGGCCGGGCTCACCTACGTGGTGCTCGACGTCGACCCGCGCACCGCCGTGCTGCTCGGGGCCGTCGTCGCGTCGACCGATGCCGCGGCGACGTTCGCGGTGCTGCGCCGGCTGCCGCTGCGGCGCCGCACGCGCGCGACGCTCGAGGCCGAGTCGGGCTTCAACGACCCGCCGGTCATCATCCTCGTCTCCGTCGTCGCCTCGGACGCTTGGGCCACGGCATCGGTCGGCGGGATGGCCGCCACGGTCCTCTACCAGCTCCTGTTCGGCGCGCTCGTCGGCGCGGCCGTGGCCTGGGCCGGCCGGTGGGTGCTCGCGCGGTCCGCGCTGCCCACCGCGGGCCTGTATCCCCTGGCGGTGCTGTGCATCGCCATGGCGGCGTTCGCCCTGGCCGGTGCGGCCGCGGCGAGCGGCATCCTCGCCGCCTACGTCGCCGGGGTCGTGCTCGGCAACTCCCCACTGCCCCACCGCGGCTCGACCCAGGCGTTCACCGAGGGGCTGGCGTCGCTGGCCCAGATCGTGCTCTTCGTCATGCTCGGTCTGCTCGCCAGCCCGTCGCGGCTGCCGGAGGCGGTGCTGCCCGCGGCCGTCGTGGGCGCGATCCTCACGTTCGTCGCGCGGCCGGTCGCGGTGTCCCTGTGCACGACACCGTTCCGCGTGCCGTGGCGGGAGCAGGTCTTCATCAGTTGGGCCGGCCTGCGCGGCGCCGTGCCGATCGTCGTCGCGACGGTGCCGATCAGCAACGGGCTGCCGGGCGCGCAGCGCATCTTCGACGTCACGTTCCTGCTCGTCGTGGCCTTCACGCTGCTGCAGGGTCCGCTGTTGCCGGCGGTCGCGCGCCGCTGCGGCGTGCTCGAGCGGCACGGCTCCGTCGAGGTCGAGATCGAGTCGGCGCCGCTGGACGACATCGGGGCCACCCTGCTGCAGGTGGGCGTCGGGCGCGGCTCGCGGCTGCGCGGCATGTATATCGACGAGCTCAACCTGCCCGAACGGGCCGTCGTCGCGCTCGTCGTCCGGGGCGACGAGGTCATCGCCCCGGGGGCGGAATGCGCGTTGCGCGTCGGGGATCACCTCATCGTGGCGACGCCGGCGCACAGCGCCGAGGCCACGCAGCGACGGCTGCGCGCCGTGAGTCGCGGCGGGCGGCTCGCCGAGTGGTTCGGGGAACGCGGCGCGCTGGACGCTGCGGGCTGAGCCGCCCCGGCGTGGGCGACAGGTCGCGATCACGCCGCCCGGGGGCACGCTGGGCGCAGTGGCGGCACGGGCCGCCGACGGCGCAGACTGGAAACGCAGTCGCACGGAGCGGCACTCCGGGCGGTCTGTCGTCCTGGGGGACAATGGGACCCTGGCCGCCGGGGGCCCAGGAGAGACAACGGGCGGCAGAAGCCGCAGGATGCACAGGAGGTACGGCACGTGGTGGAAGAGGACGTCCGAAGGCTGTTGCTCGACGAGTTGGACCCGTCCGCGGGCGCGTGCACCGTGATCATCGCGCGTCTCGTCGACGCCCCGGCCGACGCCACCGCGAGCCCGGAGGACCTGCTGACCCTCGTCCATCACGCGCTCGAGAGCGGTGACGTGCCGATCGGCCCCATCGAATACGCGGACGCGCCGATCGACTACTCGCTGCGCAGCCACGTGCCGGTCGCGACGATCACCGTCGGTGGTGCCGACGGGCCGACGACGATGAAGCTGGCCCTGGCGCTGGGCACCGGCGGTTGCGTCGGGATCGGCGGCGCCCTCATGGGCCATCTACCGCACGCGGTCGCCCCCGCGGCCCCGGGCGCGCTCCTGCTGCCCGACCTCGAGGCGGCGCTCGCCGAGCTCGTCGTCTACACCCGCGAACGGGCCCGGCTGCTCGACTACACCGGCGCGGTCCGCTGCGCCATGGAAGTGCACAGCGACTGGCCGCTGGTGCCGTGCACGATCGACGCCGAGACCGGGGGCACGGTCGAAGGAGAGCCGTTCACCGACTTCGGCGTGGTGCGCTTCGACTACACCGCCGACATGACGGCGACGCAGCTCGAGCCGGTGATCTACGAGGCCGCCCGGCAGGTGGCGCTGCGGTTCGGCGTCGACGAGCCCCAGTTCCTCACCCCGCCGCGCACGACGTCCACCACCTGCACGTAGGCGAGGTCACCGCAACCAGCCGTCGTCACCGCTCTGCGTCGAGGCGGTCTGTCACTGCGGTTTGTCACTGCGGTCTGTCACTGCGGGCCGTCAATGCAGGAGGTTGCGCCAGTTCGCCGGCACCCGCCCCGCGGGTCCTGGAGCGGGCTGAGAGCGGGGGCGGCTCGTCGGCGGCGC
>JBDIAP010000185.1:0-7019 GCA_039812485.1 Kineosphaera sp.
ACAGCACGTGATCGCGACAGCACCTGATCTCAGACAGCACGTGATCGGCCCGACCCGCCAACTCAAGGGGACCCGATGATGCCAGAGGACGTGCCGCCCAGCACCGAGGCGGCGGCCGACAAAGCGGCCACGCTCGTCGAGGCGCTGCCGTGGCTCGAACGGTTCCGCGGGGCGGTCGTCGTCGTCAAGTACGGCGGCAACGCGATGGTGCGCGACGACCTCAAGGAGGCGTTCGCCCAGGACGTGGCCTTCATGCGGTATGCCGGTCTGCGCCCGGTCGTCGTGCACGGCGGGGGCCCGCAGATCGGCGCGATGCTGACCCGCCTGGGCATCACCAGCGAGTTCCGCGGCGGGCTGCGGGTGACGACCCCCGAGGCCATGGACGTCGTGCGGATGGTGCTCGTCGGGCAGGTCGGGCGCGAGCTCGTCGGACTGCTCAACCAGCACGGCCCGATCGCCGTCGGCCTCTCCGGCGAGGACGCTCACCTGCTGGGTGCCCGCCGGCGCGGCACGCTCGTCGACGGCTCCGTCGTCGACCTCGGGCTCGTCGGTGACGTCGAGGAGGTCGACCCCTCGGCCGTCCTCGACATCCTCGACGCCGGCCGGGTGCCGGTCGTCTCGACGGTCGCCCGTGACCTCGACGACCCGACCCAGGTGCTCAACGTCAACGCCGACTCGGCCGCCGCCGCGCTCGCGGTGGCCCTGCGCGCCCGCAAGCTCGTCATGCTCACCGACGTCGAGGGTGTCTACGCCGACTGGCCCGACCGGGACTCGCTGCTGGCCGAGCTGCCCGTCGGGCACGCGCGGGCCATGCTGACGTCGATCGATGCCGGCATGGCGCCCAAGCTCGAGGCCTGCATCCGGGCGATCGACGGCGACGTGCGCGAGGCCCACGTCATCGACGGTCGCCGGCCGCACTCGGTGCTGCTCGAGGTGTTCACCGATTCCGGGATCGGCACGATGGTGCTGCCCGACGCGCCCGAGTCCCCGCGGACCACCGATCCGCACGACCCCGAGGAGACCGCATGACCGACACGCGGGACGCTGCCCTGCTGACCCGCTACGAGGAGTCGCTGCTCGGCGTCTTCGGGCGTCCGAAGCTCGCCCTGGAGCGCGGCGCGGGAGACCTCGTGTGGGACGTCGACGGCCGTCGCTACCTCGACCTCGTCGGTGGCCTCGCCGTCAACGCGCTGGGCCACGCCCACCCTGACGTGGCGGCGGCCATCGCCCGGCAGGCGAGCACGCTCATGCACGTCTCGAATTTCTTCACCACCCCCGGTCAGGTCGAGCTCGCCGAGCGCCTCCTGCGGCTCGCGCACGCGCCGGCCGGCTCCGCGGTGTTCTTCGCCAATTCCGGCACGGAGGCGATCGAGGCGGCGGTCAAGCTCGCCCGCCGCACCGGCCGCACAGGACTGTTGGCGACCACGGGGGCGTTCCACGGCCGCAGCACGGGCGCGCTGGCGCTGACCCACAAGCCCGCCTACCGGGAGCCGTTCGCGCCGCTCATCCCGGGCGTGCTCCCGCACGTGCCCTACAACGATCCCGACGCGTTGCGGGCGGTCTTCGCCGAGCACGGCGATGCGATCGGTGCCTTCGTCGTCGAGCCGATCCAAGGGGAGGCCGGGGTGCTGCCCGCCGATCCCGACTACCTGCGACTGGCGCGCGAGCTGACCTCCCGGCACGGCGCGCTGCTCGTCGTCGACGAGATCCAGACCGGCGTCGGGCGCACCGGGCGCTGGTTCGCGCACGAGGCCGCGGACATCGTGCCCGACGCGATGACCCTGGCCAAGGGCCTGGGCGGGGGCTTCCCCATCGGGGCGCTCGTCACCTACGGCTCCAGGGTCAGCGGCCTGCTGACGGCCGGGCAGCACGGCACGACCTTCGGCGGCAACCCGCTGGCCTGCGCCGCTGCCCTGGCGGTGCTCGACGTCATCGAGCGTGACGACGTGCTCGCCCATGTGCGACAGGTGAGCGCCAAGATGAGCGACGGGATCCTGGGCCTGCGGCACCCGGCGGTGACGCACGTGCGGGGCGAGGGGCTGCTGCTCGGCATCGGCCTGGCGGACGAGCGCGCCCCGCGGGTCGCGGCGGCAGCCCAGGACGCGGGCTTCATCGTCAACCCGGTCCGGCCCGACACGCTCCGGCTGGCTCCATCACTGCTGCTCGAGGCCGGTCACGTCGACGACTTCGTCGGCGCGCTGCCCGGGCTCCTCGATGCCGGCGCGCTCGACGGGTCGGGGCCGACCGGCCCCGGCCGGGACCGCACGACCGCCACCGACGCGGGCGCCAGGGGACGGTAGGCATGGCGCTGGCCCAGTCCCGCACCGCCCGGCACCGGCGCATCGTCGAGCTGCTCGACAATCTGCCGGTGCGCTCGCAGGCGGAGCTGCTGGCGCTGCTCGCCAAGGACGGCCTCGAGGTCACGCAGGCCACGCTGAGTCGCGACCTCGTCGAGCTCGGCGCCGTCAAGGTGCGTCGCGGACGCACACTGGTGTATGCGGTGCCGGCCGAGGGAGGCGACATGACCCCGCGCCCGGCGGTGGACTCCGACGAGGTCGACGCACGCCTGCGGCGCCTGTGCGAAGAGCTGCTCGTCGCGGCCGAGCAGGCCGGCAACCTCGTCGTGTTGCGCACGCCGCCCGGGGCGGCCAACTATCTCGCGTCCGCCATCGACCGCAGCGCCGTGTGGCAGGCCGGCCGCATCGTCGGCACGGTAGCGGGTGACGACACGATCCTCGTCATCGCCGCCGACGTCGACGGGGGGCGGGAGGTCGTGCGACGCCTGCTCGCCATCGCCGGCGGCGACGATCCCGAGGCCGGCGCGGTCGCGGCTCCACCGGGGCCGACCACGGGGGTGGCCGGCGCCGAGCCCGTGGCGGGCAGAATGCCGCACGAGACGTCGAACGATCAGGAGCAGTCGTGAACACCTCAGCACACCCAGACCGCACGCCGCAGGGAGCGCCGGTCGCGCTGTGGGGCGGACGCTTCGCCGGCGGCCCCGCCGACGCGCTCGCCGCGCTGAGCAAGAGCACGCACTTCGATTGGCGCCTGGCCGCCTACGACCTCGCCGGCTCCCGCGCGCACGCCCGCGTGCTGCACCGCGCGGGGCTGCTCGACGACGACACGCTCGAGGCGATGCTCGCGGGGCTGCGGCAGCTCGGGCGCGACGTCGAATCGGGGGATTTCACGCCCAGCGAGGGTGACGAAGACGTGCACACCGCCCTCGAGCGCGGCCTCATCGACCGCGTCGGTGCCGACGTCGGGGGCCGGTTGCGGGCCGGGCGCTCCCGCAACGACCAGGTCGCCACCCTCTTCCGGATGTACCTGCGCGACCACGCCCGCAGCACCGCCGCACTCGTGCTCGACGTGGCCGACGCGCTCGTCGCCCAGGCCGCGGCGGCGGGCGACGCCCCGATGCCCGGCCGCACCCACCTGCAGCACGCCCAGCCGGTGCTCCTGGCCCATCACCTGCTGGCGCACGTGTGGCCGCTGCTGCGCGACGTCGATCGCTGGCGCGACTGGGACGCGCGGGCGGCGGTCTCGCCCTACGGGTCGGGGGCGCTGGCCGGCAGCTCGCTGGGGCTCGATCCCGAGCTCGTCGCGGACGATCTCGGCTTCGACGGGGCGGTCGAGAACTCCATCGACGGCACCTCCGGCCGCGACTTCGTCGCCGAGTTCTGCTTCGTGGCGGCGATGGCGGCCGTCGACGTGTCGCGGATCGCCGAGGAGGTCGTGCTGTGGGCCACGAAGGAGTTCGGCTTCGTGACGCTCGACGACGCGTTCTCGACCGGGTCGAGCATCATGCCGCAGAAGAAGAATCCCGACATCGCCGAGCTCGCGCGCGGCAAGGCGGGGCGTCTCATCGGCGACCTCGCCGGGCTGCTGGCCACCCTCAAGGCGCTGCCGTTGGCCTACAACCGTGACCTGCAGGAGGACAAGGAGCCGGTCTTCGACGCCGTCGACACCCTGGCGGTGCTGCTGCCGGCCTTCGCGGGCATGATCGCGACGCTGCGCTTCGACACCGACCGTCTCGCGGCGTTGGCGCCGCAGGGGTTCTCGCTGGCCACCGACATCGCGGAGTGGCTCGTGCGGCAGGGGGTCCCCTTCCGCGTCGCCCACGAGGTAGCGGGTGCCTGCGTCCGGGTGTGCGAGGAGCGCGGCATCGAGCTGTGGGAGCTCGGCGACGACGACCTGGCCGGCATCCACGAGGCGTTGACGCCCGGGGTGCGCGACGTGCTCAGCGTCGAGGGTTCGTTGGCCTCCCGCAACGGTCGCGGCGGCACCGCCCCGGAGCGGGTCTCCGAGCAGCTGCGGCGCGCGCAACAGGTCATCGCCTGGCATCGGCACTGGGCGAGCAAGCCGCTCACGGTGCGGGACTGACCGGGTGTGGCGATCTCCGGCGTGCCCGGCGAGCCTGGAGCGGGACGCGATCGCGGGTCGGACCGAGCGGTCGGCGCCGGGCTGCGCCTGAGCGCCGACTTCTTCGAACGCCCGGTGCTCGACGTGGCGCCCGACCTCCTGGGCTGCCTCGTCACACACGACAGTGTGACGATCCGGCTCACCGAGGTGGAGGCCTACGACGGCGAGCGCGACCCGGGCTCGCACGCGTTCCGCGGGCAGACCCCGCGCACCGCGGTGATGTTCGGGCCTCCCGGTGGGCTCTACGTCTACTTCACCTATGGCATGCACTTCTGTGCCAACCTCGTGTGCGGCCCGCCGGGGAGGGCCGCCGCCGGCCTCCTGCGCGCCGGGGAGGTGGTCGACGGGAGCGAGGTCGCGGCCGCGCGCCGCACCCGCCCCGGCCGACTGACGCCCCCCGCGCGCGACCTGGCCCGCGGCCCGGCCCGGCTGACCCGGGCCCTGGGGCTGGCCCGCGAGCACAACGGCGTCCTGACGATCGACGCCGGCAGCCCGGTCATCGTGCGCCGGCCGCCCGACCGGCTCCCGGGCCGCGAGCTCGACGAGGCGATCATCCGCACCGGCCCGCGCGTCGGCGTCGCCGGTCCCGGCGGCGACGCAGACAGGTATCCGTGGCGCTTCTGGCTCGAGGGGGAGCCGACCGTGTCGACCTATCGCCCCGGGGTGCGCCGTGCCCGCCCGACCTGAGCCGCACGCGACGGGCCACACCCCGGGACGATCACGACGATCCCGCGGCCATGAGGCAGGCTGGACGCGGTCCTCGACGCGCGCAGTCGCGCAGTGAGCACCAGGAGACGGCACAGCGGGCAAGCACAGAACAGCGGACAAGCACAGAAGGGGTCGGTAGCGGTGAGCAACGTGCTCGACGAGCTGAAGTGGCGGGGACTGGTGGCGCAGTCCACCGACGAGGAGGAGCTGCGCGCGGCCCTCGACGGCCAGGTCACCGTCTACTGCGGCTTCGACCCGACCGCGCCCTCGCTCCACTTCGGCAACCTCGTGCAGCTCATCGTGCTGCGGCACCTGCAGCGGGCCGGCCACCGCGTCATCGGGCTCGTGGGCGGCTCGACCGGGCTCATCGGCGACCCCCGCCCCTCGAGCGAGCGGGTGCTCAAGACCAAGGAACAGACGGCGGCCGACGTCGAGAAGATCGCCGTCCAGGTGCGACGCATCCTCGACGTCGACGACGCGAACCCGCCGACCTTCGTCAACAACCTCGACTGGACCGCCCCCATCAGCGCGTTGGACTTCCTGCGCGACTACGGCAAGCACTTCAGGGTCAACCAGATGGTCAAGAAGGAGGCGGTCGCCGCGCGCCTGAGCTCCGACCAGGGCATCTCCTACACCGAGTTCAGCTACCAGATCCTGCAGTCCTTGGACTACCTGCACCTGTTCCGCGAGCACGGGTGCACGCTCCAGACGGGGGCACAAGACCAGTGGGGCAACATCACGGCCGGGGTGGATCTCATCCACCGGGTCGACGGCGGGGTGGCCCACGCGCTGACGACCCCGCTCATCACGGACTCCTCGGGGCGCAAGTTCGGCAAGTCCGAGGGCAACGCCATCTGGCTCGATCCCTCGATGACCAGCCCGTACGCCTTCTACCAGTGGTGGCTCAACGTCGAGGACGCCTCGGTGATCACCCTTCTCAAGGTCTTCACCGACCTGAGCCGACCGGAGGTCACCGAGCTCGAGCACCAGGTGCGCGACGCACCGTTCCGCCGCACGGCCCAGCGCACGTTGGCGCAGTCGGTGACCTCGCTCGTGCACGGGCCGGACGCGACGGCCGCGGTCGAGGCGGCCTCGACCGCCCTCTTCGGCAGGGGCGACCTGGGCGCGCTGGACGCGGCGACTCTTCGAGACGCGACCGCCGAGCTGCCGGGCGCGGCGGTGGCACGCGGCACGAGTGTCGTCGACGCCTTCGTCGCCGCCGGGCTCGCCGAGTCGCGTAACGCCGCTCGGCGCACGATCGGCGAGGGAGGCGCGTCGGTCAACAACGTCAAGGTCACCGACCCCGACGCGCTGCTGGCCGACGCGGACTTCCTCCACGAGCAGGTCGCCGTCCTCAAGCGAGGCCGTCGCAACCTCGCGGCCGCGCGCCGAGCCGCGGACGAGCCGGCCTGACGCGTGACAGCCTCCTGACCAGCCGATTTGCTATCGACAACGCGCCCTGCCTACAGTAGCGACCGCCCGCCAGCCGGGAGGAACGGACGCACGACGCAGGAGGCTCCACGAGGAGCCCGAGCGCACGGCCGGTCCCGCAGGCGGCAGATCTGCAGTAGCTAGGTCGAAGCAGCACCACGGATGAGGCAGTCGCCTAGTGCGAGTTGCGGATCCGACAAGAGCCTGGTAACGTAGATCCCCGGTCGTGAGAGCGGCGAGGAAGTAGGGGCACTGCCCCTGACACTGACTCGGCTCCGAGACCACCATCTGAGGCCTCTGACAGCTTGGCACGTCTACGGACGTGCGAGCGGGTGTGCATCCGATTCTTGAGAACTCAACAGCGTGCCATGACGATTGATGCCAAGTTGTTTGTTTGGCTTTGTCGATTTCCTTTTTGGATGATTGATGTAAGCCGGGTTTTGAATGATTCTTTTATGGAG
>JBDIAP010000186.1:0-6783 GCA_039812485.1 Kineosphaera sp.
TGCCCGCCATACCCGCCGTGCCCATCGTGCCCGCCGTGTCCGTCACGACGCCGCTCCTGCCTGCGCGGGAAGGCCCACGCCCTCAAGCGAGTTCGACACCAGCCCCTGATCGGCGCGAGCGTCGCGCGGCACGCCCGTGATCCCGGATGTCGCCGCGATGACCGGCCCGAGCTTCGTGCGCAGGGCCTCGAAGAAGACGTTGAGCGGGAACTCGTCGGCCTCGACGGCGTCGACGAGCCCCTTCGGCGGGCCGTCCAGCGGCAGGGCGTCGGCGCCCTTGGCCCACGTCGAACGCGGGTGCGGTGCGACATACCGGCTGACGAACTCGTAACTGGCGAGCCAGTGCCCGACCTTGGAGCGGTCGATCCCGTCGCGGTAGAGGGCCTCCACCTCGTCGGACAGCCCGACGACGGCCTCCGGCACGCGCCGCCAGTCGAAGGAGAGCCGGTTGTCGGTCCAGCGCAGCGCGTCGTGCTTGTGCAGGTAGGCGAAGAGCAGCTGCCCGCCGAGTCCGTCGTAGTTGCGCACCCGGTCACCGGTGATCGTGAACCGGAAGATGCGGTCGAAGACGATCGCCTGCTGCACCCCCCGAGCGAACGGCTGGCCCCGGGTCTCGAGCACGACGGCCTGCCGGAACGTGTTGAGGTCGCAGCGCAGCTCCTCGAGCGCATACATCCAGAACGGCATCCGCTGCTTGATCATGAACGGGTCGAACGGCAGGTCACCGTGGCTGTGCGTGCGGTCGTGGATGAGGTCCCACATCGCGAAGACCGACTGCGCGAGCTGCTGGTTCGCCACCAGCCGCTCGGCGTCCGGCGGCAGGGCCAGCTTGAGCAGCCGCGCCGCCTCGCCGGTGACGGCCCGGAACCGGGCGGCCTCGCGGTCGGAGAAGATCGCGCCCCAGGTGAAGACCGGCACGTCGCGCACCGCCACGGTCTCGGGGAAGAGCACGGCGGAGTTCGTGTCGTATCCGCTGGTGAAGTCGATGAAGGTGACCGACAGGAACGCCGGGTTGTCGAAGTCGGCCTCGACCTGCGCGAGCCAGTCGGGCCACAGCACCGAGCACAGCACGGCCTCGACGTTGCGGTTCGGGTTGCCGTTCTGGGTGTACATCGGGAACACGACGAGGTGCACGAGGCCGTCGACCCGGTGCTGCTCGGGCCGGAACGCGACGAGGCTGTCGAGGAAGTCGGGCACGCCGAACCCGCCGTCTGCCCAGCGCCGCAGATCGCGCCGCACCGCCTCCAGGTAGTCGGTGTCGTGGGGGAACTGCGGTGCGAGCGCCGCGATCCCGGCGACGATCTGCTCCACGAGGGCCCGCGCCCGGTCGTGCGCAGAGGCGTCGGGGATCGACCCGTCCTTGACCTGCAGCGGTCGCACTTCCTCCACGGCGGCCTTGAGCCCCAACCACCGCGGGTCGGAGGCGAGCTCGGCCCCCGGCACGGGGACGGACTCCCCCGCGCCGGCACCGGCGGCCCACGTCACGGCGTTGACCCACAACGCGCGGTGGTCCAGCTCATCGATCGAGTCGTCGCCGAAGAGATCGGAGTCGGTGAACACGACGACCCGCCCCGCACCGACCGCGGCCGTGGCCACCAGCGGCGCGGAAGGCGGGAACGCCGTCGGGCTCGTGCGCGCGAGCACCCGCGCGTCGCAGCCCGATTCGAGCTCCAGCGCCCCTGCCCGATAGAAGCACGCTTGGGCCACACCGGCGAGCAGCCCCTGCCCCGGCGCGACGTCGCCGGCGGCGAAGTCGGCGAGCACCCAGGCCGACACCCGGTTGTGCCGGCTCATGCCGTCGTGGCAGGTCAGCGACCGGATGCGCAGCCCGAACCGGGCCAGCAGCTCGGGCAGGTTCGTGCCGTACTTGTCCTGATCGCACTCGGCCAGCACGACCAACCCGCCCCCGTCGCGCACGAACTCTTCGACCGCGTCGAGTTCGTCGGGCGCGAACACCGGCGACCCGGCCCCCGACGAGCGCTCCGCGTCGGAGGCCGCCGGGTGCGCGATGACGAGCACGTCAGCGCCCAGGGTGTCGGTCTCGAAGCGCCCGCCCGTGTGCGCGACCACCTCGAACCCCCGGTGGCGCAGCGCCGCAGCGGCCGCTGCGTACGAGGCGTCCGCCGGCTGCGCCGGATTGATGCGCGCGGCCACCTGATCGTCGAGCGACCAGGCGTTGCTGTGGGATTCGTCGAACAACACGCGGGGAAAGATGCGGACCGGCGTCGTGGGCACGGGAGAACCTCCTCAAGGGGTGGTGAGTGGGCCTCCTCCCACGCTATCCGGGCGAGTCAACCCCCGCAGCGAGCCCCACGAATGTCGCTGTCCTGCGTGGGGACCGACCAGAACTGCCCGATCCTTAACACCCGCGCCGTCGACCGCTGTGGGCCGGTGCGCGCGAGCTCCTGAAGTGGTTTCCCGACAAGCCGGGGTTGATCACCGGTCTGGCGGTCGGCGGCTTCGGTTTCGGCGCGGTCATCACCTCACCGCTGGCGCAGGTGCTCATCGGGCGCAACCCCGAGCAGCCTGCGTGGTCGTTCCTGCCGCTGGGCATCGCCTACCTCGTCGCCGGTGTGCTCGGCGCGCTCGTCTTCCGGAATCCGCCCCACGGCTACGCGGTCGGCGGTTCGGGCGGGCCGGCGACCGCGAAGGAGACGCCGACCCACGAGGGCCGCGACTTCAGCCAGAAGGAGGCGCTGGCCAGCCCGCAGTGGTACCTGCTGACGGCGATCCTCGGCCTGTCGGTCATGGCCGGCATCTCGCTGATCTCCGTCGCGGCCGGCTCCGCGGTGGACATCGCAGGCTTCAGCGCGGTCGGCGCGGCCACGCTCGTCGGGGTCCTGGGCCTGTTCAACGGCGGCGGACGGATCCTGTGGGCATGGTTGTCGGACCGGATCGGCAAGATGCCCGCGTTCGTCGGCATTCTCGCGATCCAGGGCGTGTGCCTCATCGCGATCGCCCACGCCGGCTCCCCGTGGCTGTTCGTGCTGCTCGCCGCGCTCATCTACACGTGCTACGGCGGTGCGTTCGGCACGATGCCCTCGACAGCCGGCACGTTCTTCGGCGTCGCCAACGCCGGCGGCATCTACGGCCTCATGCTCATCGCGTGGAGTGTCGGTGGCATCGCCGGCCCGCTGCTGACGACGTGGCTGATCGGCGCGGACCAGAACTACACGCTGGCGTTCACGACGCTGGGAGTCATCGCCCTCGCCGCCACGATCCTGCCGCTCATCACCAAGCCGCCGCGGACGGCGCGGGAGTAGCTCACCCTTCGTCGGCCCGCGCCGGTGCGCTCCAGGCGTCGGCCGCCAGGCGTACGCCCAGCCAGAGGCGTGCCTTGACGGCGTCGCGGTAGCCCGCGCTGACCAGGCCTTTCTCCAGCAGGTCGAGTTCGGATCCCGGGTAGCCGTAGGTCGATTCGAGCGTGCCGCCGGCGCCCGTGCGCGACGCGAGCACGACCGGCACGCGGGCGGCGGCCTCCTGCAGGGCCGCGACGATCCAGGAGGGCACGTGACCGCCTCCGGGAGCCTCGACGACGAGCGCGTCCGCGATGGCGGCCAGCGCCTGCACCTCGTGCGCGCCGGTGCCGACGGCGACGCGCAGGATCGGCACGCACGGCCAGGTCACGTCCGCAGGGAGCACGTAGGGCCCGTCGGCTTCGTCGCGCACGGGGCGCATCGCGATGCGGGCCGTACCCTCCACGACGCGCCCGACCGCGCCGTGACCCGGCGAGGCGAAGGCGTGCGGCGCGGACGAGTGGGCCTTGTGGACGCGCGCGGCCGCGTGGATCTCGTCGGCGAGGACGACGAGCACGCCGAGACCCGCAGCCTGGGGGCTCGCGGCGACGGTCACCGCGGCGAGGAGGTTCGCCGGCCCGTCGGCACCGGGCGTCGCCGGCGTGCGCATGGCCCCGGTGACGACGACCGGCGCCGGTCGGTCGCCGAGGAGGTCGAGCAGGTAGGCGGTCTCCTCGATCGTGTCGGTGCCTTGGACGACGACGACGCCGTCGGTCGACCCGGCCGCGAGTGCCTCGTCGATGACGGCGCCCACCTCGGCGATGTCGGCGTGGGTGAGATCGCAGGAGGGCAGCTGGCGCAGGCTGCGGGTCTCGAGCTGCGCGACCTCCGCAAGCCCCGGCACGGACGCGACGAGGTCGGCCCCGGTGAGGGTGGGCACCGCTCCCCCGCCGGCGCCGGCCGCTGAGGGGACGGAGGCGATCGTGCCACCGAGGGTCAGGACGAGGATGCGCGCGCTCACCGGGTCATCCTCTCGCGCGGCGGCGGTGGGACGGACCGCGGTCGTCACCGCACCCGGATGACCGGGGGCCCGGCGACGGTGTGGCCGATGACGGGCGCGCCGGGCACCTCCCCGACGACGAGCAGGCCGCCGCTGGTCTGGGCGTCGGCGAGCAGCACGAGCACGTCCTCGTCGCGGGTGGATTCGACGTGCGGGCGCACCCAGTCGAGGTTGCGCCGGCTGCCGCCGGGCACATAGCCGGCGTCGACCGACTCGCGGGTGCCCTCGATGAGTGGCACCGCGTCGGCGTCGATCTGCGCCCCGACCCCGGAGGCCCGCAGCATCTTCCACAGGTGACCGAGCAGCCCGAATCCCGTGACGTCGGTGGCCGCTCGCGCACCGGCGGCCAGGGCCGCGGCACTCGCGTCGGCGTTGAGCGTCGTCATCACCTCGATGGCGTGCTCGAAGCGTTCGCCCGTCGCCTTGTGTCGATTGTTCAACACACCCGAGCCGATCGGCTTGGTGAGGCTGATCGGCAGCCCGGCGTGAGCGGCGTCGTTGCGCAGCAACCGATCCGGGTCGCCGACGCCGGTGACCGCCAGCCCGTAGGTGGGCTCGGGCCCGGTGATGCTGTGCCCACCCGCGACAGGGCAACCGGCGAGCGCGCCGACGTCCGCGCCGCCGCGCAGCACCTGGGCGAGCACCGCGTCGGGCAGGTCGTCGACGGGCCACGCGACGAGGTTGATCGCCAGCACCGGCCGCCCGCCCATCGCGTAGACGTCCGACAGCGCGTTCGCCGCGGCGATCCGGCCCCAGTCGTAGGGGTCGTCGACGACGGGCGTGAAGAAGTCCGCCGTCGAGATGAGGGCGACACCGGCCTCGTCCACCCGCACGACCGCGGCGTCGTCCCCGTCGTCCAAGCCCACGATGAGGTCACCGTGGGCGCGTCCGCCGGGCAGCCCGGCGACGATGTCCTCCAGCCGACCGGCCGGAATCTTGCACGCTCAACCGCCCCCGGCGGCGTACTGCGTGAGCCGCCGGCGCGGCCGGGCACCCGCGATGCTCTGATCGCTGCGCGCGTCCGTGGGGCGTTGCGGGGCGTGCGGATCGGAGTCCTCGCCCGCTCCGTGCCCGGTCTGCGACATGGCATCACCCTACGGGGGGCCCGTAGGGTGAGCCCGGGCGAGGAGGCGCGTGGGCACCTGGTGGGCTCCACGGTCTTCAACACCGATGTGCGGCGGCATCCGTCGCAGGCGGGTTCGATTCCCGTGCGCCTCCGCCCTACACCCCGCGACGCCTGCGACCGACCGACGGCAGCTCGGCGGGCCGCGACTGCCGCGCAGCGCTCGAGCAGGCCCAGCAGGTCGTCATCGGCGCGGACCCTCGACATCGAGCACGCCGCCGACCTCCCACAGGTCGAGCTCGACCCGGTAGTCGGGCCCCAGCTCGTCGGCCATATCGGCGGCGAGTTCGCCGGCGAACGCCGCGTGGTCGCGCGCGGCGCGGCGGTCGTCCCAGCCGAGCACGGGGTCCATGTGATCGGCGAAGTGGCCCGCCCAGCCTTCGAGCTTGGCGTTGAGCTCGGCCGAGAAGCTGCCGACGCCGGAGTCGGTGACGAAGTCGCCGACGACCGGAAACCGGCGCCCGTAGTCGTTGGCGAGGCGCACGACGATCGCGTCCCGGCGCGCCGACGGCGCGATCCGCTCCACGCCCGCCCGCCCGAGGTGCGCGAGCTGCAGCGTGACGTCGACCGCCCCGACGTGGTCCTTGACGCGCCGCGCCAAGAAGTGCCCGAGGGCCTCGTAGTCGCCGATCCGCGCCCGCGGCGACCAGCCCGCGGCATCGCTCCACTCGGCGCGCCACTGATCGGACCAGTCGCGGAGCCGGTCGGCGATGTCGGCGGGCAGGCGCAGGTCCTCGGGCTCGGCGGGCTGCCCGTCGAGCCGCAGCGGGCTCTCGCGGTGCGCCTCGGTCGTCAGCCAGATGCCCGTCATCTCCGCCCGCGGCACGAGGCTCGTGTCGATGTCGCACTCCCACGGCGCGTCCTGGGGCGCCTGCTCCTCCGTCGCCGCCCAGCCCTCGCCCGCGTAGGCGGCGTCCTCGGGGGCGCCCGGCGAGGGCGCCGGTGGTTCCGCGGGCGTGGCGGGGGCGTCGGTCCGGCGCGGCTCGGGAGGCGGCACCGCCCGCGCGGGCGGCGGGCCCGCGGAGAACGCCATCGGTAGGTCGTCCTCCTCGCCGTCGAGCGCGACCTCGCCGTCGCCGTCGAAGTCGACGAAGAGATCGTCGAAGCCGTCGGTCACCGCAGCCTGGCGCCCCGCCTCCTGCGCCGGCTCGTCGGCGTCCTCGTGCAGCGGGTCGCCCAGCATGATCTCGTCGAACCAGTCAGAGGCGGGGCTCATCGGCGGACTCCCTCCACGATCTCGTGGCGACGACGTCGGGGCAACGGCTGTCGTGCGAACACGCGGGTTCGTTCAGGATGCCCGGTCGTGACCGGCGAAGCGACAGCGACACCACGACTGATCGGCGTGTCCACCCGGTGTGGCCGCC
>JBDIAP010000187.1:0-6757 GCA_039812485.1 Kineosphaera sp.
GCCCGCCGCATCGAGCGCGCCCGCCGCGCCGAGCGCGCCCGCCGCATCGAACGGCGCGGTCGATCCGCTCGTCCAACCCGCGCGTGTCGACGAGACCCGGCGCCCGCTGACGTTCTCGCCCTCGCCGGGGCGCACTCTCGGCGTCGAGTGGGAGCTCGGGCTCGTCGATCCGCAGACCCTGGACCTCGTGCCGAAGGCCCAGCAGCTGCTCGAGCTCGTCGACGCCGGCGACGGCGACCGGCACTCGGCGGCCGCCCGCTCGACGATCACCCAGGAGCTGCTGACCAACACCGTCGAGATCGTCACAGGCATCTGTGCCAACGCGGTTGACGCGGCCGCTGACATCGCCGACGGACTGGGGCGCGTGCAGGCGGCCGCCCAGGCGGTCGGCGTGGACCTCTACGGGGGCGGATCGCACCCCAGCGCGCGCTGGGAGGACCAGCGGGTCACCGACGGCGACCGCTACGCCACGCTCATCGACCGCACGCAGTGGTGGGGCCGGCAGATGGTCATCTACGGCGTCCACGTGCACGTCGGCGTCACCTCGGCCGCCAAGGTGTGGCCGCTGCTCAACGGGCTGCTCGCCTACCACCCGCACCTCACGGCGCTCACCGCCTCCTCGCCCTACTGGAGCGGGGACGACACCGGCTACGCGAGCAACCGCACGATGCTCTTCCAGCAGCTGCCGACGGCGGGGCTGCCGTTCCAGTTCGAGACGTGGGCGCAGTATCGGGCTTACCTGCGCGACGTCTACGCCACGGGAGTCGTCACCGACGCCAGCGAACTGCGGTGGGACATCCGGCCGTCGCTGCGGCTGGGCACCATCGAGGTGCGCTCGTGCGACGGGCTCTCGAGCGCCGCCGAGGTCGTCTCGATCGCGGCGTTCATCCACTGCCTCGCGCTGCACCTGGAAGCCCAGCTCGACGACGGCACCCTGCCGCGACCGTTGCCGCCGTGGCACGTGCAGGAGAACAAGTGGCGCGCGGCGCGCTACGGGCTGGACGCCATCATCATCGCCGACGCGGACAGCCGCGAGCTGCTCGTCACCGACCACCTCGCCGAGCTGCTCGATCGGCTCACCCCGGTGGCTCGGCGACTGGGCTGCGAGCGGGAACTCGCCGGGGTCGAGGCGATCATGACCCGGGGTGCCGGCTATCAGCGCATGCGGGCGGCGGTGCAGGCCTCCGGGGGTGCGCTGCGCGAGGCGACCCGCGCCATGCTCGTCCGGTAGGCCCGCCCACCGCATCGACCCTCGTGCGTCGACCCTCGTGCGTCAGCCCTCGCAGCGGGCGCGCGCGAACTCCACGAGCGTGCGCGTCGCGAAGCCCGTGCCACCCTTGCCCGTGTAGCCGTGCGGAGCCGACTCGTTGTAGGCCGGCCCGGCGATGTCGAGGTGTCCCCACGGGATCGGGCGGTCCTGGTCGTCGGTGCCGGCGAAGTTGCGCAGGAACGCCGCGGCGGTCATCGCGCCGCCCATGTCGGCGCCCGTGTGCGAGAGGTCGGCGACGAGGGAGTCCATCGCGGGGCGGATCTCCTCGGCGATGGGCATCGGCCAGACGTTCTCGCCGACGGCGGTCGCGGCGCTCGTCAGCTCGCCCTGGAGCTCGTCGTCGTTGGCGAACACGGCCGCCGTGCGGGTGCCGAGCGCCACCATCGCGGCGCCGGTGAGGGTGGCGACGTCGACGATCGCGTCGGGGTCCTGCTCGGCGGCCAACGCGATGCCGTCGGCGAGCACCATGCGGCCCTCGGCGTCGGTGTTGATGATCTCGACGGTCTGGCCGTCGCGGATCGTCACGACGTCGCTCGGGCGCTGCGCGTCGGAGCCGGGCATGTTCTCGGCGAGGCACAGGTAGCCGGTCACCGCGATCGGCAGCTCGAGCTCGGCGATCGCGCAGACCGCGGCCGCGACGGCCGCCGCGCCGCCCATGTCGCACTTCATCGTGATCATGCTCTTGGGCGGCTTGATGCACAGGCCGCCGGAATCGAACGTGATGCCCTTGCCGACGTAGGCGAGGTGCCCCTGGGCACGCTTCGGCTCGTAGGAGAGGGTCACGAGCCGGGGCGGGCGGGCCGAGCCCTGCCCGACCCCGACGATGCCGCCGAACCCGCCCTTGACGAGCGCCCTCTCGTCGAGCACGTCGACGTCGACGGCCTTGGGTGCGGCCGCGGCGACCGCGTCGGCGAACGACTGCGGGTAGAGGGTGTTGGGCGCGGTGTTGACGAGGTCGCGGGCCCAGGCCTGCCAGCGCGCGACGATCCCGGCGACCGCGACGTCGTCACGGGCGGCGTCGCTGGGCGCGAGCACGACGACGGAGGCGACCGGCGCCTCCTTCGCCAGGCGTTCGGCGGCCTTCTCGCCGCGGTGTGCCGTGAACTTGTAGGCGCCGAGCGCCGCGCCCTGAGCGATCGCGGCGAGGGCCTGCGGTCGGTCGTCGGGGGCGAGCACGGTGAGCTGGTCGCGGCCGCTGCAGGCGCGGGCGGCGCTGCCGGCGGCGCGGCGCAGCGCCTCGAGCGGCACGCCCGGCTGGGTGCCCTCGTCGTCGGCGGCGGGCGCCGCGCCGACACCCGTGGTGACGACGAGCCCGGCCGCCAGCTCGGGGACGCCGGCGACGCGGGCGACCTCGTCGGCCTTGCCGCTGACCCGCAGTTGGCTCATCGCGTCCTGGAGGTGGGCGCGGGCCTGGGCCGGCAAGGCCCCGCCGTCGAGGATGACGGGCTCCTCGCCGCGGCGCGCGACGAACACCGCGAGCGCGTCGGGGGCCTTCGTGACCGGTTGCGTGGACAGGGCGAGGTCGGGCACGGCACGTCTCGTTTCGTCGGGGTCGCAGGTCTGCGGTCTGCCAGAGCCGAGGATAACCGGCCGTTCCGCCCGGATCGGTGCGGAGCGCCGGTCGGTGCGAGCGGCGGATCCGGCTGGGAGCGCGTGCTGTGCGTCGTCGGGGCGGGAGGTCTGCGGTCTCGCTACGGTGCGTGCATGACGGACACCGCACTGACCTCGCCGCTGCACGACCGACACGTCGCCCTGGGAGCCAAGCTCGCCGACTTCGGCGGGTGGCAGATGCCGATCGAATATCCGGGCGGAGGGGTGCTGCGCGAGCACGCGGCGGTCCGCGAGCGGGTCGGGATCTTCGACGTCAGCCACCTCGGCAACGCGCGGGTCCGCGGCGCGGGTGCCGCCGACTTCGTCAACGCGTGCTTCACCAACGACCTGCGCAAGATCGGGCCGGGGCAGGCGCAGTACACGATGTGTTGCGACGAGGCCACGGGCGGCGTCGTCGACGACCTCATCCAATACTTCATCGCCGAGGACGAGATCTTCCTCATCCCCAACGCCGCGAACACCGCCGAGGTCGTGCGGCGGCTGCAGGCCGCGGCGCCCGAGGGCATCACGGTCACCGACGAGCACCGCGACTGGGGCATCGTCGCCGTCCAAGGCCCGCGCAGCCCCGAGGTCGTCGCCGCGCTGGGGCTGCCCACCGAGCTCGATTACATGTCGTTCGCCGAGGTCGAGCGCGACGGCGTGCCGATCATCGTCTGCCGCACCGGCTACACGGGGGAGAAGGGCTACGAGCTCGTCGCCCCGTGGGACGCGACGCCGGCCCTCTGGGACGCGCTCGTCGAGGCGATGACGCCCTTCGACGGCCTGCCCTGCGGCCTCGGCGCCCGTGACACGCTGCGCACCGAGATGGGCTACGCCCTGCACGGCAACGAGCTGAGCATGGACATCACGCCCAACATGGCCAAGGCCGGCTGGGCCGTGGGCTGGGACAAGGAGTCGTTCTGGGGCAAGGACGTGCTCAGCGCGCAGCGCGCCGCCAAGACCAGCCGGCTCTCGACCGGGCTGCTCGTCACCGGGCGGGGCATCCCGCGCGCCGGCAACGCCGTGCTCGACGCCGACGGCCAGGAGATCGGCGTGGTGACCTCCGGCACGATGTCGCCGACGCTGCGCCAGGGCATCGGCCTGGCGCTGCTCGATCGCGGCAACCCGCCCGGCACGCCCGTGACCATCGACGTGCGCGGCCGGTCCGTCCCCGCGGAGGTGACGCGTCCGCCGTTCGTGCAGACCGACGTGTCCGGGTGACGGCGCGGCGGCGGGTGCCGCGGCCGTCCCCGCGGCACCGGTGATCACGACCGGTCCGGTGCCGGCTCCTCGCGCGGGTCGGCGTGCGGGCCCGGGCCCTGGCGCGAGGGTCGGCGGCGTCCGGCCGCAAGGCGCAGCCGGCCCTGGGTGACCGCGATCCCGACGACGACGAGCGCCGCTCCGACCGGCTCGGTCCAGGTGAGGTGCTCGCCGAGCACGACGATGCCGAGCACGACCCCGACGACCGGGGTGAGGTAGGTGACCGTCGCGGCGTTCGTGGCGCCCCAGGCCGCGACGATCGCGGTGTTCCACACGTAGGCGAGCCCGGTCGAGGCCGCGCCGAGGGCCAGCACGCTCAGCGCCACCCGCGGGGTGATCGTCGTCGGCTGGGCCGCCACGAACGGCGCGAGCAGCACCATGACGAGCGCGCCGAGCCCGACCTGCACGCAGGCCACCCCCAGCGCGGGCAGCCCCAGCGGCGTGACGTGCCGCCGCAGGTAGGTGAACCCCATCCCGTAGCAGGCGGTGGCGCCCAGGCAGGCGACCTGCCCTAGGGCGTCGGCGCGACCGAGGCCGTGCCACGGCGCGACGAGCACGAAGACGCCGACGAAGCCGATGCCCAGACCCGTGAGGCCGGCGCGCGTCGGCCGCTCGCCGGGCAGCAGGGCGAGCGCGACGACCATCGTCATGAGCGGCGTCGTCGCGTTGTAGATGCTCGCCAGCCCCGACGAGATGTGCTGCTCGGCCCACGCGAAGAGCAGGAACGGCGCGACGCACAGCAACACCGCGACGACGCCCAGGTGCGCCCAGACCACCGGGTCGGTCGGCAGCCGCCGCCGGGTCAGCGCGCACAACGCGGCGAGCGTCAGCGCGCCCGCGACCATCCGGCCGAGCACGACCTGTCCCGGCGAGAGGCCCTCGAGCCCGATCTTGATGAAGAGGAAGCTGGCGCCCCACGTCAGCGCCAGCAGCACGTATTGGACTGTCACCGGGACTCGCGTCGCGGTCATCGGTCCTCCTTGCGTCGATGCGCCACCGACGTCGGGGCGCGTTGTCTCGAAGACGCCGGGGCGGCGCAGAGTGTGAGGTCGGCTGGCAGACCCGCCCGGGCCGCCGGCCACGAGCCGACCTGGCAGCACGCGCACCGCACGGCCTGCTTCCCGGGTCCTGCTTCCTGGGTCGCGGGCCGCGCGCGTCAGCCGGCCGCGAGGGCCGCGGCGGCGAGCGACGCGGCGAGCGTGACCTCGATCGTGGCGCCGAGGACGTCGCCGTTGATGCCCCCGAGCCGGTGGACCGCGTGCCGCAGCGTCAGCGCCGCCCCGGCCCAGCCGGCGAGCACCGTCGCCGGGCCGGCCCACCACGGCTGACCGAGGGCCGCGGCGCCGGCGGCCAGGGCGAGCATGAGCGCCGCCGACGCGAGCGCCCACGCCGTCGAGACCGTGCCCGCGACCGTGCGCCCCAGCCCCGAGCCGCTCAGCGGGGGCACCCGACGGTGGCACGCCAGCGACAGGACCTGACGAGAGGCGAGCACGGCGAGGGCAGCGAGCGCGAGGGGGCCCCCTCCCGCTACCGGGGTGGCGGCTGCCGCGTCGGCGAGCGCGGCTACCGAGACGACCTGCAGCAACAGTGCGAGCGTGACGGCCGCGACGCCGCTGGGGCCGACGTCGGGGGACTTCATCACCGCCAAGGAACGTGTGCGGTCGAACGAGGCCGACAGCCCGTCCGCCGTGTCCGCCAGGCCGTCGAGGTGCATGCCGCGAGTCGAGACGACGGCGCCACCGACGAGCAGCACCGCGAGCACGAGCGGCGGGCCGCCGAGGGCCAGCCAGGCCGCGGCGACAATGCCCAGCACGGCGAGCAGCGGCAGCTGCGTCAGCGGCGCCAGCAGCATGGCCGCGCCGGCCGTGTGGGCGTCGATCCGTCGCGGCGGCGGCACCGGCCACGCCGTGAGCGTGCCGAAGGCCAGGGCTGTCGCGTCTCTCATCGTGGCTCTCCGCGAGCCACGCTCTGCCGCTCGGCAGTCCCGTCCGACTCATCGTCAGGCTTCTCCGATGGGTCGGCCGACTCATCGGAGAAGTCGAAGCCGGCGTCCGCCCAGACGTCGATGCCGGAGTCGAGGGCGCCGACCGCCTCGGCCGCGGCGCGCGCGTCGAGCAGGGGCGCCGTCGGCTGCCGCAGTCCGAACGTCGGGGCGGCCGCGATCCGCGGACTGTGCGACAGGTCGAGCACGCGCCCCGCGACGACGAGCGCCACGTGGGTGCACGCGTCGGCGACGGCGCGGTTGGTCCGCCCGAGCAGGTCGCGAAAGAGCCGCCCCGAGCGGGTCGCCGGCACGACGCCCAGGCCGACCTCGTTGCTGACGACGACGACATCGGCGCGAGCGCCGCGCAGGGCCGACACGAGACGAGCGCTCTGCACTTCCACGCAACGGTGTGCGGCGTCAGGGTCGTCCCACGCCCCGGCCTCGTCGACGAGCCGGGTGACCCACGTGCCGAGGCAGTCGAGCAGCAGTGCCTCTGCGGTGTCGGCCGAGGCGACGAGGGCGGCGACATCGCCGCCCTCGTGCGTCGCCCAGTGCGCGGGCCGACGGGCACGGTGCGCCTCGATCCGCGCGAGCCATTCGGTGTCGACCTCTTCGGTGTCGACCTCTTCGGTGTCGACCTCTTCGGTGTCGAC
>JBDIAP010000188.1:0-6711 GCA_039812485.1 Kineosphaera sp.
GTTGAGTCAGCGATGGTCAACACCTTGGGCGGCCAAGATGTTCCCCACGTCACTGCCAGGTGACACGTGGGCATCGCTTCGCCGAACACCGTGACCGCATTCCGAGCCCCCAGCACCCGGCCGGCGCCCGGGCGCCGGCCGGCCCCGGGCGACGGGTGGGGAGGGGCACCGGCCTCCTCCTACCAGTCGACGCCCTGCAGACGCATCTGGCGGGGCAGGAGGCGACCTCGCGTCTCGTCGTAGTCGGTCATCGTCACGAGCTTCGGGCTGTAGACGTGCAGGCTGGCGGCCGGGTCGAGGCCGTTGTTGACGACGCGGTGCACGTAGTGCCGACCGAAGGCGCGCTGGTCGCCCTCGCCGTGCTCGGTGGTGGCGCGGGGCACGAGGCCGGCGTCGGGGTCCGGCCGATCAGGGGCGGCGACGCTCTCGGTGAGCACGCCGTGGAGCACGACGAACGACCCGGCGCTCTCGCCGTGGTCGTGCCAGGGCGTGCCCTGTCCGGGGAGCCAGGTGAGCAGCCAGGCCTCCCACCCCGGCTCCGAGGCGAGCCGGGCGTAGTAGCGGGTGATCGGGTCGTAGTCGACGAGCAGCCGCCACAGCTCGCGCTGCGCGGCGAGGCGGCGGGCGGTGTCGGCGACGTTGACGGGCGTGCGGGATCGAGCCATGACGTAGGGGGTGCCTTCCGTGAGCTGACGGGCGAATCGCGGTGGGGGCGATCAGCTCGGACAGAGGGCGCTGGCGACGCGGCGCAGGTCGACGTGGCGTCGCTCGACGGCGGCGAGCGCTCGCGGCGGCTGGTGCGGCACGGTCGACCTTTCCTGGCGAGGGCCGGAAGCTGGGGGGCGCAGGAACCCCAAGCATAACGGATGCTTTGGCTGATCCAAACATCACATGATGTTCGCCGCGCCGTCCCTGCGCCGGGAGCCACACGACGCCGCCGCCCCACGACGCCGCCAGAGCCACCCGACGCCGCCAATCCGTCCCCTATGCCCTGATCTGCGCCCTATGGACGCGCATCCGACTCGATATTCGATGATTGTCGACTCGATATTCGAGGATTGCGGACTCGATATTCGATCCAGATATTCGCCCACCCGTCGGCGGCTCGCCCGAATCACTCTTCGCTAAGATCACGCCCTGTCAGACCTGTGACGCGAATTACTGTCCCATCGCGCGCCGCCGGATCGCCGCAACGTCGCCTCGGACCGGACACTCCCCCCGCGCCTTCGCACCGGGGCACCCGTCTGCCATCCCCACGTCCGTTCCCCAAGGAGTCGTGCTTGTTCACCAACCTGCCCGCCCACACCGACCCGTCCCGGCGCCGGGTGCCGGTCGCCGTGCTCGTCGGCCTCATCGGCGGGGCCTTCTCGGCCATCGTCAAGTTCGGCTGGGAGATCCCGTTCCCGCCGCGATCCCCCGCTCGCGACGCCACCAACCCGCCGCAGGCGTTGCTCGAACTCTTCGGCATGTCGCCGGAGACGTCCCACCTCACCTACAGCTACCTGGGCAACCAACGCCCCATCCTCAGCTTCGCGGTGCATTTCGGTTTCGCCATCGCCTTCGGCATCGTCTATTGCGTCGTCGCCGAATACTGGCCGCGCATCACGCTGTGGCAGGGCGCCGCCTTCGGCGTCGTCGTGTGGTTCGCCTTCCACGTCGTCGTCATGCCGGCGATGGGCGTCGTGCCCCCGCCGTGGGATCAGCCGTTCGGCGAGCATTTCTCCGAGTTCTTCGGCCACATCGTGTGGCTGTGGAGCATCGAGATCGTGCGACGCGACCTGCGCAACCGCATCACCCACGAGCCGGACCCCTGGGTTTCCCTCGCCGACGCCCGGTAGCACGATCGCTGCCGATCACCAGGCCGACCGGCATCACGCCGGACACCGCTCGGGCCCGACCCCCTCCACGGGGCCGGGCCCGAGCCACGTCCACACCTGCTACTCCTGCACGCGCTACTCCTGCACCCGCCACGCCTGACGCAACGACAGCCGCCCGCCGGTCTGCAGCAGGCTGCGGCGATAGAGCCGCTCGGCCGCGACGATCATGAGTCCGGCGAACGCCACGGTCACCCCGAGCGAGACGACCGGCTCCCACCACGCGGCGGTGCCGGCGAGCAGCCGGCCCGGCATCGTGATCGCCGAGGCGATCGGCACGTAGGAGGCCACGACCTGGGTGGTGCCGCTCGCCATGATGCCGAGGAAGAGCAGTCCCACGAGCAGCATCGACATCGGGGTCGTCGTGGCCTGGAGGTCTTCGTTGCGGCTCGCCAGCGCCCCGCACACCGCCCACACGCAGGCCAGCGCCACGAAGCCGACGAGGAAGAAGACGAGGAACCACGCCGACGGCCCGAGCAGCGAGGGCAGCACCGAGCTGTAGTCGGTGAAGCTCAGGCCGACGAGCCCGACGCCCACGAAGAGCACCATCTGGCCGAGCGCGAGCAGCGTGTTGCCGAGCACCTTGCCGATGAGCAGCTGCCGGATGGGAATGGCGGTCGCGAGGATCTCGACGATGCGCGACTGCTTCTCCTCCACGACGCTGCTCGCGATGGCCATGCCGAAGAGCAGCGACGCGAGGTAGAAGAGCGTCGAGAAGACCGCGCCGGTGATCGCCCGCACCATCGCCCCGTCGTCGCCGGCGGACCCGGCGAGGGAATCGACGCGCAGCGTCGAGCCGGCCGCGAGCCGGTCCATCGAGGTGCCGGCCGCGGCGGCGTTGGCGGCCATGACGTGCTCGCGCACGGCCGCGCCGAGCGCGCCGGTGAGCTGCGTGCCTGGGGTGTCCTTGCCGGTGAGCACCCACGTGCCGGCGTCCTCGTGCAACCAGGCGTCGACGCTGCCGTCCTGCACGGCCGCCCGGGCGGACGCGGCGTCGGGCAGGGTCGTCGCGACGACGTCGTCGGCACCGAGACCGGGGATGCCCGTCGCGGCGGACGCCGCGACGACCTGCGCCGCCGCCGGGGTCGTCACGGCCACCTGGGTGGTCGTCGTGCGGGCCGCGAGCAGGCCCTGGAGCACGAAGATCGCGATGAGCAGTGCCAGCGTGAAGCCCGTCGAGATGAGGAAGTTGCGGTCTGTGAGGCGCGCGGTCACCTCCCGCGTCGCCACGACCGGCCAGGCCGTCGGGCCGCGCCCGGCGGCGTGGTCCGGCCGTGCATCGAGCCGGGGCGTGCGCGTGTCACCAGTCATGGCCTCGTCCGTCGTCGGGTGGGTCTGAGCTGTCGTCGTGTGGGGCGTCGTGGTCTGGGAGTCGGTCGTCGGGCTCATCGGGACGCCTCCCCGGCACCGACCGGCAGGCGATGGGCAGCCTCGGTCGTCACCTCGCGATAGATCTCGGACAGCGGCGGCACGATGGGCGCGAACTCCTCCACGCTCCCCCGCCGCAGCGCCTCCTCGAGAAGGACGCGGTCGGCGCCGGGACCGAGGATCTCGAGCACCGCGCGCCGCCCCTCGACGTCGGCGACGTGGATGCCGGGCACATCCCGGGTCCAGCCGGCGTCGCCGGAGAGCACGAGCCGGTGCCGCACGGCCGCGCCGGCCCGCAGCTCCTGGGCGGTGCCCTCGGCGACGACCCGCCCCGCGGCGAGCACGACGAGCCCGTCGCAGAGCCGCTCGACGAGATCGAGCTGGTGGGAGCTGAAGAGGATCGGCACCCCGCGGCGGGTGTGCTCGCGCAGCATGTCGGCCATCTCGTCGACCGCCGTCGGGTCGAGGCCGCTGAAGGGCTCATCGAGCACGAGGGCGCTCGGGTCGGCCATGACGGCGGCGACGATCTGCACTCGCTGCTGGTTGCCGAGCGACAGCTTCTCGACGTGGTCCTTGGCGCGGTCGGCGAGCCCGAACCGGTCGAGGTGCTCCAGCGCCGCCGCCCGCGCCTCACCCTGGCCCATGCCGTGCAGCCGGCCGAGATAGACGAGCTGGTCGATGATGCGCTGCTTGGGATAGAGGCCGCGCTCCTCGGGCATGTAGCCGAAGGTGCGCCGGTCGGCGGCGGTCACGGGGCGCCCGTCGACGAGCACCTGCCCGCCGTGGATGGCGAGCACGCCCATGATCATGCGCATCGTCGTCGTCTTGCCGGCGCCGTTGCCCCCGACGAAGCCGATGAGCTGCCCGTCGGGCACCTCGAACGACACCTCGTCGACGGCCACGTGCTCGCCGAATCGTCGCGTGAGCCTGTCTACCTTCAGCACGGTGCAACTCCCCTGGTCCGGTACTGCCTCGTGTGCACCACGCTACGAGCGGGGCGCTCAGGGCGGATCAGCCGCAGGGCGGACTCGCGCTGCGGTGACCGGCCCCGGGCTACTCCCCCGGAAGGATGACCCCCGCCTCGTAGGCGAAGACGACCGCCTGCACGCGGTCGCGCAGGTGCAGCTTGCTGAGGCAGTTGGAGACGTGGGTCTTGACCGTGGCCTCGCCGAGATAGAGCTCCTTGGCGATCTCCGCGTTCGAGCGGCCGCGGGCCAGGTAGGTGAGCACCTCCCGCTCGCGGTCGGTGAGCCGGGCCAGCGCGCTCTCGTGCTCCGGGGACCGGGGCGGCCGGGGCGCGCTGTCCGGACTCACAGCGCCCGTGCCCCCGGCACGTGAGGGCGCCGTCGACGCGGCGGGTGTCCGGTCCGCGTCGACCATCTGCGCGATGACCCGGCGGGTCACCTCCGGCGCGAGCAGCGCGTGCCCGTGCCCGACCGCCCGGATCGCCTCGACGAGCTGCTCGGGCTCGCAGTTCTTCAGCAGGAAGCCGCTGGCCCCGGCCCGCAGGCCGGCGAAGACGTAGTCGTCGCGGTCGAACGTCGTGAGGATGACGACTCGGGGGGCGTCCGGTGCCGCGACGATGCGCTCCGTCGCGGCGATGCCGTCGAGCCGGGGCATCTGCACGTCCATGAGCACGACGTCGGGGCGCAGCCGGGCGACCAGATCGATCGCCTCCAGCCCGTCGGAGGCCTCGCCGACGACCTCGATGTCGTCCTCGACCGAGAGCATGAGCTCGAAGCCGGAGCGCACGAGCCGCTGGTCGTCGACAAGCAGCACCCGCAACGGCACAGCGCCCCCGTCGGCGTCTGAATCAGACTGCACCCCAAGCTGACTCACGTGACCGGACCCTTCGACGGCAGCGGGAATCTCACCCGCACACGGTAGCCCTGCGACGACAGCCGTGGCCCCGCCTCCACGACCCCGCCGTGCGAGGCGACCCGCTCCCGCATGCCCAGCAGCCCGAGCCCGCTGCCCGACGTCGAGCCCAGCGGCCGGCCGTTGTCGACCACCTCCGCCTCGACGTAGCCGGTCCGGTCGCCCTCACCCCGCCCCGACCCCACCCCGCCACCACGGACCCGCACGACGACCCCGACGCGACTCGCGCTGGAGTGCTTGCGCACGTTGGACAGCGCCTCCTGCACGACCCGATAGACCGAGAGCGCCATCGGTGCGGGCACGGCCGCGAGCGCCCCGTCGGGCTCCTGCACGATGTCGACGCCCACCTCGAAACCGGGCGTGCGAGCCTGCGCCACGAGCTCGGTGATCGCCTCGATGCCGGGCCCGGGCTCCCGCGAGCCCTCCTCGGCGGGCGACGAGGCCGCCCCCACAGCACCGCGCGCCTCCGCGGAGCCCGACGACCCCGGCGGACCCGCCGAGCGCAGCGTGCCGAGCAGCCTTCGCATCTCGCCCACGGCCTGGCGCGACGCCTCCTCGATGTGGCTCAGCGCGTCGGCGGCCGCGTCGGGGCGCCGGTCGAGCACCCGGCGCGCCGCCGCGGCCTGGACCCCCATGACCGATACGTGGTGGGCGACGACGTCGTGCAACTCCCGCGCGATCCGCAGCCGCTCCTGCACGACCGCCTGGTCGCGCAGCTCGGCGGCCTGCCCGGCGATGGTGGCCGCCTGCTCGACGACGATCGCCTGGCGGCGCGCAGAGTGCCACGAGTTCTGCCCCAGCAGCACCGCGCCGCCGAAGAAGACGACGTTGATGATCACCGAATAGAGCACCCACGCCACCATCGGCGGCAACAGCCCCTGCGGCGCGCGGCTCGCCATCTCCTGGGTCATCTGGGCCACCGAGTTGCCGAGCGCGAAATCCCACGCCAGCCACCCGAACATGAAGACGAAGACGGCGCCGAGCAGCACGAGCAGCGCCCGCCGGTCTCGGGCCCACGCCACCCCGCTGTAGAGCCCGAAGAAGCAGAGGAACTGCACGACGAGCTGGTAGGCCACCGGGGCCATCGTGAGGGCGACGAGGAAGAAGTGCGCTTGGCTGGCCGTCGCCACGAGCAGCGGAAACCGGCGCCGCACGAGCAGCGGGGCGATGCCGACGAGCAGGATCGCGTATTGCTGCCACACCGGCCGGGCCACCTGCTCGGTCACCCCGAGGCTCCGGATGAGCTCCAGCGAGACGACGCTGAGCACGAGGAAGGTCGCCGCGATGCGGGCGTCCTGCACGAACGCCCGCGGCCCCGGCACCCGCTCCCAGGGCTCGTCGACCCCGATCCACCGCGCGAACCGCTCCATCGCAGGCACCGGCTCCGCGTCGGCGGACCCCGACCGCGCCGCACGCGCACCGCTCATGCCCCACCTCCTCTCCCCTGCATCCGCACCGCATCCGCGTCCACTGAATCCGCGCGAGCCCGTCGCTCACGTCACCGTAGGCGCGACCACCGACAAGCTTCCTCCCCCTCCGGACGGAGATCGGCCGCCCGCAGGTCGCGGACGGCCGATCTCACTGTGCCGAT
>JBDIAP010000189.1:0-6674 GCA_039812485.1 Kineosphaera sp.
GCGGTTTGTCACTGCGGTCTGTCACTGCGGGCCGTCAATGCAGGAGGTTGCGCCAGTTCGCCGGCACCCGCCCCGCGGGTCCTGGAGCGGGCTGAGAGCGGGGGCGGCTCGTCGGCGGCGCCAGCTGCGGACCGGCGATGATGCGCTTCGCCGCGTAGTCGTAGAACCAGTCCTCGCCCGGTTCGAAGCTCTGCACGATCGGATGCCCCGTGGCTCCGGCGTGGGCGGTCGCGTGCTGCGACGTGAGGAGTCGCAGCAGCCGATGTGGCCGCACTGCGCGCACCGCCGCAGGTGCACCCACCAGCCGTCGTCGGTGGCGAGGCACTCGACGCACCCGTCCCCCGACGGCGACACCGTGCGGTCGATGCCCGGCACCGCGTCTGCCCGATCTGCTCCAGCCCGCTCTGCGCTCATGGCGTGACCCTAGAGCGCGGCGGCGGAGGCGACCACCCCTGGCCCGCACCCGGGCGCGCACTCACCGCAACGTCACGTCGTGATCCCACGCCCGCGCGGTCCACGCGATGAGCACCAGCCCCAGCACCGCATAGGTGACGAGGAACCCGACGGGCATGACGTCGTTCGCGCCGGAGCCGCTGGTCAGCACCCCGATGATGTCGACCCGCACGAGCCCGAGGTCGGTGCCGGTGCGGCCCACCGCCCAGGGGATGGTCACGATGCCTGCGAAAGCGGCGAGCTGCGCGACGACATACAACAGGACGAAGACGACGATCGGCCCCGCCGCGTGCAGGCCCGCGAACCGCGACCCGCTGCCGATCGACGCGGCGAAGTAGTAGCCGACGAGACTCCCCCACGCGGCGAGCACGATGACTGCCGGGCCGCCCACCAGCGCCCAGGCGGGCACCCCGACGAGCCACTGCCGGACGGCGTCGGCGAGGTAGGCGACGAGGCTCGTGCCTTCGGGCACCTCGCGGAACACGGCGGCCATCCAGACAGGGATCGCGAGCACCGCCGTCAGGGCCGTGCCGGCGAGGCTCACGAGCAGCCCGTACGCCAGTCGCACCGCGTAGATCCGCGCCCCCCGCACCGGCAGCGAGTGCGTGAAGTAGCCCAAGCGCCCGTACCCCGAACGCCAGTAGTCGACGGCCAGCACGCAACACGCGACGGGCAGCATCGCGCCCACGGCGCCGACGCCGACGACGGCCCCGAAGGACGCCACGAGCGGCCACGGCGCGAGCGCCAGGAGCACACCGGCGGCGACGAGCAGCGCCGCGGCGCCGGCGACGAGGCCGAGCGGGCCGCGGGTGCGGCGGAATTCGTGGACGAGCAGGGTGGTCGTCATCGGTACGTCTCCTTGAAGAGTGAGTCGAGGCTCGTGCCGTGCTCGGAGCGCAACTCGTCGACGTCGCCGGTGAGCAGCACGCGGCCGTGGCGCATCATGACGACCGAGTCGAGGATCGGCTCGAGGTCGTGCACGAGGTGGGTGGAGATGAGCACGAGGCTGTGCTCGGGCAGGTCGGCGACGATCGTGGCCAGGAGCGTGTCCCGCGCCAGCGGGTCGACCCCCGAGATCGGCTCGTCGAGCAGGTAGACGGAGGCGCCCCGCGACATGGCGAGCGCGACCTGCACCTTCTCGCGCATGCCCTGGGAGGCGTCCTTGAGCCGCAGGCTCGTCCCGAAGCCGAACGAGGCGACGAGGCGCCGCGCCTTGGCCTCGTCGAAGTCGGCGAAGACGTCGCGGTAGAGCCGCAGGCAGTCCTCGACGCGGGCACCGTCGGGCAGGAAGCTCACGTCGGGTAGGAAGCTGACGTGCGCCTTGGACTCGGGGCCCGGGTGGTGGCCGGCGATCCGCACGTCGCCGGTGTAGTCGAGCATGAGGCCCGCGAGGATCTTGAGCAGCGTCGTCTTGCCGCAGCCGTTCTCGCCGAGCAGGCCGACGATGCGCCCCGGCGGCAGCGCCAGGTCGAGGTCGTCGAGGGCGAGGTTGCGCCCGAAGGCCTTGGTCAGGCCCGTGACCGAGAGTGCGTGCTCGGTCATGACGTCAGGCCCTCGCGTCGGACGTGTCGCGGTCATCGCTGGTCCACCTTTGTGTGATGAGTGCTGTCGCGTCGTCGCGCGCGATGCCGAATCCCCTGGCGCGCGCGATGTACTCGTCGGCCGCCTCGGCGGCCATGGTGCGCCGCAGCGCGAGGATGCGGCCGGCGTCGTCGGTGACGTAGCGGCCCGCGGTGCGCTCCGAGCGGCACAGCCCCTCGCGCTCGAGCTCGGCGAGGGCGCGCTGCACGGTGTTGGGGTTGACGCCCAACTCCCCCGCCAACTCGCGCACCCCGCCGATCCGGCCACCCGGCCGCCAGTCGCCGACGACGATGCGGCGCGAGAACTCGTGCACGAGCTGGTGCCAGATCGGCCGCGAGGCGTCGAAATCCATCGTCATGCGGTCACCCCTCGTCCTACTGTCTTATGCACTTAATACAGTAGGACGTCGCGGTGCGCCGGTCAAGCGATGCACCTCGACATCTCGGGCCGGCACGACGCCCCGGACCCACCGCGACCCGGGATCGAATCGTGATCCGGCCGTTAGCTTTTCAGCCCCCCATCGGCCGTTGGACCCCGTAGCGTCCGGCCCGGGGAAACCGTTCGGCCGTTCGACAACAGGGGTAGTTCGGCCGGCACCCCTCGATGAGGAGGGTTCTATGTCTCTACGCCACCGCACGCTCGCCACGCTCGCGATGACGGGCCTGGTGACCAGCGGCCTGACCGGACTGGCCGGCATCGCCCACGCGGGCACGACGTCCTCGACCGGTCGCGATCCGGGCTACAGCCTCTCGTGCCAGGACGGCAAGGCCGTCGCCCGCGCCACGGCCCGGCACACCCGCGTGCAGCTCAAGGGGGGCTCACTCGGGCGCACGTCGAGCGTCGAGTCGAAGGACAAGACGCTGCGACTGCGGGTCGTCACCAAGCGCGACGAGAAGCGGCACAACGTCGCCAACCCGTGCGCGGAGCGCGGCCGTCCCACGCGGGTCTGGGCGGCCAAGCCCACCTTCACCGACAAGTGCGGCACCGAGAACGACCGGGTGCGCTTCCGCTGGACCAAGGGCGTCGACTACTACCTCGACGGGGAGAAGGTCACGCGCTTCGACCGCGACCTCGAGGCCGAGCCGGGCGACGAGATCCGCGTCAAGGCCTGGCGCGGCTATCGCCTCGCGCGCGACTCCTACACCGGCGGTGAGGTCGAGCTCACCGACAAGCGCTGCGAGCGGCCGCGGCCCCAGCACCGGATCGTCAAGGCGGAGGCTCCGAAGACGACGGACAACTGCGGCACCGACAAGGACACGGTGCGCTTCCGCTGGACCAGGGGCGTCGACTACTACCTCAACGGCGAGAAGGTCAAGCGCTTCGACGCCGACCTCAAGGCGCGCCCGGGCGACCGGGTCGTCGTCGAGGCCTGGCGCGGGCACCGGCTCGCGCGCGACTCCTACCGCGGCGGCAACCTCGACCTCACCGACAAGCCGTGCGAGGCGCCCAAGCCCAAGGAGGCCAAGGCGGTGGCCCCGGAGACCAAGGACGAGTGCGGCACCGACAAGGACACGGTGCGCTTCCCGCGCATCGAGGGCGTCGACTACTTCCTCGACGGCCGCCCGGTGCACCGCCACCGCGAGGCCAAGGGCGTCAACGGCGCGGTCGTCACCGTCAAGGCCGAGGACGGCTGGGTGCTGGCGAAGGACAGCTACACCGGCAGCACGCTGACCTTCACCGACAAGCCGTGCGAGGCCCCCAAGGCGTAGCGCGACCCGACCGCGAACGCGCCGGCCCCGACCGCTCGGTGGGGGTCGGCGCGTCGCGCTGTCTTCGCGCCGTCGCCGCGCCGTCGTCGCGCCGCCGAGGATGTCGCCGGATGGATCCTGGTCGGATCGAGGTCTGGCGGGACTCCTCGCTGCTGCCCGACCGCGAAGACCTCGTCCGGCAGGCCGGAGTCATCGGGGAGCGTGACGCGGCCGCTGCGACTCTGCGACGGCCTGGCGCTCAGGGCGTGGCGGGCGGCCACGGCGCCCCCGGCACCAGCCCCGCCGCGATCGCGGCGGCGGCGGCCGCGTCGAGCACCTCGCCGACCGGCACGCCCCAGCGCGCGGCGAGATCGGCGGCGTCGTCGAACTCCGGTGTGGCGCGCACGATCTCCGGGGCGGACCGCACCACGTAGCCGACCTTGACGCGGACCCGCTCGCCGGCCACGTCGACCGGCAGCCAGTCGCGGTGCAGCCGCCAGCGCGACGCGGGCCTGGCGAGCACCCCATAGGTCGGGGTGAGCCGAAAGAGCGCGTCGCGCACCGCCTCGACTGAGTCGCGCTCACCCGGTGCGCCGAGCGCCACGAGCGTGGCGACGACATGGCCGGGTCGGGCCTGCCGCAGGGCAACGGGGGCGAGCCAGGCATCGAAGAGCACCCGCGGCGAGCAGGCCCTCGAGCACGCTGGGCCAGACCCGGGCGTCGAGGTCGTCGACCGTCGCCTCGAGGTGCACGACCGACTCCTGCACGTAGCCGGAGTCGGCGCCCGGGCGCGACACGGGCGCCGGAACGCCAGGCTCGGACCCCGCTGCCCCCGCTGTGGGCGGTGGCGGCACGGGCGCGGGCACGGCCGGCCGAGCACGACTCGCACGACGTTGGCGCGCTCGGGAGGGTCCGCGGCGCCCGCGCCGACCCCGATGCGGTCCGGCACGAGCGGCGCGGCCTCGACGGTCGTGCTGACGAGCGCCCGCAGCAGCGCGAGCCCGGTCGCCGTCGCGAGCTCCCCGTCGCCGCCGACGGCGACCTCGAAGCCGCGCGACAACTCGAGCACGGTCGGCACCGGCACCGGCAGCGCGCCGCTCGCGGTCTCGACGGTGCCCGACCCCAACGCCACCGGCTCGCCGACGTGGAGCCGGGCGACACCGAGCGTGTGCAACGCGGCGCAGACTCCCACGACCTCGGCGACGGCCGCCCAGGACTCGGACTCCCCGACGTGGACCTCGTCGGCCGGCTGTCCGTGCGCGCGGGCCTCGGCGTGGGCGAGCTGGCGCAACGCCCCGAGAGCCATCGTGCGCACGGCGGGCGGCAGGTCGGCGCCCTCGATGAGGGCGCGCACATCGGCCCAGCTGCGCTCGGGCTGGTCGGGGACTCGCAGGCGCACATCGAGCTTCGTGGCGCGCAGGCCGGCGCGACCGACCTCGCGCACCGTGAGCAGCACGGTGTCGGGCAGGACCGCGGCGACGTGCTCGCGGACGACGGCCAGGGCGGCACCGGCGTCCAGGAGCGCCCCGAGGAGCATGTCTGCCGCGACGCCCGCGCGAACGTCGACCCAGGCCACCCGCAGCGGGCGGTCGTCGGGGGCGCGCACGCCGGGGTCGCCGAAGTCGGGCAGCACCCTTCTACGGTAGGCGGCGCGCCGCAGGTCGGCGCCCGGGCGCGCCGCCAGTGGAAGCGGCAGCTCGGGTGGTCAGGGCGTCGGTCAGGTGACCGGGGGCGCGCCGGCGTAGGAGCCGATCGAGAAGAGGTTGCCCTCGGGGTCGCGCACGGTGAACTCCCGCGAGCCGTAGTCGGTGTCGTCCAGCTCGCGCACGATGATCGCTCCGGCGCCGGTCGCCCGGGCGTAGACCGCCTCGACGTCGTCCGCCACGAGGTAGACGCCCGCCGTGCCGGGCTCGCGGCTCCACTCGTCGTCGGGCTTGTAGGTGCCGAACATGACGCCTCCGCCGCCGGGCCAGTCGAGCTGGGCGTGGCTGATGCGGCCGGCATCGTCGGGATAGGAGACGTTCTCGACGAAGCCGAGGGCGTCGACGAGGAAGCGCAGCACCTGCTGCGGGTCGTGGGCCTGGAAGGCCGGGAAGACGCGGGTCGCGGGTGACGTGGTCGCCGGGGTGGTCGTCTCGTTCATGCGGACCACTCTGGCCCACGCGTGTGGCCCCCGGCTTGAATGTTTCGGCTCTCGTGAGCCAGCCAGCTCGTGGGCGACTGCTCGAGATAGCCGCGGAACTCGCGGGTCAAATGGGCGTGGTCGGCGTAGCCGCAGTCGGCGGCGACCCTGGCCAGGCTCACGGGGCGCCCGGCCCGCGTCGCGGTCGTCAGGGTCGTCAGCGCCCGGTCGAAGCGCATGAGCCGAGCCGCCTGCTTGGGGCCGATGCCGAACTCGCGCCGGAACCGGGTGCGCAGCGCCCGCCCGCAGAGGCCGACCTCGTGCGCGACCGTGTCCATCGGCACCGCGCCGCCGCTGCGTCGCAGGAGGCGCCAGGCGGCCGCCGCGGCCGGATCAGGTGCGGCCGTCGCGGCCTCGGCCCGGGTGGCGAGGGCACCTGCTACCAGATCGAAGCGGTGCTGCCAGGAGGCCGTCTCGCCGAGCGCGTGCCACAGCTCGCGGGCCCACGGGCCGGGTTCGAAGAGCTCGGTCGCCGACGCCGCGAGCTCGGCGGCGGGCACTCCGAAGAGGGCTCGGGCCGCGAGCGGATCGATCGCCAGCTGGACGCCCTCCTGGTGCGAGGGCTGCGCGACGTGGGTGGCGGTGGACTGCAGGCCGGCGACCACGACGTCGAGACTGGCGGCGCGGCCCGCCCGCAGGTCGGACGCGGTGTCGGCGACGACGACGGGCCCGTCGAGGCTGAGGACGACCGTCAGCGTGGCGCTGGGCACGCCCAGATGCACGCCCTCGGGGAGCCCGCTGGCCCGGTAGCCGGACACGGCCAGGCCGCC
>JBDIAP010000190.1:0-6629 GCA_039812485.1 Kineosphaera sp.
GCCGCATGACATCGCACGGATCATGCAAGGTCAGCGGACCAACGCTGCAATGGTGCCGGTCGCGGCTTGCCGTCGGGCTCTATTCCGATCTCCTGGCGAGAATGCTGACGGTATGGACCTCACGGGTGTACGTTCGATCCAACGGGTTGGAGCCCACGATGACTGGATCGCAGGACGCTGTATGGAATGGGCCCGTCGGGGACTCGTGGGTCCGCAACGCCGTGGCATACGACCGCCTTCTCGAGCCGCTGGGCCTGGCTGCTTTGGCCCGCCTCGACCCCGGCCCCGGTGAGTGCGTGCTCGATGTCGGCTGTGGAACGGGCGCGACGACCCTCGACCTCGGCCGCCGGGTGGGGCTGGCGGGCTCTGTCGTGGGTGTTGATGTCTCACGACCGATGATTGAGCAGGCACGTGCCCGGCGGCGCGAGTCGCGGAGTGTCGATCATGTCGACTTCCGTGTCCTCGACGTCGAGCACGACGAGTTGCCCGGTCCGTTCGACGTCGCCTTCTCGCGATTGGGGGTCATGTTCTTCGAACACCCGGAGGTCGCCTTCGCGAGGATCGCGTCATCGCTGGAGCCTCACGGCCGACTGGTGTTCGTGTGCTTCGCGTCGCCGGCCGAGAATCTGTTCATCACCGTGCCCACAGACGCTGCGCTTGCGATCCTGGGCGGACCAGGCATGCCGTCCGCGACCAGTGCGGGGCCGTTCTCCTTGGCAGACCCACGGGCAGTGCGCGAGCTGCTCGCAGCGGCCGGTTTCGGCTCCGTCGACGTGGCAGCTGGCCCCGACGTCGTCACGCTCGGCCCAGCCGAGGGCCTTGCCACGGTCGCGGGGCAAGCCCTGGAGCAGAACCCGCTGGTCATGGCACGCCTCATCGCCAACCCCGATCTGCGCCGGGCGGCGGTGAGTGCGGCCGCCGACGCGCTGAGCGAACACGTCCACGATGGCGAGGTGCGGCTGGCCGCCGCTACGTGGATCGTCGAGGCGGTCCACGCGCGGATGTGACGTCACGCGCAACCCACAGGGCTGCGACACCCTCGGTGGGTTGAGATCGAGGGTGATGACCGAGTTCAGGCGGTCAGGAGTCGGGTGACTCCTTCGCGGTAGGTCGTGATGGGGAAGTCGGGGAAGCGGGCGGTGAACTTCGTGCTGTCGAACGGGCGGTGAACTTCGTGCTGTCGAAGAGGTTGTCGTCGCGATACCTCGGCAGGAGTTCGGCGATCTCGTTGAGTTCGGAGTTGACGCGGCCGCCGAGCCGGAAGGCCCACTCCGGCATCACGGCATACCGGATCCGACGCCCGGTGACCTCGGAGGCGAGGGCGATCAGTTCGGCATACGTCGGCCGGTCCGGGTCGATCGGGAGGTGTTGTCGAAGAACACGAGCCGGGTGCCGTGCTCGGCGCACGCGTCGATGATGTTGCGCATCATCACCGGGAACTGCCGCTCCCACAGCGCGGAGTCCAGCGGGAGACCGACGGTGAGGTAGGCCGTGTCGCTGCCGGAGACCGCGCGGCTCGTCGCCGCGGCGTCGGTCAGGTCAGCGGCGACGAGCTGGTCAGAAGCGTTGACGCGCACCGGTTTCCGGTTCACGATCCGGATGTCGGTGGTGAAGGAGCGGTGGAGCTCGCGGGCGAGCTCGTCGGCGATCGGGCCGCCTGCGCCGAGGATGGTCTGCATGGATGGCTCCTTGTGGATGGGGTCGGTCGAGGGGGCGTGATGCCGGGCCTGCGCGCGAGGGGCCGCGAAGTAAGCGGTGCTCACATCACTGTATCTGGTAATGTGAGCGGTGCAAACATGAGGTGATCAGAAGGGGTGGCCGGGTGTCGACCGCTGAGCGCACGACGTATCACCACGGGGACCTGCGGGCGACTCTTGTCGAGACGGCGACGCGGATGCTGGAGTCGGGCGAACCCTTCTCGCTGCGGGCCGTCGCGCGCGAGGCGGGGGTTTCGCCGACGGCGCCCTATCGGCACTTCGCCGACCGGGGAGCGCTGGAGTCTGCGGTGGCGGTGCAGGGTTTCCGCTGCCTCGGGGAGCAGTTCGCGCTGGCGGGGCCACCCCGGAGTCTTGAGGATCTGGCGGCCCTGGCGATGATCTACATCGAGTTCGCACTGGATCGGCCGGCGGTCTTCAGGCTGATGTTCGGGCAGGAGTGCGACGACACCAACGACGAACGGGTGCATGCCTCAGGGCGACTCCACGAACAGCTCGCGGCTGCGCTCGACGGCCTCTTCCCGACGAGGACGTCGTCGACGCCGGAGTCCGATCCGGACGCGCTCGCGATCGCCGTGTGGGGGCTGGTTCATGGCCTGGCCTTCCTCCACCTCGACCGCAAACTCGATGCCACGGACCGCGCGCTGGTGGCGCAGCGCGTTCGGGGTGCCCTGGGTGCCATCCTGACCGCGGACCTGCCCCCTACCTCCAATAGGTGACGGCTCTCAGCCCACGGCGGCGACCACCTTCTGTGCGGTCTCCTTGGCCGAGCCGGGGTTCTGTCCGGTCACGAGGCGCCCGTCGACCTGGGTGAAGGAGACGAAGGGCAGCTTGGCCTTGGCGTAGATCGCGCCGCGGTCCGTGGCGACCTGCTCGGCGTTGTAGGGCACGAGTGCGTCGACGCGGGCGAGCCTCTCCTCGGTCCAGGAGAAGCCGGTCAGGTGCTTGCCGGCGATGAGGTAGGAGCCGTCGGACAGCGTGGTGTTGAGGAGGCCGCAGTAGCCGTGGCACACCGATGCGACCACGCCGCCGCGCTCCCAGATCTCGCGCGTGATCCGGTGCAGCCCAACGCTGTCCGTGAAGTCGTACATCACCGCGTGGCCGCCGGTGAAGTAGATCGCGTCGAACTCGGCGGCATCGATGTCGTCAGGCCCGAGGGTGTCGGCGAGCAGCGCCATTCGGGTCGGGTCCGCCTGCCAGGCCTTGGCGGTCTTGTCCGCGTTGGGGAACGTCAACGACCGCGGCTCCAGCGGCACCGCGCCGCCGGCCGGGCTGACGAGGGTCTGCTCGAAACCCGCAGCCTCGAAGACCTCCCAGGCGTGGGTGAGCTCGGAGAGCCAGAGCCCGGTCGGGTGGTCGGCCTGGGCGTAGTGGCTGACGTTGGTGACGACATGGAGGATTCGGGTCACGGCGGACTCCTTGAAGGCAGAGCGGGCTAGCGGTGGACTCTCGGGGGCGCCGGTTCGTGCACCCCCGAGAGCTGATGGTCACTGACGTGCTGACCGGAGTGCGTCGATGGCCAGGTGGCGCGCCACGAACAGCGGATGTAAGCACTGCTTACTTGCAGCTTAGGTGCTCACGTTTCCCCGTGCAACGCGGATGACGGCGCCGACTGCTTGCAGAGTGCTAGCGTTGCGATATGGCCACCATCTATATTCGAGATGTCCCCGAAGAGGTGACTGCGGTGCTGAAGCAGCGCGCCGCCGAAGCGGGCCAGTCCTTGTCGGCTTACGTGGCGGGTGAGCTCGTCAAAATGTCGGCCCGGCCTTCGAATGCGCAGATCGTGGCTCGGCTTCGCAGGATCGACCGATCCCAAGGCCCACGGACTGCCGACATCGTCAGTGAGTTGGAGGCCGGCCGCCGGTGATCGTCGTCGATGCATCGGCCATGGTCGAGGCGCTGGTCGGTCGCGACGTCGACGCGCGACTGTTGACCGCACTGTCGGGCGAGGTGCATGCCCCACACCTCATCGATGTCGAGGTGCTCTCGGTGCTCAGGGGGCTTGTGCTGGGTGGCAAGCTCCCTGCGTCCCGTGCCGAGGAGGCGAGGGCCGATCACTTCTCCTTCGACCTCGTTCGCCACGAGATCGAACCACTCGCCGAGCGGGTCTGGGGACTGCGCCATCGATTCACGGCTTATGACGCGGCCTACGTGGCGCTCGCTGAGGCTCTGGACGCACCCCTTCACACCTGCGACGCGAAGCTGCTGTCCGGACACGCGGCACCGTTGTCGTCCACCCAGGAGGCCACTGACGTCCGGGCGCTGGACGCTGGCCGGCCTCGTGAGTAACACTCCACCGGAGTGCTCCGTCGCCGACGAGTTCGAGCGCCACGATGACGACGAGCAGTTCCTCGCCGGCCTCGACCTCCTGCTCGCTGGGCTTCGTCTCGAAGTGCGCGCAGGGACGCCGTGAGGCTGCTCAGTCGTGCTGTCCGCCGCCAAGGAGACCCTCGCCGGGGCGCTCGTCCACGCCCAGCACCTGCCCGCGCAGATCGGCGCCGCGCTGGCGACGGCGGCCACGGAGGCCTTCACCACGGCCCTGTCGTGGACCGGTGGCATCGCGGCCGCCATCCTCGCTGCCGTGGCGATCTTCGCCGGCCTCATGCTGAGCGGAGTCTCAGCCCAAGCGGACCTCACCGTGTCGTGCGGCTCAGGAGCTGGGCGGCCAGGGGGAACGCGAGCACCGTGAGTGCCCCGGCGCCCACGAGCAGGGACGCCGTGGTCTGGTCCATGAGCTCCGAGGCGAGGGCGACCTCGGTGACGGCGACGATGATCGGCAGGCCGGTCGCGGCGTAGAGCCCCAGTTGGAGCCGGGACCGTGTCGTCGTCAGATCCGAGCCGGTGTCGACGAACTGCTCGGTGAGGAAGACGGGCAGGCCGCGCGAGAGGCCGATGACCACGGCGAGACCGAGCAACACCCACGGGTACTCGGCGAGGGCGGCGACCTCGATCGCCATGCCCGAGGCCACGAAGAACATCGGGATGAAGAAGCCGAAGCCCACGTGCTCCAGCGACTCGGCGATCTCGTGCGCGTGATGCCCTCCGATGCGCGACAGCGCGACCCCCGCGGCGAACGCGCCGAGCACCGCGTCGAACTGCAACATCGCCGCCAGCGCCATGAGGCCGCTGAGCAGCAGCATCACTGCGCGCAGGAGGGTGCGCAGCGACCACGGCGAGAGGTCGTCGTCGCCACCGGGCCGCAAGCGGCCCAGGAGCCGGGTCGGGACCGCGATGACGACGAGCGTCACGACGACGAAGAACCCCATGAGCAGGCCCGCCTGCACCGGCGAGTGGCTCGTCAGCAGCAACGCCATGACGACGACGGGCCCGATCTCACCGACCGCCCCGTGGGTGAGGACCGCGCGCCCCAGCGGGCCGCCGGACAGGCCGCGATCCTTGAGGATCGGCAGCAGCGTGCCGAGCGCCGTCGAGGAGATCGCCAACCCGAGCGCGACGGCCTGAGTGAGGTTGACCTCAGGGGTCATGAGCCACGCGGGCAGGACCGCGATGGCGAAGCCCGCCGTCCACGTGGCCCACGCCCAGCGGCCCTGGCGGCCGACGAGCGACTTCAGCTCGATCTCCATGCCGGCGAGCAGGAAGAGGAGGCCCATCCCGAGCTGCTTGATCATCTCGATGCCGGCCGTCGAGGCCAGCCCGAGCACGTGCGGGCCGATGAGCACGCCGAGCAGGAGCAGCACGACGACCTCGGGTGCGCGTCCGCGGGCTAGTCGCGCGAGGAGCGGGGCGACGACCGCCGCCGCCGCCATCCAGAACAGCGACAACGTCATCGCGGCAGTCGACATCTCCGAGGTCGGCACCGCCTCTGTATCACGCTCATGAGGGCCCGGCCCGGTGCACGCGCGCATCTGGGGTGCGCATCATGATGCTAGCGTTGGCGCATGAGGACGACGATCACCGTGGCAGATGATGTGGCGGCTGAGATGGACTGGCTGCGGCGATCCGCGGGGCTCGGGCCGAGCGAGGCGCTGAACCTGCTGGCTCGCCGTGGGATGGCCCGGCCGGAGCGAGGATCGGCGCCCTACCGGCACCGCAGCGCCGACATCGGGGTGCGGATCGACGTGAGCAATATCGGCGAGGTCCTCGATCTGCTCGACGACACGTCCGAGAGCCACTCGGCCCAGATCGACCCCAGCGCCACCGGAGGCACGGCGAGCCGATGATCGTCGACGCGAACCTCCTCATCTACGCCGTCGACTCCCGCTCTCCGCACCACGAGACCGCGGCGGCGTGGCTGACCGACGTGCTCAACGGGCATCGCCGGGTCGGGCTGCCCTGGCAGACGATCGGCTCCTTCCTGCGGATCGTCACGCACCCGCGCGTCACGACCTACCCACTCACGGCGACGCAGGCGCAGCGGTATGTGGACGACTGGCTCGCCGCCGATCCCGTCTGGGTCCCTCCTGCGACCGAGCGCACCGCCGCGGTCTACGCCGAACTCGCCCGGACCCATCACGTCACCGGCAACCTCGTGCCGGACGCGCAGCTCGCCGCCCTCGCCCTCGAGTTCGGGGTCGAGGTCGCCTCCGCCGACAGCGACTTCGCGCGATTCGAGCAGGTGCGGTGGATCAACCCCCTGCGCTGACGGCGGCTCGGATCGCGGCAGGTCCGGGGTGGACCTAGGCTTGAGTCATACCTACGGGGGGTATATGTTCGGGCGAGAGTCATCCGCAGTCGGCACGTGATCGCTGCGGTCGACGAGGCCGGGTGCGCCGCAGTCGGACGCCGACAGCACGGCACCCGGACAGCACGGCACCTGGACGCCTGGGTCCGCGCGGGCCCCGAACGTGAAGGACGACCGATGAGGCAGCACGACGTGCACCGGCACGGCACACCGACCGAGAGCCACCCTGCCCACGGCGACGCGAGGGCGGGTCACCAGGCGCGCCCGGCGCA
>JBDIAP010000191.1:0-6585 GCA_039812485.1 Kineosphaera sp.
GCGCGCGGCGGGGGCGGGGGACGCAGTGGGTGCCGCGCGTCGGGGCCGGCCGGCCGTCGGGCTGTGCGGCTCGGCCTAGGCTGGGGCGATGGCGCTGCGCATCGGCTACAAGGCATCCAGTGAACAGTTCGCACCGGCGCAACTGGCCGGCTACGCGATCCGGGCCGAGGAGCTCGGCTTCGACTCGGCGTTCATCGCCGACCACTTCCAGCCGTGGCGACACGCCGGCGGCCACGCCCCCGCCTCCATCCCGTGGATCGCGCACGTCGCGGCGCGGACCGAGCGCATCGTGCTCGGCACGTCGGTCATGACCCCGACCTTCCGCTACAACCCGGCCGTCGTCGCTCAGGCCTTCGCGACGATGGCGTGCCTGACGCCGGGGCGGATCGTGCTCGGCGTCGGCACCGGCGAGGCGCTCAACGAGGTCGCCGTGGGCGCGGTCGACGGCGAATGGCCCGAGTTCAAGGAGCGGTTCGCGCGGCTGCGCGAAGCCGTCGAGGTCGTGCGCGGGCTGTGGGGTGGCGAGCGGTTCACCTACGAGGGCGACTACTACCGCACGAGCGAGGCGACGATCTACGACCGGCCCCAGGTGCCGGTGCCGATCTACATCGCCGCGGGCGGGCCGATGGTGGCGCGCTATGCCGGGCGCTACGGCGACGGCTTCATCTGCACCTCGGGCAAGGGCCGCGAGCTGTATGCCGACAAGCTGCTCCCCGCCGTCGCGCAGGGCCTGGAGGCCAAGGACCGGGCGCCGGACTCGATCGACCGCATGATCGAGATCAAGATCTCCTACGACCGCGACCCGCAGCAGGCGCTGGAGAACACGCGCTTCTGGGCGCCGCTGTCACTGAGCGCGGAGCAGAAGCACTCGCTGCACGACCCGGCGCAGATGGAGGCCGCGGCCGACGAGCTGCCGATCGAGCAGGTCGCCAAGCGCTGGATCGTCGCCTCGACGCCGGACGAGGCGCTGTCGGCGATGCGCGAGTACGTCGACCTCGGATTCACGCATCTCGTCGTGCACGGCCCGGGACACGACCAGGAGCGCTTCTTGACGCAGTTTGCGGAGGATGTGCTGCCGGGCCTGCGTCAGGCGGGCTGATCCAGCCCTGCGCGACTAAGCCCTTCCCGTGCGGTGGACTGCACCGGCGCCTCACGTGGGGTCTGGCCGCCGTCGTGGCGTGCTCGTCCGAGCGTTCGGTGCGCCGATGACCAGACCGGCTTCAGTCTGCTCTGAGCCCGCATCGTCCCCGGCGACGTGCTGTTGTCTGCGCGTCATCTTGCCGACCCTTACGTATACGCGGTATACATGACTTACCGAGGGTGAATACTCGGTATGTAGGGGCCGCACGGCTCCCCGGGGGATCGGTGGTGGGCGCTACAGGGGGCGCCCACCCCCGACCCGGGAGGCGGCACGGAAGGGGAGTGGGGGAGCGGCGCAGGCCGCGCAGCAGGGGGCCCGCGACGCGGTGTCGCGGCCGGTGCAGCACAGACAAGGGGTAGGCGATGAGCGATCCAGTCCTGTCGATGCGCGGGGTGACGCGCGTGCACGGTCACGGCGAGAGCGCGGTGCACGCCCTGCGCGGCGTCGACCTCGACATCGGTGTCGGCGAGCTGGTGGCGGTCATGGGGCCGTCCGGCTCGGGCAAGTCGACGCTGCTCAACCTCGCCGGAGCGCTCGACCGCGCGACCGACGGCCAGGTCGTCGTCGAGGGCAGCGACCTCGGGCAGCTCAAGCCCGCCGAGCTGGCCGGGTTGCGTCGTCGGCACGTCGGCGTCGTCTTCCAGGACTTCAACCTCATCGGGTCCCTGACCGCGGCCGAGAACATCGGGCTCCCACTCGAACTCGACGGCGCCACCCCGATGGCGGCCCGCGGCGCGGCGACGCAGGCTCTCGCCGACATCGGCATCGCCGAACTCGCCGACCGCTACCCCGACGACATGTCCGGCGGTCAGCGCCAGCGTGTCGCGATCGCCCGCGCCCTCGTCGGTGACCGGCGGCTCATCCTCGCCGACGAGCCGACCGGCGCGCTCGATTCGGTGACCGGCGAGGGCATCCTCGAGCTGTTGCGCCGCCGCTGCGACGAAGGCGCCGCCGGTCTGCTGGTCACCCACGAGGCGCGGCACGCCGCCTGGGCCGACCGGGTCGTCTACCTGCGCGACGGGCTCGTCGTCGACGGCTCGGGAGCCCTGATGGGCAGCAGCGCGGTCACTGCGGGTGCCACCGCGGGTGCCCTGTCCGCCGGTGCCCCGGGCGCGCACGAGGCGGCCCAGCCGTGACCGCGACCCAGGAGACCCGGCGCGTCCGAGCACCCCGCAAGCCCGACGCCCCCACCGGTAGCCGGTTCGCCCGCTGGCTCGCGGGGTGGCGCGTCTCGCTGCGCATGGCGCGCCGAGACATCGCCCGTCACAAGGGTCGCAGCGCGCTGGTCGCCGTCATGGTCGGCCTGCCGGTGGTCATCATGATCGGTGGACTCACGGCGATCGCGACCCAGAACATCTCGCCGCGCGAGGCGATCCCGGCGCGGATGGGCAGCGCCCAGGCCGTCCTGGCCGGACAGACGCCGACCTTCCGCGTGGTCGCCGACCCGGCGCGCTCCGACGCCCTCCTGCAGTGCGACGACGTCTACGCGACCACCACGCTCGACGGGACGTGGGGTGTGGACCAGGGGCAGATCCCCTGCGGTCCCGCCACGCACCACAACACCGCCGCGAAGGCTGTGCCCGGGCTCTCGCCCAAGGCCACGCTCCCGCAGGCGCGCGAGGCCCTGACGAGGCTGACCGGCGGCCGGCTCGTGCCGGTCGCGTGGGTCGCCGCCGACATCCATCAGGGCAAGCGCCCGCAGGCAGCGCAGATCCTGCAGATCGATGCCGCCGACCCCGCCGCGCGGGGCATGGTCGAGCTCACCTCGGGCCGCTGGCCGAGCAAGCCCGGCGAATACGTCGTCACGGACGTCGGCATCCAGCGCGGCGTGCCCTCGACGGGCACCGTGCTGGTGCGGGCGCACACCGACTCGGACCGGAACCCGCAGGAGAGCCCGACGCCGGCCGCCATCGTCGGCACGGCGACGGCCGCCCTGTCGACGACGCCCGTCGAGCTCGTCGGGATGCCGCCCACCACGCTGGCGGGCACCCAGTTCCTCCTCATGCGTGACACCCCGGTGACCTGGTCGGACGTCACCGACCTCAACGCCTACGGCATCGCCCTGCTGTCGCGCGACGTCCTCGACCACCCCGGACAGGTCCCCCCGAGGCCCGGCGTCCTCGGGACCGTGAGCCAGACCGCCAACCTCACCGCGCTCGCGCTGCTGTGCCTGGCGCTGCTCGTCGAGAGCTGCCTGCTCGCCGGGCCTGCCTTCGCGGTCATCGCGCAGCGGCAGCGGCGGTCCCTGGCCCTCGCGGCGGCCAACGGGGCTCCGCGCGCGCAACTGCGCCGCACGCTGCTCGCCCAAGCCCTGGTGCTCGGGGTCGCCGCAGCGGTCGTGGGTCTCGTCGTCGGCGTCGTCGGCGCCGCCGTCCTCCTGCCGTGGGTCGTGAGGGCCTTCCAGGACCAGTTCATCGGTGTCATCGGGCCGTTGGAGGTGCCGGGGCTGGAGTCGGCGATCGTCGTCGGCTGCGCGGTCGTCGCGAGCATCGTCTCGGCGCTCATCCCGGCGCGGGGTCTGACGCGGCTCGACGTCGTCGCCGCCCTGCGCGGCGATGTCGTCTCGCCGGCTCCACACCGCGGGGTGCCCGTGCTCGGCGCGGCGCTCTGCGTGCTCGGGTCGGCGACGCTCGTCGCCTCGGTGATCTTCGGCCCGTCGCTCTTCGGCGACCAATCGTCGCTGGCTGCGACGGTGGCCGCGGTCGGCAGCCTCGCGCTGGTCATCGGTGCCCTGTGCCTGGTGCCGGTCATCCTCGCCGGGCTCGGCCGCCTCACCACGCGGCTGCCGGTCTGGCTCCGGCTGGCGACCCGCGACGCCTCCCGCCAGCGGGGGCGCGCGATCCCCACCGTCGCCGCGATCATGGCGGGCGCCATCCTCGTCACCGGTTTCGGCATCGCCGGGCTGAGCGTCGACGAGCGGTTCACGCTGGACTACCGGCCGATGGCTCCTCCCGGGGCCGCGATCGTCTACGCGGGCACGGGCGATGTCAGCGAGGACGGCCTCGTCCACGCGGTGCGCGACATCATCTACGGGGGAGTCGTCCACACCGAGCAGCGCCTCGACCCCGGACGCGGCACCGACGTGCCCCCGGCGCCGGGCGAGATCGCGGGGACCGCGCACGACGCCCCGGTCTACGTCCTCACCAGGCCGGGGTGCGACGCCGCGCGGATCGTCGCTCAGCCGCCGGACGGCGGTCAGGGTCAGTGCTCGGGCCTCATCACCAGTGCCGTGACCGGCGACGGCTCTGTGGTCACCGTCATGTCCGCCGACGAGCTCGTGACGCTCTACGGTCTGGGCGCGGAGGCGGCCCGCGTGCTGCGCTCGGGCGGTGTCGTCGTCACCGAACCGACGCTCGTCCGCGACGGCCGCGTCGAGGTCGTCACCGGCAAGGTCGACGAGGTCCTCGACGGCCGGCGGGCGGTATGGGCCGGTGAGACAGCCCGGCGCTCCCTGCCGGCGGTCGCCGTGTCGGCGCTGCCTTTCAGCCCCGCCGGTGGCATGACGACCACCGGGGGGCCGGCGCAGGCGCTGCTGACGCCGCAGGTCGCCGCGACGCTCGGCGTGCCGGTCGCGCCGCAGCGCTACGTCGTCACGGCTCCCGAGCCGATCACCGACGACCAGCGGTTGGCGCTCGTCGATGCGCTGGGCGTGCCCTACGTCGACATGGTGACGGTCGAGCGCGGCTACCAGTCGCCCCTGCGGCTGGCGCTGCTCATCATGGTCGTCGCCGTGACGTTGCTCATCCTCGTCGCCACACTCACCGCGACCGCCTTGTCGATGGGTGAGGCTCGCCGCGATCTGGCGACCCTCGCGGCCGTCGGCGCCCCCGACGGCATCAGGCGGCGACTCGCGGGCGCCCAAGCCGGTCTCCTGGCGCTGGTCGGCACGGCCCTCGGCCTGGCGGTGGGGGCGGTGCCCGGTCTGGTGGTCGCGTGGTCGAGCACCACGTCCCTCGACATGCAGGGGCGGGTCGTGCGCCAAGGCCCGCTCGTCGTGCCCTGGCTCGCCATCGCGGTGGCACTCGTCGTCGTGCCGCTGCTCGCGGCGGGGCTGGCGGCGCTCTTCGTGCGGGTGCGTCCCGACCTGACCCGACGGCTGAGCTGAGGAGGGGCCATGTCCGTGCGTCAAGGGCTGCTCGCCCTGCTCTCCGACGGCCCGAAATACGGTGCCCAGCTGCGCACCGAGTTCGAGGACCGCACCGGCGGCTCCTGGCCGCTCAACGTCGGCCAGGTCTACACGACGCTGGGCCGCCTCGAGCGCGACGGCCTCGTCGCGCCCGACGGCGGGCCCGACGAGGAGGGGCGGATCGGCTACCGGATCACCGACGCCGGGCGGGCCGAGCTCACCCACTGGTGGCGCGACCCGGTCGGCGGCGACGTCACGCCCCGCAACGAGCTGGCGATCAAGCTCGCGCTCGCGGTGACGCTGCCCGGGGTCGACGTGCCGGCCCTCGTGCAGGTCCAGCGCGCGGCGACGATGGCCCGGCTGCGCGCGCTGACCCGCCAGAAGGCGGCCGCGACCGCCGCCCTCAACGGCGCCGGCGCGGGGCTGAGCACGGTGCTCGTCATCGAGAACCTCATCTACGCCGCCGAGTCGGAGGTGCGCTGGCTCGACCACGTCGAGGCGCGGGTCATGGCCGCGCAGGCCCCCCAGTAGCGGGTCCGAGCCGCTCGTCGAGGTAGGCCCGCAGCTGCGTCATCGCGTGGTCGAGGTCGCCCCGGCTGACGGCCTGGTCGGCCGGGCGCAGGTCGACGGCCAGCGACCCGCCCGGGTCCAACGTCGCCAGCGCGACCTCGGAGACGTTGTCGGCGCCCTGGTGACGCAGCGCCCAGTGCAGCTCGGCGCGGGTCAGGCCGAGCCGCGCGAGTTCGGGCTCGTCGACGACTCCGTCGCGCACGACCTGGCTCGGGTGCCCCTCGAGCAGCCTGTGCAACGCCGGGTAGCGGTGAGTGAGACGTTCGACGCCGGCGTTGACGGCGATGAGCACGATCGCGCCGAGCATGCCGCCGGTGAGGGAGTTGTCGCTGCCGATGATCGCGTTCTGCACGACGTTGCTCAGCAGCAGGACGACGACGAGGTCGAGACTGTTCATCTGCGCCATGAGGCGTTTGCCCGCGAAGCGGATGAGCAGCACGATGCCGAGATAGACGGCGATCGTGCGCACGGTCTTGTCCAGCGGTGTCACCCCCATCGACCACAGGTCGGACAGGTCGAGGTCGGCGGCCGCGGCCGCGGCGTTGGCGGCGAGGGCGGAGTCGAGCGGGGCGAGGAAGGGATCCATGGCCCGATGGTGCTCGATGGGGGGCGCGCGTGGGCTCCGGGGCGTCGAGGCGTGTCGCCCGGGCCTGGCGGTGAGTCGGCCTGGGGTTGAGTCGGTCTGGTGGTGAGTCGAGCCGGCCGTGAGTCGGGCTGGCTGTGAGCCGGCACAGACTGTGCTGTTAGG
>JBDIAP010000192.1:0-6558 GCA_039812485.1 Kineosphaera sp.
TGAGCCCTCTCATCTCACCGCGCTCGCCACCCAGCTCGAGCGTGCCGGCCTGGTGACGCGCACGCCCGACCCCGCCGACCGCCGCGCCCGTCAGCTCTGTCTCACCGACGCGGGCCGCGAGCTGCGGTCTCGGCTGGTGCCGGCGCTCCTCGACGGCGCGCCCGTCGTCGGCAGGCTCGATGGGGCGCAGTGTGTGGCTCTGCAGGCCCTGATGACGGCGTGAAGATGCGTGACGGCGTGAAGATGCGTGAGGACGCGTGAAGATGCGTGAGGACGACGGCGTGAGCCGCGCACAGTCCCCGTCACGCCCGTCAGCCATGCCCCGCCGAGGGCACGCCTGACCCGACCACTCGCCGACGCCCGACCACTCGCCGACGTCGGTCTCGCCTACGGCTCCTCGCCGCTGATCTCGGCGAGCCGACGCTCGTCGATCTCGGCGTTGGCCAGGTGTTCGTCGGCGCTCTGCCGGTGCCGGCGCGCCTTGGCCCGCAGCTCTGGGCCGTGCACCGGGTCACGATCGGCCAGGATCTCCAGGGACTCGGCGACGGCGGTGTGAGACTCGGCGGCCGATCGCTCCGCCTCGGCCGCGTGCCGGTAGCCCTCCCGGGCCAGGTGGGCGGCGCGTTCGGCCGCGGCGCGCGACCTGGCCAACGCCTCCTGCGGGTCGCCACGATCGATGCTCGCCAGTTCGGCCACCCGCGCAGCTGCTTCACGCGCCCGCTCACGGGCCTCGGCCGCCCGTTGCCGCGCACGTTCAGCGACATCCCGCGTCATGGCTCCATGGTCGCCCACCGGCGGGCGCACGAGCCAGTGAGCGCCCGCCCGGAGTGGCGCTCGTGGCGCGCCTCCACACCAGGTGCGTGATACTGGGGGTGGCGGTTCCCGGCGCCTCCGCGCGCGTGCAGCGCTCGGCCCGCGGCGCTCGAGGCGAGGAGGCCTCATGCCCATCGGTCACTCTCGTCTGCTGCTTCCCGCCGCCCGGCCTGCTCATCGGCCGCCGCCCGCGGGCGCGCCCCGGCGCGCCAGGGGGTCGACCGTCATGGACCGTGATGACGTCGATCTCGCGGATCCCGCCCCTCTCGTCGTCGTGGTCGGCGCCTCCGCCGGGGGCGTCGAGAGTCTGCGCCGCTTCGTGGCGCACCTCGACCCCGACCTGCGGGCGGTCGTCCTCGTCGTGCTGCATCTGCCGTCCGCGAGTCAGAGCATGCTCGGCTCGATCCTGAGCCGCGCCGCTCGCCTTCCGGTGAGCACCGCCGCGGGGGAGGAGGAGCTCACCGCTGGACGCATCGTCGTGGCGCCGCCCGATCACCACCTCGTCGTCGTCGACGACCACGTCGAGGTGACCCGCGGCCCCCGCGAGAACGGTCTGCGCCCGGCCGCCGACGTGCTGTTTCGCAGCGCCGCTCGAGCGTGCGGGCCGCGGGTTGTCGGCGTCATCCTCTCGGGCATGCTCGACGACGGCACCGCGGGCATGAGCGCGATCCGTCAGGGCGGCGGGTTGGTGTTCGCCCAGTCTCCCGACGAGGCGACCTACCCGAGCATGCCCGCGAGCGTCATCCAACACGTCGGCGCCGACCGGGTCGGCACCGTCGCCGAGCTCGCGGTCGCGGTCAACGATCTCGCGCGGTCGGGGCCGCGCCGCGAGGCACAGCCGCCCGTCGCCCGCCCGGCCACCGCCGAGCCTGCCGTCGTGCAGCCGCCCGCGGCGGAGCCGGCCGTCGCCCCGGCGCCCCCCGCCGATCCGGCCCTCAGGCCGGCGCCCGCGGCCGATCCGAGCCCCCCACCCCGGATTCGTGACGCCGCGGCGCAGGACGCCTCGGACGCGTCCGAGCGGCTGCCGCGCTTCTCCTGCCCCGACTGCCACGGGCCGCTCGACGTGCTCGGTGACGGCGCCCTGCTGAGATTCCGGTGCGCGCTGGGGCACACCTGGTCGTCCCTGACCCTCATGGCCGCGCTCTCGCACGTGCTGGAGAGCGCGCTGTGGACCGCGTTTCGCAGCCTCCAGGAGGAGGCGCTGAGCCGGCGGCTGGCGGCACATGCCGCCGAACGAGGCAATACTTTGTCCCGGCGGCAGCTGCTGGAGAAGGCCGAGCAGGCGAGCAGATCAGCGGTGCTGCTCCGGCAGCTCCTGGAGGAGCCCTGGGGCGCGGCGGTCACCGAGCGCAGGTCGAGATAGCGGAATAGAGGGACGGCATGGCGAACGACCCCGAGGGCGAACGCACGGACCAGCGAGCCGAGGCGCCGGGCGAGACACCCGACGGCCACGACACGGCGGGGAGGCCGGGCCGCGTCGGGCGTGAGCAGGCTCCGCCCGACGAGGCCGAATACGAGAAGCTTCTGACCTTCCTCAAGGAGAGCCGGGACTTCGACTTCACGGGATACAAGAGACCGAGTCTCATCCGGCGCATCCGGCACCGGATGCGTGAGCTGTCGCTGTCGACGGTCGACGAATACCTCGATCTGCTCCAGCTGCGGCCCGACGAGTTCACCACGCTCTTCAACACGATCCTCATCAACGTCACGGGCTTCTTCCGCGACCCCGAGGCGTGGGACTACCTGCGCGAACGGGTGCTGCCCGACCTGCTCACCGACCACGGCGGCGCCCCGGTGCGCGTGTGGAGCGCGGGGTGCGCCACCGGGCAGGAGCCTTACAGCATCGCCATGCTCCTGCACGACCTCATGGGTGACGATTTCCGCGACCGCGTCAAGATCTATGCCACCGACGTCGACGAACAGGCGCTCGACTACGCGCGACAGGCCTCCTACACCGAGAAGGAGATCCGCGACGTCCCGGGGGCCTTCCGCGAACGCTATTTCGAGCAGGTGGGCACACGCTGGCAGCTGTCGGCCGACCTGCGACGCAGCGTCATCTTCGGACGCAACGACGTCACTCAGGACGCCCCTATCTCCCGCATCGACATCCTGCTCTGCCGCAACACACTCATGTATTTCAACGCCGAGACCCAGTCGCGCGTCGTGTCGCGGCTGGGTTTCGCGCTGCGCCCCCAAGGTGTGCTTTTCCTCGGCAAGGCCGAGATGCTGCTCAACCACACCGCGACGTTCGAGCCCATCGACCTCAAACGGCGGTTCTTCGTCAAGACCACAACGGCGCCGAGCGACGCCCCCTTCACCGCGCCCTGGCGGCTCTACGGGCGCGACAGCGCGCCTCCGCACGACGGCCGGCTGCGGCAGGAGCTCATCATGACGAGCCCGGTCGCCCAGCTCGTCGTGAGTCCTGATCGGCAGCTCGTCCTCGTCAACTTCCGTGCCGGGGCCATGCTCGGGCTGTCGGAGCGCGATATCGGTCGTCCGTTCTCGGATCTCGACATCTCCTACACGATCGCGGAGCTCGGGCCCCGCATGGTGGCCGCTCTCGAGGGCAAGGACACGGTGGCGCTGCGCGAAGTGCGGTGGCAGCCGCGTGGTGGCACGCCCACCTTCCTCGACGTGCAGATGGTGCCCCTCGTCGACGGGCGAGACCAGGTGCTGGGATTGTCGATCACGGTCACCGACGTCACGCGGCTGCACAGCCTTCAGGCCGAGGTCGAGACGGCCAATCGCCAGCTCGAGACCGCCTACGAAGAATTGCAGTCGACCAACGAGGAGTTGGAGACGACGAACGAGGAGCTGCAGTCGACGGTCGAAGAATTGGAGACGACCAACGAAGAGCTGCAGTCGACCAACGAAGAGCTCGAGACGATGAACGAGGAGCTGCAGTCGACGAACGACGAGCTACAGCTCTCGAACGAGCAACTGCGCGACCGCACCTTCGCCATGACGGAGCTCAACGAGTTCATGCAGTCGATCTTCAACAGCCTCGACGCCGCGGTCATCGTCGTCACCCGGGAGCTTCTCGTGCAGGCGTGGAGTCGCCAGGCCGAAGATCTCTGGGGTCTGCGCGAGCAGGAGACCATCGGGCGCGAGCTGCTCTCGCTCGACAGCGGGCTGCCGTCGGCGGAGCTGCGGCCCTGGCTCGGTGCGGTGGTCAGCGGCGCTCAGCCAGGGATCTATGGGCAGCACGTCGCGGCCGTCAATCGCCGCGGCCGCACGGTCGAACTACGGGTCACCATCACCGCCATGAACAACGAGGCGCAGCAGCCCAGCGGGGCGCTCCTGCTCTTCGAGGAGCTCTCCGGCGACGATCGCGTCCGCACCTAGGAGCCGTAGCGCGACCAGCGCGGTCGCTCGACCGGCCCGGCCGCTCCCGTGGCTGAGCCGCTCGTGGCCTCAGGTCACCCGCCCGTGCCACCCGGCCGGTCGCGCCTCCCGACCGGTCACGCCACCCGGCCGGTCACGCCACAGTGGGCCGACCCTCGAGCACCGCGTTGGCGACCTCCAGCAGGCTCGAGCCGGAGCCGAACGCCAGGGCCCGGATGCGGGCGTGCGCCTCGTCGATCGCGACGCCCAGACGCACGGACAAGGCTCCCGCGGCGATCTGCACGACAAACAGGTCTTCACTGGCGGGCGCCTGGTGGCGCGCCCGGTCGATGTCGGCGAGGAGAGCGGCAGCGGCGAGATCGGCGAACGCCCCGGCGTCCGCGAGGTGCCGCCGTGTCGACGTGGTGATGCTGCCGACGTGGTAGAGGGTCAGTGAGCCGACCCGGTCGGCGTGCATCCGCAGCGGCAGCGCGACGACACCCCTGATGCCGAGGCCGGAACTCGCCGAGGCGAACCCCTGCCAGGCGTCGCGCTCGGTCTGGAGGTCGTCGATGACGACACTGCGGCTGTCCGTATACGCCGTCGTCGCCGGCCCCTCCCCGAGGATCAGCTCCAACTCCTGCGCCTGGCGGCTCCAGCCGTCGCTGGCGGCGACGAGTTCCGGCCCCGAGTGGGCCATGCCGGTGATGGCGGCGCCCCGGACGCCGGGCAAGGCCTCTGGGGCGGCGATGCACGTGGCCTCGATCCAGCTGCGCCAGCCCGGTGCGCCACACTGCTCGACGATGGATCGGCACCACACCTGGCGGCGGTCGACCTCGTCGAGGTCGGCTGGGCCGGCCCACGCCATCAGGGCGACGAGCGCGCGTCGCAGCCGCACGACCTCGGGCGAGGACCTGGGCGCGGTCGCGCAGGTCGGCTCCTCGTGCGGCCGGCCGGCCGCCGCGAGATCGGGGATCGTCAGGGCGCGTTGCCGCGTGCGAGTCGCCAGGCACCACCGCTCACGGCTGGCTGCGACGTGTTCGCGTTCGGCGGCGTCGAAGCGGCCGTCTCGGGTGAGGCGCTCGGCATACTCCTCGTGCCGGGCCGCCGCCGATTCGTGCGCCAACAGGGTCCGCTCCTGCGCCACGGCCAGCGCCCGGGCCTGGGCGATCGCTTGCTCGTGAGCGCGGCGCGCGTCCCTGGGCTCGACGGGCTCGCCATCGTGCAACCGCTCGAGCCGCGCTCTCAGGGCGGTCAGGCGATCGGCTGTCGACCTGACCCGGCCTGCCGCGGCTGATCTCTGCGTCATCGACATCACCCGATCTCGCATCGTCGTGAGGGTTGCGACGTGCCTGTGAAGGTCTCGGCACTGTAACCATGGGCGGTGCCGACGGACCAGAGCTGGCCGCGAAGAGAGCGACGAGTCATAACCATTAGTTTGACCCGACATAACGTGAGATCTTAGAGTCGTGCCTGGTCACGAGACCCAGCGTCAAGCCCTGGCTCGCTGTGCGGCAACCCTCACGATGTGGCGGGGTGCTCCAGGTGGATGACCCGGCTCGACGACGAACGTCGAGCAAGCACATGTGTGCCGTCGCCCGATCGGGTGGCGGCTTTGTCATGAGAGGACACACCGTCGTGAGCGACCCCACGCTGCCCGGCAACAGCCAGAACGCCCCCCAGCACCAGAGCTCGCCCGGATCAGGTGGGCACCGCCAGCTCGAGGCGTTGCCCGAGCGGAGGTCGGGGAGCCGCGGCAAGGTCATCGGCGGGTCGTCGCCGCCGCGCTCGTCGTCGCGATCGCCGGCGGCGGGTGGGTGCTGACCCGCGGTGACGACAGCGCGGCCGCGTCGCTGACGACGGTCACGATCGGCACGACCGAGGCCGCGGCCGACTACTGGCCGCCGCTGCAGGCGCTGGCCACGCAGAACGGCATCGACCTGCAGGTCATGAACTTCTCCGACTACACCCAGGCCAACCCGGCGCTCGCGCAGCAGCAGATCGACCTCAACCTCTTCCAACACCTGCAGTTCCTCGCGGAATACAACGTCAGCGACGCCAAGACGCTCACCCCGATCGGGTCGAGCGTCGTCGTGCCGCTGAGCCTCTACTCCCGCAAGCACACGAACGTCGCAGATCCCCCAGGGCGGCACGATCGCCATCCCCAACGACGCGACGAACCAGGCCCGCGCGCTGCTGGTGCTCCAGCAGGCCAAGCTGCTGACGCTCAAGGGCGGCGGCACCAGCCTCTCGACCCCGGCCGACAACGACGCCGCGGCCTCGAAGGTCAAGGTCACGCCTGTCGACGCGGCCCAGACCGTGGCGGCGCTGCCGTCGGTCGACGGCTCGATCGTCAACAACAACTTCGCGCTCGACGCCACGCTCGACCCGAAGTCGGCGCTCTTCTCCGACGACCCGAAC
>JBDIAP010000193.1:0-6539 GCA_039812485.1 Kineosphaera sp.
AGGGTCGCCGCGCCGCCTCCCGGAGCGTCCGTCCCTCGCCCGGAGGGCGTCCTCTCCTCGGCCCTCGGTGACGCCGCACGTGACGCGCTCGACACGCCGGCGATCACCGGCGTGTCAGCGACGTCGTGGGCGACCCGACACGCGGCGGATGCCGCTGCGGCGGCCGGCGCGGGCGCGCTCGCCCCGGCCCCGGCCCCGGCCCCGGCCCCGGCCCCGTCCCCGTCCCCGGCCCAGGACCCCGGCCCCGCCGGCGGCAACGACGCGCCCGCGCTCGACCGCCACACCGCCCGCCTCGTCGTGCTGCTCGTCGATCAGCCCCGACTGCACGGGCCGGGTGCCCTCGCGCGCCCGCGCGCCCTGCTCGCACACCTGCGCGAGCTCGCGGACGCCACGCAGAACTGGCTCGACGCGCCGCAGGCCGGCGGCCCCGACCGCGACACGGTGCTGCGGGGGGCGCGGTTCGGGCTGGCGGACGCACTGCATACGCTCGGCGAGGTGGCGCCGGATCGCCTATAGCCGGCCACCGCACCGGCGGCGCCGTGGCGGACGCGCCGCACCCGTGTCCGAGAGAGCCGCAGCTCACAGACCCGCCCCGCAGATGACAGCGCCCAGCACAGACCGGAGGACACATGCGCGCACACGAGGCCGGCGCCCTGCACGCCGAGGGCTACGGCGGCCCGCCGCAATGGCTGCCGACCCCGACCGACGTCAACGAGCTGCTGCCGATCCTGTGGCCCAGCGGTGTGCGGCGCGACCCCGACGGCCGGCTCGAGGTCGCGGGCGTCGACGCCGTCACGCTCGCCGAGCAGGTGGGCACCCCCGCCTACATCGTCGACGAAGCCGACTTCCGGGCCCGCGCGCGCGCCTTCAAGCGCGACCTCGCGGCGGCGTTCGAGCAGGTCGGAGGCGGTGCCGACGTCTACTACGCGGGCAAGGCCTTCCTGTGCACCGCGGTCGCGCGCTGGATCGAGGAGGAGGGGCTGTGTCTCGACGTCTGCTCGGGCGGCGAGCTCGCGGTCGCCATGCGGGCCGGCGTGCCGGGGGCGCGCATCGGCCTGCACGGCAACAACAAGTCGGCCGCCGAGATCGAGGCGGCGCTGGGCTACGGGGTCGGACGCATCGTGCTCGACAGCTTCGAGGAGATCGAGCGGGTCGCTGCGATCGCCACCGACCTCGGCGTCGTCGCGTCGGTCATGATCCGCGTGACGACCGGTGTCGAGGCCCACACGCACGAGTTCATCGCGACGGCCCACGAGGACCAGAAGTTCGGGTTCAGCCTCGCCGGGGGAGCCGCCGACAAGGCCGCCGAGCGGGTCGTCGGGCAGCCGGACGCGCTGCGTCTGCTCGGCTTCCACAGCCACATCGGCAGCCAGATCTTCGACACCTCCGGCTTCGAGGTCGCGGCCCGTCGCGTGCTCGGCCTGCAGGCGCGCGTCGCCCGCGACCACGACGTGCAGCTGCCCGAGCTCGACCTGGGCGGCGGTTACGGCATCGCCTACACCTCCGAGCACCACCCGCTGACCCCGGCGCAGCTCGCCGAGCAGATGGCCACGATCGTCGCCCGCGAGTGCCGGTCCGAGGGTCTGCCCCTGCCGCGGGTCAGCATCGAGCCGGGCCGCGCCATCGCGGGACCGAGCACGTTCACGCTCTACGAGGTCGGCACGGTCAAGGAGGTGGAGCTCGACGGCGGCGCCCGGCGCACCTACGTCTCGGTCGACGGCGGCATGAGCGACAACGTGCGCACGGCCCTCTACGGCGCCGACTACTCGTGCACGATGGCGGGCCGCGCCAGTGACGCGCCGCCGACGCTCGCGCGCGTCGTCGGCAAGCACTGCGAGAGCGGCGACATCGTCGTCATGGACGAATACCTGCCCGCCGACGTGCGCGCCGGCGACCTCATCGCCGTGCCCGGCACGGGCGCCTACTGCCGCGCCCTGTCGAGCCAGTACAACCACGTGCCGCGCCCGCCGGTCGTCGCCGTGCGCGACGGCGCGGCCCGCGTCATCGTGCGCCGCGAGACGATCGAGGACATCCTCGCCCTCGATGCCGACGAGTAGTCCGCTCGCGAGGCGCACGAACAGGGTGGCCAGGGGCCGGCCGGGCGCCGTCGCGCCGGCCGAGCGGCGAGACACGAGGTCCGTCATGCGGACCCGAGCCGGGACACGGCCCGCGCGGCAGGCAGGATAGGCGCCGGGGGAATCTGCGAGAAGTTGGAGGAGATCGCGTGAGCGCGCACGTCGACAGCGTCGACAGTCCTGCCGCCGACCGCACCGGTGACCCACTGCGCGTGGCGTTGCTCGGCTGCGGCGTCGTCGGCTCGTCGGTGGCCCGGCTGCTGCTGGCCAACAGCGGTGACCTGGCGGCCCGGGTCGGGCGTCCCTTGGAGCTCGTCGGTATCGCGGTGCGCCGGCTCGGCCGCGACCGCCCCGGTCTGCCGGCGGAACTCTTCACGACCGACGCCGACGAGCTCGTCACGCGGGCCGACGTCGTCGTCGAGGTCATCGGCGGCATCGAGCCGGCCCGCTCGCTCATCCTGCGGGCCTTCGAGCACGGCGCCGCCGTCGTCACCGCCAACAAGGCCCTGCTCGCCCAGGACGGCCCGACGCTCTATGCGGCCGCCGACGCCGCCGGGGTCGACCTCTACTACGAGGCCTCGGTGGCGGGCGCGATCCCGCTGCTGCGGCCCATGCGCGAGTCGCTGGCCGGCGACGACGTGCGCCGGGTGCTCGGCATCGTCAACGGCACGACCAACTACGTGCTCGACAAGATGGATTCGACCGGGGCCGGCTTCTCCGAGGCGGTCGCCCAGGCGCAGGCGCTCGGTTATGCCGAGGCCGACCCGACCGCCGACGTCGAGGGCTTCGACGCCGCGGCCAAGGCGGCGATCCTCGCGTCGCTGGCGTTCCACACGCGGGTCAAGGCCGACGACGTGCACCGCGAGGGCATCACCGAGGTCAGCGCCGCCGACGTGCAGGCCGCGACCCAGATGGGCGCGGTCGTCAAACTGCTCGCCATCTGCGAGCTGGCCTCGACGCCCGAGGGCAGCGGTGTCTCGGTGCGCGTGCACCCCGCGATGATCCCGCGCACCCACCCGCTCGCGGGGGTGCGCGAGGCCTTCAACGCCGTCTTCGTCGAAGCCGACGCCGCAGGTCAGCTCATGTTCTACGGGCCCGGTGCCGGCGGCGACCCGACGGCCTCGGCCGTGCTCGGCGACGTCGTCGCGGTGGCGCGGCACCGGGTCGTCGGCGGCCGCGGGCCCAAGGAGTCGGCCTACGCCGACCTGCCGGTGCTGCCGATGGGGCGCGCGGTGACCCGCTACTACATCAGCCTCGACGTCGCCGACCGCCCCGGCGTGCTCGCGACCGTGGCCACCGAGTTCGCCAAGCACGAGGTGTCGATCCAGCAGGTGCGCCAGAGCGTGCACGAAGCGGCCGAGGGCTCCGAGGGGGAGCGGCAGGCGCCCGGCGCCGAGCTCGTCATCGTCACGCACGCCGCGACCGACGCGGCCCTGTCGGCCACGGTCGAGGCCCTGGCCGGCCTCGACGTCGTGCGCGGTGTGACCTCCGTCATGCGCGTAGAAGGGGAGTAGCCCGATGGCTCACCAATGGCAGGGCGTCATCCGCGAATACGCCGACCGGCTGCCGATGCTCGCCGGCGCCCCGGTCGTCACGCTGCACGAGGGCGGCACCCCGCTCATCGAGGCGCGCCGGCTCTCGGAGCGCGTCGGAGCGCGGGTGTTCGTCAAGTTCGAGGGGCTCAACCCCACGGGGTCCTTCAAGGACCGCGGCATGACGACGGCGATCTCGGTCGCCGCGAAGCACGGCGCCGAGGCGGTGCTGTGCGCCTCCACGGGCAACACGAGCGCGTCGGCGGCCGCCTACGCGACGAAGGCCGGCATGTCGTGCGGCGTGCTGGTGCCCGACGGCAAGATCGCGATGGGCAAGCTCTCGCAGGCCATCGCCCACGGGGCGACGTTGCTGCAGGTCGACGGCAACTTCGACGACTGTCTGACGGTCGCGCGCAAGCTCGCCGACGTCTATCCCATCGAGCTCGTCAACTCGGTCAACCCGGCCCGCATCGAGGGCCAGAAGACCGGCAGCTTCGAAATCGTCGACGCCTTGGGGGATGCCCCCGACATCCACTGCCTGCCGGTCGGCAACGCGGGCAACATCACGGCCTACTGGCGCGGCTACCGCGAATACCGCGACGGGACGCCGGGAGCGAGTGGCGCTGCGGCCCAAGGCGGCCCGGCCACGAAACTGCCGCAGATGTGGGGCTTCCAGGCCGCCGGGGCGGCGCCGATCGTGCTCGGCCACCCCGTCGACGATCCCGACACGATCGCGACCGCGATCCGCATCGGCAACCCGGCGAGCTGGGCGCAGGCCGAGGAGGCCCGCGACAGCTCCGGGGGTCTGATCGACGCGGTGACCGACGAGCAGATCCTCGCCGCGCACCGCCTGCTGAGCAGCAGCGAGGGCATCTTCGTCGAGCCGGCGTCGGCGGCGAGCATCGCGGGCCTGCTCGCGGAGCACGAGGCCGGCCGGGTGCCGTCGGGCGCGACGATCGTGTGCACGGTCACCGGGCACGGGCTCAAGGACCCCTCATGGGCGCTCACGACGGCCGACGGCTCCGAGATCGTGCCCACCCGGGTGCCGGTCGACGCCGTGAGCATCGCGAGCGCCCTCGGCCTGGAGGGCTGACGTGCCCGGGCGCCCCGACAGCGACCCGCCCGCGAGCCGTGAGGTGTCGTGGGCGATTCGCGTGCGGGTGCCCGCGAGCAGTGCCAATCTCGGTCCGGGCTTCGACTCGGTCGGCCTGGCGCTGGGGGTGTGGGACGAGTATGTCGTCGCGGTCACCGACGAGCCGGGGCTGCGCATCGACCTCGCCGGCGACGCCCAGGGCGTGCCGCGCGACGAGCGGCACCTCGTCTACGCGTCGATGCGGCGGGCCTGGCAGGAGCTCTGTGTCGAGGCGCCGCCGGGGCTGATCCTGCACTGCGCCAACGTGATCCGTCAGGGACGCGGCATGGGCTCGTCGGCCGCGGCGATCGTGGCCGGCGTCGCCGCCGCGCACGCCATCGCCGGCGGGCCGGGCGCGCCGGATCGCGTCGCCCTCGACCTCGACGCGGTCAACGACCTCGCCGGGCGCCTCGAGGGGCACCCCGACAACGCCTCGGCCAGCGTCTACGGCGGCGCCACGATCTCGTGGGTCGACGACGCCCAGGGCGTCGCCGGCGGCGTCGAACCGCCGCCGGAGCGCCGACGCCCCGGCCCTGCGATCAGCGTGCATTCCGAGTCGATCCCGCTGCACCGCGACATCGAGCCCCTCGTCCTCGTGCCGCAGGTGCAGCTGCCGACGGCGACCGCGCGGGCCGTGCTGCCCGCTCAGGTGCCGCACGGCCAGGCCGCGCTCAACTCCGCGCGGGCCGGCCTGCTCGTGCTGGCGCTGTCGGCGCGGCCCGCACTGCTCCTGCCCGCGACACGGGAGTGGTTGCACCAGGAGCAGCGGCGATCGTCCTTCGGTGGCGCCATGGAGCTCGTCGACGAGCTGCGGGCCGCCGGTCACGCGGCCGTGATCTCCGGTGCCGGGCCGAGCGTGCTCGTGCTCACCGGCGATCGCGCCGCGCGCCACGCTGACGTGGCACGACGGGCGCCGGAGGGCTGGGAGGTGCTGCGCCCCGGCATACCGCACCAGGGGGTCTGCGTGGAACGTGTTACATTGGAAGAGCTTCCTGGCGAGCGCGCCCTGCCGGCGTGACCAGAGCGACCTTATCCCGCTCTTCGCCTGGACCCCGCCACTCACCGATTTCGCCCCCGCGGTTTGGGTTGCGCAGCCGGTGTCCGATGCCGATGACGGTGTCGGGCGGGCAATCACACCACAGTCCGTGCGTCGCAGCGACGACGCGCTGGCCCGCCACATCGGCTGTCATGCCCGACGCGAGACCCCGCGGCATGGCGCGAGTGGCGCGCGAGTCGCCCGTCGCCCTCGTCGGCGGGCGGATCGCAAGCCGTCACATCTCAGTCGACGACATCACCCCGGTTCGAGCACGTCGCCGGACCGCATACGAGGGGAAGGATCCTTCGTGACCGAAACCACCGAGCTCGCCCCGGCGACCGCCGAGAGCGCCGCCGCGGCCACCCGCCGCCGCGGACTGACCGCGATGCGGCTCGCTGAGCTGCAGGAGCTCGCCTCAGGCATGGGCATCCAAGGCACTGCCGGGATGCGCAAGGGCGACCTCATCACCGCGATCAAGTCGCGCGATTCGGGAGCCGCGCCGGCGTCGAGCAACGGCGTCGCGCCCCGACGTTCGCGGCGCGTGACGAGCCCGGCCGGCACCCCGTCCGTGGATTCCGCGCCGACCGAGCGCCCGTCCCCGGGAGCCGAGCAGGCGCCCGCGGAGCGTGAGCAGGGCGGGCAGCGTTCCGACGGCCCCGCCCGGTCGGGCGACGGCGGTTCCCGCGACCACCGCCAGGACGGCGGCCAGCGCTACGCCGACCGCCGCGACACCGACCGCCGCGACACCGACCGCCGCGACACCG
>JBDIAP010000194.1:0-6535 GCA_039812485.1 Kineosphaera sp.
GCGCAGCGTCGGACAGGGGGAGACGAGGGTGTGCGCACGACACGAGGCGACTCGCTCGAGTCGCGGGTCGGTGCGTCCCGGGTCGCCCGCCGGTCAGCTCCCGTATTCGGCGAGCACCTTGCTCGACAGCGGCGGCCAGGCCTCGACGGCCCACGGCCCGAACGCGCGGTTGCTCAGGCTCGCGCAGGCCAGGCCGGCGGCACGGTCGACCCACAGGAAGCTGCCGGTCTGGCCGAAGTGGCCGAACGTCTCCGGGCTGTTCTCCGGGGCCGTCCAGTGGGGCGACTTGTGGTCGCGGATCTCGCAGCCCAGCCCCCAGTCGTTGTTCTTCTGCCGGCCGTAGCCGGGCAGCACGCCGTAGAGGCCGGGGAACGCCAGCGTCGAGGCCTGCTCGACGACCCGCGGCAGCAGCAACTGCGGTGCGAGCAACTCGCGGGCGAGCATCGCCAGGTCGCCGATCGGGCCGACGACGCCGTGGGCGGGGGAGCCGTCGAGCACGGTGTCGTTCATGTCGAGCAGGTCGAGCACCCGGTCGGAGAGTTCCTGGTCGAAGGGCTGCCCGGTGGCCTTTTCGAGGTGATCGGCGGCGATCTCGATGCCCCGGTTGGAGTAGATGCGCCGCGCCCCGACGCGCCCGGCGATCTCGTCGGAGTCGGGCGCGATGCCCGAGGCGTGCGCCAGCAGGTGCGCCAGCGTCGACCCGGGTGGCCCGACCTCGTCGTCGAGGGAGATGACGCCCTCGGCGCAGCCGTCGAGGATCGTCAGCGCCATCGCGACCTTCGACACCGACGCCCACCGGTGGCGCGTCCCGTCGTCGTACATGTCGACGATGCCGTCGGCATCGACGACCGCGACCGACGCCTTCTCCACGGGCCACCGCGATACTTCTGCCTTGAGATCCAGAGCCACGCGCGCAGTCTGTCACGGCCGCCGACGCCCGTTCGAGCCGTGCGGGGTGCGACGGGCAGCGGCGGCCGGGGCTGCGGGGCGCTCAGATCGTCATCGCGGCCCGCACGTCGCCGGTCGCGTCGTGGCCGCCCTCGCCGCGCGAGGTGATCCGCCCGGAGGCGAGCACGGCATAGTGCGACGACGCGGTGAGCGCGAAGCCGATGTGCTGCTCGACGAGCAGCACCGTCATGCCCTCGGCGGCGAGCGAGACGATGTGCTGCTCGATCTCGGCGACGATCGAGGGCTGGATGCCCTCGGTCGGCTCGTCGAGGATGAGCAACCGCGGGTCGGTGATGAGCGCCCGCGCGATGGCGAGCTGCTGGCGTTGGCCCCCCGAGAGCAGCCCGGCCTTGCGCCCCGCAAACTCCTGCAGCACGGGGAAGCGCTCATACATCGCGGCGATGCGAGCGGCCCCGTCGCGGCGTCCGTCGGCGACGACCTGCAGGTTTTCGGCGGTCGTCAGCTGCGGGAACGACAGCTGCCCCTGCGGCACGTAGGAGATCCCGCGGGCGACCCGCTGGTGGGGGCGCAGTTTCGTGGCGTCGACGCCGTCGAGCAGCACCCGTCCCCGACGCGGCGCCAGCAGCCCCACGGCGGTCTTGAGCAGCGTCGTCTTGCCGGCGCCGTTGTGGCCCATGACCGCGACGATCTCGCCCGCGGGCACCGACAGCGAGACCCCGTGCAGCACGTCCGCGCGGTCGTATCCGACGTGGATGTCGACGAGTTCGAGCATCACGACACCTCCTGTGCAGCGGGGACGGCGGTGGGCACGGCAGTGGGGACGGCGGTGGGTGTGGCGGCCGGCGTCGGCGGCCCGTCGGTGACCCGGTGGGCGCCGCCGAGATACACCTCCTGCACCTTCGGGTCGGCCTGCACGTGCGCGACGCTGCCCTCGGAAAGCACCGTGCCGGCGGCGAGCACCGTCACCGAGTCGGCCCAGGCCCGCATGAAGTCCATGTCGTGCTCGACGATGATCACGGTGCGGTCGGCGCCGATCTCGCGCAGCAGCGCGCCGGTCTGGTCGCGCTCGTCGGCGCTCATGCCGGCGACGGGCTCGTCGAGCAGCATGACCTTCGCGTCCTGCACGAGCAGCATGCCGATCTCGAGCCACTGCTTCTGGCCGTGGGAGAGCGTGCCGGCGAGGCGGTCGGTCTGCGCGGTCAGCCCGATCGTCTCCAGGGCCGCCGCGACCGGCTCGGGCACCCCGCGCCGCGCCCGCAGCAGCGACCAGGGCGAGCGGCCGGCGCCGGCGGCGATGTCGAGGTTCTGCAGCACGGTGAGCTCGGTGAAGACGCTCGCCGTCTGGAAGGTGCGGCCCACGCCGAGTCGCGCGATCTCGTGTGGCTTGTGGCCGAGCAGGTCGGCGCGGGCGTAGCGCGCGTAGCCGGTGGCCGGCACGAGGCCGGTGAGGGCGTCGATGATCGTCGTCTTGCCTGCGCCGTTGGGTCCGATGAGGAAGCGCAGGTCCTTCTGGAACACGGTGAGGTCGACGTGGTCGACCGCGACGAAACCGTCGAAGGTCACCGTGAGGTCGCGGATCTCCAGGTAGTCGGGTCGCGAGGTCATCGCGTCGCTCCCTCCAACTCGTCGCTGTGGCCGCTGTGGCCGGTGCGGCCGGTGGTGTCGGGCTGCTCGCCGGGAGCGGCCGCGGAGCCCTCCTCAGCCGCATCGGCTCCCGCGAGCTCGACCGTCCCCGCCGCCGCGGGATCGCCGGCCACCGCCGCGGCCGAGACCGGAGCCTCGCCGCGGCGCCGGCGCCACACGTCGCGCAGCGACGCCAAGCCGTTCGGCAGGAACGCGATGACGAGCACGAACAGCGCCCCCTGGAAGTAGGTCCAGAAGCCGGGGAACTGCTCGGACAGACGGGTCTGCGCGGCCGCCACGGCGACGGCCCCGATGGCCGGCCCGAAGAGAGCGGCCCGCCCGCCGATCGCCACGCCGGTGAGGAACGCGATCGACGGCACGATCCCGACGTCGGCCGGCGAGACGATGCCGACGATCGGCACGAAGAGCGCTCCGCCGATGCCGGCGGCGAAGGCGGCCACGGCATACGCGACGAGCTTGACGTTGGCCGGGTTGTAGCCGAGGAAGCGCACTCGCTCCTCGGCGTCGCGCACGGCGACGAGCAGCTCGCCGAAGCGGCTGCGATAGAGCTGCCAGGTCAGGAGCAGCAGGAGCAGCAGAGCCGTCGCGGCGATCGAGAAGAGCATTCGCTGGTTGATCGGGTCACTCAGCGCATAACCGAAGAACGACCGAAACCCGTTGAGCCCGTTGGTGCCTCCCGTCGTCGCCTGCTGCCCGACGAGCAGGATCGCGAAGGCGGCCGCGAGGGCCTGGCTCAGGATCGCGAAGTAGGCCCCCCGCACCCGGCGACGGAAGATCGCCAGGCCGAGCACGACCGCGAGCGCGGCCGGCAACAGCAGGATCGCGAGAATCGTGACGACCGGCGAGCGGAACGGCTCCCACCAGTCCGGCACGACGCCGGAGCCGTAGAGGGACATGAAGTCCGGCGCCCGGCCCGGCCCGGCGTCGGCGAGCTTGAGGTGCATCGCCATGAGATAGGCGCCGAGGCCGAAGAAGACGCCCTGGCCGAGCACGAGCATGCCGCCGCGCCCCCAGGCCAGGCCGATGCCGACGGCGACGATCGCGTAGCACAGGTACTTGCCGAGCAGCGCGAGGCGGAAGCCGCTGAGCGCGGCCGGGGCCACGGCATACAGCAGGATCGCGAGGACCGCGAGCACGATCCAGGCGGGCGGGATGCGGCGCAGGGCGCTCATGCCAGGCTCCTTGTGCGGACGTTGACGATGCCCTGCGGGCGCACCTGCAGGAAGACGATGATCGCGACGAAGACGAGCACCTTGGCCATCGACGCGCTCGTGCCCCACTGGATGAACGACTGCATGAGCCCGAGCACGAAGGCCGCGATGACCGCGCCCCGGATCTGCCCGATGCCACCGACGACGACCACGAGGAACGCGTCGATGATGTAGCCGGTGCCGAGCGTCGGCCCGGTGGAGCCGAGCAGCGTGAGCGCGACCCCCGCGACCCCGGCGAGGCCGGAGCCGATGAAGAACGTCAGCCGGTCGCTCGTGCGGGTGCTGATGCCGACGGTCTCGGCGAGGTCGCGGTTCTGCACGACGGCGCGGATGCGCCGTCCGAGCGCCGTGTAGCGCAGGGCCAGCGCCAGCGCGCCGACGCACACGAGGCTCAGGGCGAAGATGAAGACGCGCGACGCCGGGATGCCGAGCCCGAAGAGCGAGACGCTCCCCGAGAGCCACGCCGGGGCGGGCACGTCGACGTTCGGGGCGCCGAAGATGTCGCGCGCCAGCTGCTGCAGGATGAGGCTCACCCCGAACGTCACGAGCAGGGTGTCCAGCGGGCGCGTGTACATCCGCTGGATGATGGTCTGCTCCAGGAGCAGACCGAGCAGGCCCCCGACGACGAAACCCAGCGGGATCGCCAGCAGCAGCGACAGCCCGGCGCTGCCGACGACGAGGCTCATGACGTAGGCCGTGTAGGCCCCCGCCATGATGAACTCGCCGTGCGCCATGTTGATGACGCCCATCTGACCGAAGGTCAGCGCGAGGCCGAGGGCGATGAGCAGCAGGATCGATCCCTGCGAGAGGCCGGCGACGAGCTGGCCTGCGATGGCGTCCATGTCAGTGTCCTTCCGCCGGGCGGGGGCCGCCCGCCTCAGCTGTCGAGGCCCTTGGCCCAGGCGTAGGTCTTCAGGAACGGGTCGGGCGTGATCGGCTTGCCGGAGGTCCAGATCGTGGAGATGAGGCCGCTGGGCTGGATCTGGCCGATGAGGGCCGTCTTGGCGACGTGGTGGTTCTCGCCGTCGACGGTGACCTTGCCCTCGGGGGCCTCGACGCTCACGCCGCCGGACGCGGCGTTGATCGTGTCGACGTCGAACGACGTGGCCTTCTCGACCATCGCCTTCCACAGGAACATCGAGGTGTAGGCGGCCTCCATGGGGTCGGAGGTGACGCGGTTCTGGCCGTACTTGGCCTTGAAGTCGGCGACGAACTTCGTGTTCGTCGGGTTGTCGAGCGTCTCGTAGTAGTTCCACGCCGTGAGCTGGCCCGCGACATTGGCGGCGCCGATGCCCTTGACCTCCTCCTCGGCGATGCTCACCGAGAGCACCGGCATCGAGGCGGCCTTGAGGCCGGCGTTCGTGTATTCCTTGAAGAACGCGACGTTGGAGTCGCCGTTGAGGGTGTTGAAGACCGCCCCGGCATTCGCGCTCTTGACCTTGTTGACGATCGTCGCGAAGTCGGTCGAGCCGAGCGGGGTGTATTCCTCGCCCGTGATCTCGATGCCGTTGGCCTGCGCGTAGGCCTTGATGATCTTGTTGGCGGTGCGCGGGAAGACGTAGTCGGAGCCGACGAGGAAGAGGCTCTTGACGCCCTTGCTCTTGAGGTAGTCCAGGGCGGGCACGATCTGCTGGTTGGTCGTCGCGCCCGTGTAGTAGATGTTCTTGCTCGCCTCCAGGCCCTCGTATTGCACGGGGTAGAAGAGCAGCGCGTTGTTGGATTCGAAGACCGGCAGCATCGCCTTGCGGCTCGCCGACGTCCAGCCGCCGAAGACGGCCGCGACGCAGTCGCTGTTGATGAGCTTCTGCGCCTTCTCGGCGAAGACGGTGGGCTCGGAGGCGCCGTCCTCGGCGACGACGTCGAGCCTCTTGCCCATGACGCCGCCGGCCGCGTTGATCTGCTCGGCGGCCATCGACAGCGAGTCGAAGACCGTGTTCTCCGAGATCGCCATCGTGCCGGATCGCGAGTTGAGGAAACCGATCTTGATGGAGTCGCCGTCGGTCTTGACGCACGAGGCGGCGCCGGCGGCCGAACCGGTGGCACCGGTGCCGGCCGCGTCGACCTTGGCCCCGCCGCAGGCGGCGAGGGCGGCGACGGGCAGCAGCAGCGCGACGGCCGTGACGGCGCGAGTCCGGACAGCCGGAGGTGAGGTGTGCACGGGGATCCTCTCGGATGGGCCCGGCCGCGCGAAGACGCGTCGGGCGGTGTCGTGAGCGATGAAGGCGGCGGCGCCTGGCTCACTCCGGACCGTAGGAAGGGCGGGTTACGCCTCGTCGCGCACCTCGCTTCGGGGGCATTTCCAAAAGCTCACAGCCCCTGGGGCTTGGGTGGATTCGCTTGTCCTGCGACGGACTTCACCGGTGTGTTCGCGTCTGGACGAGTCTGATCGAGCGCGTGTGGGTGGCCTGCCGGCGCCGCGACGCCTGCGCTGATGTCCATCGTCGAGGCGTGCGCCCCGCCTCGCGTCGGGCTGAGTCGAGTGGGTGGCGGTTCACGCAGAGCCGACTCGTGCGGGGCTGGGTCACACTGGCGGGCATGAGATTCGCGGACGTGGTCGCGGCGTCGGAGCAGGTGGCCGCGACGACGTCGCGCCTGGCGAAGGCCGAGGCGGTGGCCGCCGCGCTGCGCCGCGCCGAGCCGCACGAGGCGGGGCTCGTCGCCTCCTACCTGGGGGGTGCGCTGCCGCAACGACGCACCGGCGTGGGCTGGCGCTCGCTGGCCGCGCTGCCCGAGCCGGCCGCGCAACCCGGGCTGAGCGTGGCGCAGGTCGA
>JBDIAP010000195.1:0-6531 GCA_039812485.1 Kineosphaera sp.
CTCCATAAAAGAATCATTCAAAACCCGGCTTACATCAATCATCCAAAAAGGAAATCGACAAAGCCAAACAAACAACTTGGCATCAATCGTCATGGCACGCTGTTGAGTTCTCAAGAATCGGTTGTGCACACTTCGCTTCGGGACTTTCGCCCTTCGCTCTGTGCGACGTTGTCGACTTTAGTATCGGAGGCTTTGCCTCGTCAAATCGGCCTGTCCGCGCTTTCATCTGCAATTGCTTGCGACTTTTGCGCCGACTGCCGGACAGACATTAGGCACTGCCCTCGACTTTTTCAAGTCGGTGTCACCCTGGGCCGTCCGCACCGCTGTGACGTCGACCGAGGGCTCCACCCGCACCACGCGCGACGAAGCGGCCACGTATCGTGGCTGTCGTCGGTGCGGGTGTGGGCGTCGCTCCCAGTGCTGTCTCGCCGTGTCGGCGGGCTCGGGGCAACTCGATAGAAGTTACGCCTCTGCGACCGCGTTGTCAACTCCTCGCGTCGGGGTGCCTGTGCCTGTGTCCGTCGGCCCGTCGTAGGCGGCGTCAAAGAACGCGAGTTCGCAGGCCACGGCCCGGCAGAAGACGTCCTCGACCGCCACCCGATCGCGCGGCTCGATCGGCTCGGCGGCCGTCAGCTCGGCGCACAGCCAGCGCACCCACTCCGCGAAGTCGGGCCCGCGATGCAGGTCGACCCAGCCGACGTGCTCAGGGCGGGTCGCGGCGAAGGGCTCGCGGTCGGCCCTGCTCGCCCAGTCGAGGTAGAGCCACTCCGCGACGATGAGCAGCGCGAGGGCCTGCGGGTAGGAGCGGGTCGCGACGACGTCGCGCATGAGGGTGTCGAACTCGCGCGTGGCCTCGGCCGTCCGCGGGGCCCGCCGATCCTCCTCCGGCACCCCGAGGGCGTCGAAGCTGTCGACGAAGTAGGTGTTCTCGTCCGAGGCGAACATGCCGAGCTGGCGCGCGAAACGCAGGCGCGAGGCCAGCGTCGGCGCCGACGCGGTGGCCTGACCGAGCAGCGCGGTGAAGGCGTCGCAGAACTGGTAGTCCTGCACGAGGTAGCGCCTCAGCACGTCGTCGGCGATCGTGCCGGCGAGCAACTCGTCGACGAAGCGGTGCTGCACCGCCGCATCCCACGCCGGTCCGACAAGGTCGCGCAGGTATTGCGCCAGGCCGTAGGGCGGCTCGAAGGCCTCGCTCATACCGGATGCACCCCGTGCCGGCGCTCGGAGAAGTGACGGTCGCGGCGGCCGGCGTAGCGCAGGCGAGCGATGACCTCCTCGCGGAGGGCGTCGGCCTCGATGACCGTGTCGATGACGAGGTCGGCAGCGAGTCGCTCCAGGTCGACGTCCTCCTCGTATTCGGCGCGGCGGGCCGCGACATACGCCGCGCGCTGCTCCTCGTCGTCGATCGCGGCGATCTTGTTGGCGAAGACGGCGTTGACCGCGGCCTCGGGACCCATGACCGCGATCCTGGCCGTCGGCAGCGCGATCGTCGCGTCCGGTCCGAAACCCGGGCCGGCCATCGCATAGAGCCCGGCGCCGTAGGCCTTGCGGACGACGATGCACAGCTGCGGCACCGTGGCCTCCGAGACCGCGGCCACCATCTTGGCCCCGTGCCGGATGATGCCGCCCCGCTCGACCTCCGAGCCGATCATGAAGCCCGGCACGTCGGCGAGGTAGAGCAGCGGGATCGAGAAGGCGTCGCACAGCCAGATGAAGCGGGTGGCCTTGTCGGCCGAGTCGGTGAAGAGCACCCCGCCCTTGACCGCCGAGTTGTTGGCGACGATGCCGACGCTGTGCCCGTCGATGCGCCCCAGGCCCACGACGAGCTCGGGCGCGAAGAGGGGCTTGATCTCGAAGAACGACTCCTGGTCGACGAGGCCGTCGATGACGGTGTGGATGTCGAAGGGCGCGCTCTCGACCTCGGGCACCGTGTCGCGCCGCAGCGCCACCTCCGGCGGCTCGGCCGCGTAGACCGGCGGCTCGTCGCGCCACGACGACGGCAGGTAGGAGAAGTAGAGGCGCGCGAGCTCGATCGCCTCGACGTCGTCGTGCACGAGCAGGTCGCCGACCCCGGAGACCGTGCAGTGCATGCGGGCGCCGCCCATCTCCTCCAGCGACACCTTCTCGCCGACGACCATCTCGGCCATGCGGGGGCTGCCCAGATACATCGACGCGTTGCCGTCGACCATGATGATGAGGTCGGTGAAGCTCGGGATGTAGGCGCCGCCGGCGGCGCTCGGCCCGAAGAGGCAGCAGATCTGCGGCACGCGGCCCGAGAGCGCGACCTGGTTGTGGAAGATGCGGCCCGCGCCGCGACGGCCCGGGAACATCTCCACCTGGTCGGTGATCCGGGCGCCCGCAGAGTCGACGAACCAGAAGACCGGCAGCTCCTCACGCAACGCCGCCTCGGTGGCCCGGATGATCTTCTCGACGGTGCGGGCGCCCCACGAGCCGGCCTTGACCGACGGGTCGTTGGCGATGACGATGACCGGCCGATCATCGACGGTGCCGCGACCGGTGACGACGCCGTCGGCGGGCAGCCCGGGCGCGAGGGAGTTGGCGTAGCGGCCGTCCTCGACGAAGCTGCCCTCGTCGAGCAGCAGCGCGATGCGGTCGCGCACGTAGAGCTTGCCCTGCGCGTCGAGCTTGGCCCGAGCCTTGTGCGCCAGCGTGCCGGAGGCCTGGTGGGCCGCGGCGAGGCGGCGGCGCACGTCGCCGACCCGGGCGTCGCCGCCGCGCTCCGGCGGGGTCGGTCCGGCGAAGGAGTCGTCGGGCACGCCGTCGTGGGACGCGGTGGCCAGGCGCCCGGGCGGGCCGTCGGCCCCGCGTGGGCCCTGGTCGGTGGGCTGGCTGTCGGTGGGCTGGGTGTCGGTGGGCTGGCTGTCGGTGGGCTGGGTGTCGGTGCGCGCGTCGGTCTGCGACATCGGGGGCACTCCTCCTACGCGGTGGGCAGGCCGAGACCGCGGGCGATGAGCATGCGTTGGACCTCGCTCGTGCCCTCACCGATCTCGAGGATCTTGGCGTCGCGATAGAAGCGGGCCACCGGGTATTCCTCCATGAAGCCGTTGCCGCCGAAGACCTGCGTGGCGATGCGCGTCGCGGTCACCGCCGCCTCGGTCGCATAGACCTTGGCGATCGAGGCGGCCTGCTTGACCTCGGCGACGCTGCGCCGGCCGGCGTGGTGCTCGTCCTTGAGCCACGCCGCCTTGTAGGTGAGCAGCCGGGCCGCCTCGACGCTCACCGCGAGGTCGGCGATGGCGAACGAGACGCCCTGGTTGACGCCGATCGGGCGGCCGAACGCGATGCGACCGCACGCGTAGTCGCGGGACTGCTCGAGCATCGCCTGCGCCATGCCGAGGGCCAGCGCGCTGATCGCGATGCGGCCGTCGTCGAGGGTCTTGAGGAACTGCCGGAAGCCGTGGCCCTGCTCGCCGAGCAGGTTGCCCTCCGGCACGCGGCAGTCCTCGAACGTCAGGCCGTGGGTGTCGGAGATGTGCCAGCCGAGCTTGCGATAGGCCGGCTCGACGGTGAATCCCGGTGTGCCCGAAGGGATCATGATCGAGCTGATCTCGGCGCTGCCGTCGGCCTTCGTGCCTGTGCGGGCCGTGACGGTGACGACCGACGTGAGGTCGGTGCCCGAGTTGGTGATGAACGCCTTGGCGCCGTCGACGACCCACTCGCCGCCGTCGCGGCGGGCCCTGGTCTTCGTGGCCCCCGCGTCCGAGCCGGCCTCCGGCTCGGTGAGTCCGAAGCCGGCGAGCGCCCGGCCGGTCACGAGGTCGGGCAGCCAGCGCTCCTTCTGCTCCTGCGTGCCGTAGGTGAGGATCGGGTTGATGCCCAGGCCGACACCCGCCGAGAGCGTGATGCCGATCGACTGGTCGACGCGGCCGAGCTCTTCGATCGCGATGCACTGGTAGGTGAACTCCCCGCCCTCGCCGTCGGCGTCCATCGAGCCGCCGAACTCCTCGGGGACGAGAATGCCGAACAGCCCCAGCTCACCCATCTTGGGCACCAGCTCGGTGGGGAAGTGCGCCTGGCGATCCCACTCGGCCACGTGGGGCGCGACCTCCTGCTCGGCGAAGTCCCGCACTACCTTGCGGAAGTCCTCGTGGTCCGGTGTCAGCTCGAACATGCCAGGGGTCGCCCTTTCGCGTCGTTGCGTCATTGCATCGAGTTGCGTCGTTGCCTCGAGGTCGTTGCCTCGAGTCGTTGCCTCGAGGTCGTTGCATTCGAGTCGTTGCGTGCTGACCGGCGCGTGCCACTCATCGAGCCGGTCGCGTCCCGCGCGGCAGCGACACGGGTCTCGCGTCGCGACGTCGCGGGGCGTTAGGGCCACCGTAGTGGCCGCGGCGCGTCGCGGCGTCATCGTCGCGCCTCCGGAGTCGCCCCGCAGACCGCGGCGCGGCGCGCGGACGGGTCACCGCAGGAGCCGGTGTTAGCTTCTGGCAGAGAACAATTCGAGGGCACGACGGTCCGGCGGCAGCGGGCCCGCCCGGGTGTGCGCGCAGGTCGGGAGGTGGTGTGCTGGTCCAGCTCGGACGGCGGGTGCTCTCCTACGCCGTGATGTCGTTCGTCGCGACGAGCGTCGCCTACCTCGCGGCCGTGTCGTTCCTGCGGCCCGACCTGCGGCTGTTGGCGGCGACCCCGCATCCCGCGCCCGAGCAGGTGCGGGCGCGGCTGGCCGCCTACGGGCTCGACCCCGCCGCCACGCCGCTGCAGCGCTACGTCGACTGGGTCGGCGGCGTGGTGCTGCATGGGGATTGGGGGCGCAGCCCGAGCGGGGCGCCGATCGGTGCCGAGTTCCTCGACCACGCCCTCGTGTCGGGGCGCCTCATGCTGCTGGCGACCGTGCTGCAGATCGTGTGCGGCGTCGCGCTCGGGGTGTTCGCCGCCACGTCGCACCGCCGGCTGCCGGATCGGGCGCTGACCACGGCCTGCTACGTCGTGGCCTGCGTGCCGGCGCCGGTCGCCTACCTGTGGGTGCAGCTCGGGGGGCTCGAGCTCAACGCCCGCGCCGGACGGCGGCTCGTCTACGTCAGCGGTATGTCGTCGCCCGTGCCCCCTGAGGGGGCCGCCGCCCAGGCCGCCGATCTCGCGGCGCACCTCGTGCTGCCGACGATCGCGCTGACACTGCTCGGCGTCGGGGGCTTCTACCTGCTGCAACGCGCCGTGCTGCTCGACGAGGTCGAGGCCGACTATGTGCGCACGGCGCGCGCCAAGGGGCTGACGCGCGGGCAGGCGATCCGGCGGCACGCCGTGCGGACCTCCTTCGTGCCGGTCGCGCAGAACATCTCCTTCGCGCTGCCGGCCGTGTTCGCCGGGGCCTTCGTCGTCGAGAGCGTCTTCGCGTGGGACGGCCTGGGCCGATACACGCTGGACGCCATCACCCGCACCCAGGACGTCAACGCGACCGTCGCCTCGATCGCCTTCGGGTGCGCGCTCTTCGCCGGCGGAGCCGTCGTCGCCGACGCGGGCGTCAGCCTCATCGATCCCCGCGTGCGCCGGGGCGACTGGTGAGGGGGCGAGCCCGGTGACCGGCACGACGTCGACCGCGGCGCCGCAGCAGGCCGGCCGGCGGATCGTGCTGGGCCGCCTGCTGCGCCGGCCGGGCGGCATCGCGGGGGCGGGCATGATCGTGGCCGTCGTCGCGCTGGCCGCCGCCGGCGGGCGGGCGACACCCTGGGGCCCGACGGCGCAGGACTTCGACAACCTCGGGGTGCCGCCGGGCACGGCCGGGCATCTGCTCGGCACCGACGGCGGGGGCTTCGACACCTACGCCCAGGTCGTCGCCGGCACCGGACGCTCGCTGCTCATCGCCGCCGTCGTCGGCGTGTGTGCGCCGCTGCTCGGCGGGCTCTACGGCGCGACGATCGCGCTGTGGGGCGGCCGGCGCGAGCGCGCCGGCCTGTGGGTGCTCGACATGCTGCTGCTCCTGCCCGGCTTCCTCATCGTCGCGATCCTCGCCGGCGCCGGCTCGCACGCGCCGGGGTGGGCCGGGTCGGCCGGGGCGCTCGCGATCGTGCTCACCCTGCTGTCGTGGATGCCCCTGGCCCGGGTCACCCGGGCCCTGACACGGTCGCTGCGCGAGCGCGAGTTCATTGTCGCCGCGCGCTATCTGGGCCTGTCGAACGCGCAGATCGTGCGGCAGCATCTGCTCGGCCAGCTGGCTTCCTACCTCGTGTTGGCGGCGGTGCTCGGGGCCGGCGCGGCCATCGTCACCGAAACCCTGCTCTCCTATCTCGGGCTCGGCGTGCGCCCCCCGGAGGTGTCGCTGGGGCAGCTCATCGGCAGCGCCGCGAACCAGCTGGCCGCCTACCCGTGGCTCTTCTGGGCGCCCACGGCCTGCCTCGTGTGGATCACGCTGGGGTTGGCACTGCTGGGCGATGCCCTGCGCGATGCGCTCGACCCGCGGTCCGGAGCCGGATGGCGGTCGTGAGCTCGCGCGAGGGCGGGGCCGGGGGCCAGGGCTGGGGCGGGGTCGCTGGCGGCGGCGCGGCTGGTGGCGGCGGCGCGGTCGGTGGCGGCGGCGCG
>JBDIAP010000196.1:0-6515 GCA_039812485.1 Kineosphaera sp.
CGGCTTCGACGTCGAGCGGGCTGACGACGCCCGTGTCCGCGGAGGTCGCGTGCAGAGTGCTCACAGGTCGATGGTGCCCCCGCTGACCAGCCAGTGGACTCCAGGGTCCACATCGCGAGCGCCCGCCGATCGTGGGACGAGACGACGGTCTCGCGGTGCGGATCCCTACCGGGTCGGTCAGCAGGGGTCCGCCGGGTAGAGCGAGCAGGGGGACGTCAGTAGCTGAATGTGGTGGCGCCCTCGTCGCCGATCCACTCCCACATGACGACGGTGCCGCCTACGCGCGCCGCCTCGACGAGGGGCTGATCCGTGAGCCCTTTGGCGTCGATGCGATGGGGCAGACGAGGTAGGTGCCGCCCGCAGCGGCGTATCGCTCCATGAGCGACCCGAGGCTGGGGCATCCGGTGCAGGCGGTCGCCGTCGCCACCCCCGTGACTGCGAGCCGCACGGCCTCTTTGGCGAGGAACATCAGCGTGGCGCGGCCCGATTCGGCCGCTCCCACCGCGACAAGGAAGGCGACGGTCACCTTCTCGGCGTCCTCCAGACCGGTGGTCAGCGAGACGACGGCTTTGCTCATGGCCTGTCCTTAGCGCCCTGCGCTACGCCGCTCACGCGACGGCCTCGCCCTGCAGCTGCTTGACGGCCTCGGTGGTCAGGGCGTCGCCGCCGATTCCCCAGCTGCCGCTTCGCACCTCCTCGAGGACGACCCAGGTCACCGGGCGCAGGCTCTCCCCCTCGATCTGGACCATGGTGTCGGTGAGGCGGCGGATCATGTCCTGCTTCTGCGCGGCGTCAAAAACGCCCTCGATCATCTTGACGGTGATCATCGGCATGGTGGTTGTGCTCCTTGCGTCGTCGGTGAGTCACTGGAATGGCGGGGCAGTGCGCCACCGCCAGGACCAGCCGACGCGGTCGGCGCACGGTCGGACATCCGTGGCCACTGCCTATATCGCGACCACGGACTGCCCACCCGGGCAGGGGCCGCGGACGAGACCCCGACAGGCCCCGCGCCATACAGACGGATCGGAAGGTCAGATGGACCCCGCGCACGAGATCCTCTTCGAACCGGTGCGGATCGGGCCGCTGACCACGAAGAACCGCTTCTTCGCCGTGCCGCACTGCAACGGCATGGGCTACCGCGACCCCAGCGCGCAGGCGGCCATGCGCCGCGTCAAGGCCGAGGGAGGCTGGTCGGTCGTGTGCACCGAGGAGGTGGAGATCGACCCGACGTCCGACCTCACGCCCTACATCGAGTTGCGGATCTGGGACGAGCGGGACCTGCCCGCCCTGGAGCGCATCTGCACGGCCATCCACGAGGGCGGAGCGCTCGCCGGCATCGAGCTGTGCCACGGCGGGCTGCACGCCCCGAACCTGGCCAGCCGCGAGGTGCCGCTGGGGCCTTCGCCGCTGCCGGTCGCCTCCGCCCTGCGCGCTCCGGTGCAGGCGCGGGCGATGACCCGCGCGGACATCGCGGAGTTGCGGCGCGGGCACCGGCTCGCGGTGCGCCGGGCGATCAGGGTGGGATACGACCTCGTCTACGTCTATGCGGCCCACGGGATCAGCGTGCTCCAGCAGTTCCTCTCGCCCCGGTTCAACCAGCGCACCGACGAATACGGCGTCGACGCGCGCGGCCGGATGCGTCTGCTGCGCGAGGTCCTGCTGGACTCCCTGGAGGAGGCGGACGGGCGGGCCGCGATCGCGTGCCGCCTCAGCGTCGACGAGGGGTACGGCCCAGCGGGCCTGGGCCGGCGCGACGCGCAGGAGATCCTCGGCGAGCTCGGGGAGCTGCCCGACCTGTGGGACCTTGTCGCTGGCGGGCTCGAGGAGGACTGTCGCTCCGCGCGATTCGCGCCCCCGGGCGATCAGGAGCCGTCCGTCGCGGGCCTCAAGCGCCTGACGTCCAAGCCCGTCGTCGGCGTCGGCCGGTTCAGCTCGCCGGACCTCATGGCCGACCAGGTGCGTCGCGGCGTGCTCGATCTCGTCGGCGCCGCGCGGCCCTCGATCGCCGACCCGTTCCTGCCGGCGAAGATCCGGGCAGGACGGGCCGACCGCATCGCCGAGTGCGTCGGCTGCAACGAGTGCCTCGCCGGGGACAACACGATGTCCCCGATCCGGTGTCCGCAGAACCCGACGATCGGCGAGGAGTTCCGCCGCGGCTGGCACCCCCAGGTCGTCCGCCGGGCGCCCGCCGGCGGGCGCGTGCTCGTCGTCGGAGCCGGGCCCGCCGGCCTGGAGGCGGCCCGCACCCTGGGGGCCCGCGGCTGCGAGGTGCTGCTCGCCGAGGCCGGCGACGCGCCGGGCGGCCGGGTCGCCCGGGAGGCGGCGCTGCCGGGGCTCGGGACGTGGTCGGCCGTGGTCACCCACCGGGTGCGCGCGATCGAGGAGCTTCCGAGGGTCGAGATCCGCTGCGGGCGAGCGGTGTCCGTGGCCGACGTCGGGGACGTGCGGCACGTGCTGATCGCCACCGGCTCCCGCTGGCGGTCAGACGGGGTCGGGCGCCGGCACACTCTGCCCATCCCCGTCTCGCCGGGGATGGAGGTGCTCACGCCCGACGACCTCATGGACGGGCGCCGGCCGGCGGGACGGCGCGTGGTCGTCTACGACGATGACCACACCTGCCTCGGCGGTGTCCTGGCCGAGCTCTTGGCCGACCTGGGTCACCGGGTGCAGGTCGTCACGCCGGCCCCCGAGGTCTCCGCGTGGACCGCCTACACCGGCGAGATCGCCGACATCCAGCGCCGGCTCATCGACGCCGGTGTCACCCGCCGCGTCAGCGAGTCCGTCGCCTCGGTCGAGGAGGATCACGTCGTCACCGAGTGCGTCTACACGGGACGGCTCCGGCGGCGCCGGTGTGACGCGGTCGTGCTGGTGACCGCCCGGCTGCCGCAGGACGGGCTGGCCCGGCAGCTGCTCGACACGCCCGAGCCACCATCGGTGCGCGTCATCGGCGACGCCCTGGCGCCCGGCACCATCACCGCCGCGGTCTGGTCCGGGCGGCTCGCTGCCGAGGAGTTCGTGGCCGATGAGCCTCCCGCTGGGACGCGGCGACCTCGCGGGGACGCGATGCGCGTCCGCCGCGAGGTCACAGCCCTCGAGGCGTGGGAGTCCTCCCATCAGGATCGTGGGTAGTCGGCGACGCGAGGCCGGCCGCCCGCGCCAGTAGCCCCGGCTGTCTCGAGCTCGAACCTCAAGCAGGCGCGGTCGTGCCGCGTGCGGGGCGCCGTCGACGCGTCTTCAGACCCGGTCGGGGGTGGCACCGAGGGTGTGCCGCTGCCCACGCCTCGCCACGATGCGGTCGTCCGACACCTCGTCGAGCGACTCCCCCATGTCCTCCGCAGCGATGCCCTCCTGCGCCATGCCCTCCTGAGCGATCTCCTCGTGCCGAGGCCCGCCGGGTTCCGCGGCACGAGGGCCGCCCGCTCGACGAGCTTCCGACCGGATCGGCCCCGGCTCGAGGCGCTGCCCGTTCCCTGTCTTCCATGTCCCGAAAAGTCATCACGTCTGCGACCGTACGGGCACACCGGTCAGCAATGGTTGCCCATTTCTGGGCAGCGGCTACCCACCCGACGAGGGTCGCCCGTCGCGCCGCGTACGAGGAGGTCACCTCGCCGTTCCTGCTCGGGGCCGACACCGGCAACCATCCCGAGTAGCGGTCCCGAAGGCCGTAAGGACGAGATGGAAGATAAGGCATGGCTTACCCACCGTGGCCGGGACTAGCCTGGAGGGATCGGCGCACGGTCGACGGGCCGCAACCGGGCGCTCCGGTCGGAGGCAACCCATGATTCTCGAACGGGAGACCGATCTGGCGGTGCTCCACGACGCGGCGCGCATGCTGCGCCGGGGGCGCAGCTCGGTCGTCCTGGTTGCCGGCGAGCCCGGAATCGGCAAGACGGCGCTGCTCACCAGATTCCTCGCCGAGTTGCCCACCGACGTGCGGCGATGGCTGGGACGCTGCGACGACCTCGTCGCGGCCCAGCCGCTCGGTGCGATCGCCGACGCGTATCGCGACGCCCGCCGAGCCGACGCCCTGGCGCACCCGGCGACCGCCGACACGTTGGCCGACACGCTCGAGATGGCCCTGGAGGCGGGCGACCAGGCCAAAGTCATGAAGGCCCTGCACGACGAGCTCGGATCCGCGCCGCCGCTCGTCTTCGTCGTCGAGGACCTGCATTGGGCCGACGACGCGACGTTGGACGTCCTGGCGCATGTCATGCGCCGGCTTGAGGGGCTGGCCGTGCTGCTCGTGCTGTCGTACCGCCCACAGGACGCGGCACGCCATCAGATGCTCACCCGGTTCCTCGGCGCCGTGCCGCCGGGCACCGCCCTGATAGCACCGGCTCCGCTGAGCACGCAGGCCGTGGCCGAGCTCAGCGGCGCGAGCGGCTGGGACGCCGAGCACCTGTGCCGCATCACCGGCGGCAACCCCTTCTACGTCACCGAGGCCTTGGCAGGCGGCACCGATACCGAGGCTCCGACGAGCGTCACCGCCGCGGTGCAGGCGCGCCTTGGCCGGCTCGATCCGGCGTGTCGAGCGGCCCTGGAGCGGATCTCGGTCTGGCCGGGCGTTCTCGAGTTCGACCTGGCCGAGGCGCTCGTCGGCGATCTCGATGTGCTGGCGGACGCGGAGCAGGCGGGCATCGTGGAGGTCGTGGACACCGGTATCCGGTTCCGGCACGAGATCGCTCGGCTGGCCACCGAGGCCACTCTGCCGCGGGTGCGCCGGCGGCGGCACGACCGTGCCGTCATCGACCTCCTGAAGACCCGCGGCGAGGCGGACCTGCCGCGGCTGGTGCACCACGCCATCCACTGCGGAGACGCCGACAGCATCGTCGCCTACGCGCCGAAGGCGGCGCGGTACTCGGCCCGGGTGGGGGCCCAACGCCAGGCCTTGCGCTACTGGGAGGCCGTGCTGACCCACGAGGACCGGCTCGACCGGCCCGACCTCGCGCGCATCTGCGACGCCTACGCCTGGGAGTTGCACAACGCCCACCGCTTCGACGAGGCCGTCGCGTATTCCCTTCGTGCCGTTCGCCTGCTCACCGCGCTCGGTGAGCACGAGGCGCTCATCCAGGCCCTCGTGCAGATGGCCCGCCACTACTTCATGCAGGCGCAGGCCGCGGAGGCCGAGCGCTGTGCTCACCGCGCCGTCGATCTCGTCGCGGGCACCCAGCGCGCCGGCCCGGGCTCCGCGGCGCAGCAGGCCGACGCTCTGCTGGCCCTGGGGGCCATCCAGGCCCTCTCCGGCGACCCCGAAGAGGCCGAACGCACCCTGACATCGGCGCTCGAAGCGGACCCCGACTCCGGGCTGGTGTCGTCGCTGGCCACGAACTACCTCGCCCAGGTCTCGCCGGCCCTCACCCCCGACGCGCGCATCGACCTGCTCGAGGCATCATTGCGTACGGCTCTGGCGGCCCTGGCCTTCGAGGCCGCGGCCCGCGCCTACACCAATCTCGCGGAGATCCTGTATCGCTACGGACGGCTCGACCGGCTCGACGCCCTGCTGGAAGAGGGCCTGGCGTTCACCCGCGAGCACGGGTTCCGCTCACACTCTTACAACCTCGAGGCGCACGCCGCGCTGGCGGCGGCGCGGCGCGGGCGGTGGGACGCCGCCGACGCGCAGCTGCGGGCCCTGACGCAGCGGTACGACGACCCGGGGATGCTCGTGCTCTACAGCAGCGCGCCGCTGACCCGGCTGCGAGTGCGCCGGGGCGACCCCGACGTCGAGGACGAGCTGCGCTCGGGCTGGCGGGTGGCGCAGTCGATGGGCATGCTGCTCGGCCTCGGGTACGCGGGCGCCGCCTACGCCGAGTGGGGCTGGCTGTCCGGGCGACCGGATGTCGTGCGGGAGGTCCTGGCCGCCTGGGCCCCGCACGCCCGACGCCCCACCGCCGCCCCCTTCGACGCCGAGATCCGCTGCTACGCCGCTCGGGCGGGAGTCGCCACCGACCCGCCATCCGATGCTCAGCCCGACACGACGCCCGCCGACGCCGAGGCACCGCTGCCGTGGGCCCTGGCCATCGCCTCCGATCACCCCGCGGCCGCCCAGGCCTGGCTCCGGCTCGGCGACCCCTACGAGCGGGCGCTGGAACTGGCTCAGACCGGCGACGCCGACGACGCACGGGAGTCGGTCGACGAACTGGAGCGCCTGGGCGCGACTCCGGCGCTGCGCTGGGTGCGCACGCAGCTGGCCCGACACGGCATGCGGTCGGTGCCGCGCGGACCGCTGCGCCGCACCCGCGCCAACCCCGGCGGACTGACCGAGCGCGAGATGGAGGTCGCCCAGCTGCTGCGTGAGGACCTGACGAACGCGGAGATCGCCCGGCGCCTGTTCCTGTCGGTGCGCACCGTCGACCACCACGTCTCATCGATCCTGTCCAAGCTCGGGGTCCCCGACCGGCGGGCCGCCCGCGCCCGGATGACTCGGCTCCTCGCGTAGGCGCGCCCGCCCATCGACCTCCCGGATCAGACTCGGATCAGACTCGGATCAGACTCGCGGCGAGGGCACAGATGGGTGA
>JBDIAP010000197.1:0-6495 GCA_039812485.1 Kineosphaera sp.
CAGGCCAGACGCGAGCAGGCCAGACGCGAGCAGGCAGGTCCACCCGGATTCCGGCGGGGCTGCCGGGCCGGACGCGACCGGACCAGAGGCCGGCAGCCACGGCGCCGGTGTCGGCGGCACCCGGGGCGGCCCGCGCGCCGAGCTCGTGGACCTGCTCGCCTACCACTACGGGCGCAGTGCCGACGTCGCCAAGCAGCGCGAGTGGGTCGGCGCCGCGGCCCGGGCGGCCGAGCTCAGCTACGCGACTGGCGCGGCGCTCGACTATCTCGCCCACCTGGAGACGATCGCCCGCGGCGCCGAACGGGCCGGGCTGCTCGTGCGGCGCGGCGCCGTGCTCGCGCTCGTCGCGCGCTGGGCGGACGCCGAGGCGGTGCTCCGGGAAGCGATCCGCGCGGCCGACCACGAAGGTCACGGCGATCCGGCGGTGGCCGCTGACGCGCGCCGCGAGCTGGGCAGCCTGCTCGTCGCGACCACGCGGTTCGGGGAGGCCATCACGCTGCTCACCGACGCGGCCGAGCAACTGCGCGCGGCGGGCGACCTCGCCGGCGCCGCCCGGGCGCTCGACCGGCTGGCCTTCGCGCGTTTCCAGCACGGCGACATCGACGCCGCGGCCGAGGCCGCGATGAGCCAGGTGGAGCTCGCGACGGCCCTCGAGGACGACGCGCTCATCGCCGCGGCCCACGAGAACATCGCGCTCACCGCCGCCGCGCGCGGCGAGCGCACCGAGGCCCTGCGTGGCCTGCGGCGGGCGCACCGCATCGCGCGGCGCCTCGGAGATCCGCGTCTGATCGTGCACGTGAGCAACGACCTCGCCGGGGTCTATGCGCAGGCGGGCGACGATCGGCGGGCCACGACGTGGCTGCGCCGGGCGCTGCGGGCGGCGAGCGTCATCGGCTATGACCGGGCCACCGCCTACCTCACCGCCAATCTCGGCGAACTGAGCCGCGCGGCAGGCGACCTCGACGGCGCTCGGGCGCATTACGTCGCGGCCCTGCGCACGGCCCTGGCCATCGGCGACTGGGTGACGACGACCCAGTGCACGACGGGCCTGGCCATCTGCGCCGCGCGGCAGCAGCACCGGGGTCATCGTCGGCTGCTCGCCCAGGCGCGGACAGTCGCGGAGTCGCTGCACCCCGCCTACGTGCTCGACGAGTTGGAGCGGTGCGAGCGCGAACTCGCCACCCACGGGGCACAGGGCGGCCCCGACGTCGCCGAGCCCGCCGGCGACCCGGCCGTCGAGACGCTCTTCGCGCAGGCCCTCGCCGCCCGCGCCAGCCACTGAGTCGACGGGATCGAGCCGCGGCGCTGGTCAATCGCTGTGATGCGGTGGACACTTCGCCTGTGGACAGCACGCTCTTCGCAGCGCTCGACGAGGCCACCCGGCAACGTCTACGGGACGTCGCTGCCCGCCGCCGCTTCCGGCGCGGCGAGGTCGTCTTCCACGCCGGCGACGCCGCGAACTCGATGCACGTCATCGCCGCCGGGCACGTGAGCATCCAGGTCGCGACATGGTCGGGGGACCTGGCGATCCTCACGGTGCTCGGTCCGGGGTCGAGCTTCGGCGAGATCGCGTTGCTGCGCGAGGACGCCGAACGCAGCGCGACCGTCGCGGCGCTCGACGCGGTCGAGACGTGGATGATCGGCAAGGCCGACTTCGCGCGGCTGCGGGCCACGAACCCGGCGATGGACCGCTTCCTCATCGGCCAGCTCACCCGCTACATCCGGCGGCAGGACGCGCGGATCATCGAGGCGCTGTATGTGCCGGCCGACAAGCGCGTGCTGCGGCGCGTGCTCGCGATGGGCCGCCTCTATGGCGACGGCTCCCCCGGCACGGTCGTGCCGCTGACCCAGGAGATCCTCGCGAGCATGGCGGGCACGACCCGGCCCACCGCCAACCAGGTGCTGCGCGCCGCCGAACGCGACGGCTTGGTCACCATGGCTCGCGGCGAGGTGCGCATCGTGGACCCGGCCGGCCTCGCCCGCCGAGCCCGGTAGGCAGGGGTGGCGCCGGTGAGCGGCAGAGCAGGCGGCGGACGCGCTGCGTGTCCTTTTCGCCGGCGGCCCTCGGGTGACGCGGTCCGCAGCCCCCGCGATCTGCGCTGCGCACCGCGGGCCCGTCGGCCAGCGCTCGAACGGTCGTGCCGATGGGTCCATTGCGCCGGCCGGTCCTGGGCGGTGCGGTTGCGACGATGGACCCATGACGAGTTCCCCCCCTGGCGTCCTCATCGAGAGCTCGCCTCCGGACGCTGCGGCGATCGGGCACCCGCTGCTCTCTGCCCTCGAGCGGGCCCGATGCGCCAGGTTCCGGCACGAGATCGACGCGGCCCGACACGCGACGGGGAGGGTGCTCGCGCGGGAGGCGGCGGCGCGCCTGCTGGGCGTCACGGCGGCGCGTCTGGGCATCGTGCCGGACACCGACCCGGCCACACGCGGCTGCCCCCGGCTGACGCTCGACGGAGCCCTTGTCCGCGACACGCACCTGACGATCGCGCACGCCGGGGAGGTCGTGCTCGTCGCCGTCTCCCCACAACCCTGTGGCATCGACGTCGAGGTCGTCGCCGCCGTCGAGCCCGTCGTCGGCAGTGACACGATCTATTCGGCGGGCGAGATCGCGGCCCTGGAGAGGGCTGCCGCGGCGGACCGCCTACCGCTGGCGGCGCGGTGGTGGACCGCCAAGGAGGCGGTGCTCAAAGCGCTCGAGGTGGGCCTGGGCATCGACCCGCCGCTCATCGACGTGCAGCTCGACCTCGTGACGGTCGCCGCGTCAGGCCCGGTCATCGAACCTGGGCCGGGCGGTGCGCCGCTCGCTGGTCGACCGACGACATGGCGGCTCCACGACGTCGCCGTACCCGCCGGGCACGTCGCCACCCTGGCCACCCCCGCCTGAGTGCCCGGTGATGTCACCGGCGTCCCGCCGGACTCACAACTGCCCTCACAGCGGCACTCACAACGGACGTAGCAGGATCGACGTCTCGGTGTTGGCGACCCCCGCGAGCGAACGGATCTCGCTGAGCGTCGCATCGAGGACCACGAGGCTGGGCGCACTGAGCTCGGCGACGAGATCCCACGTGCCGTTGGTCGTGTGCAGCGCCCGCACGCTCGTCATGCCCCGCAGGTGTCGCGCGACCGGCCCCGCCTGCGGCCCGCTGACCTGGATGGTCGTCACGGCCCGCACGACGTCGTCCTCGGCGCCTGCCCCCACCTCGATCGTGAATCGGCGGATCACCCCGTCGCGCACGAGCCGATCGAGCCGCGCCTGCGCCGTGCCGCGAGAGACGTGCACTGCCTGCGCGAGCGCTGTCACCGGGGCGCGGGCGTCGTTGCGCAGCTCGAAGAGGAGTCGCCGATCGATGTCGTCCAGCGGTCGCATCGGCATATTGTAGGACGCGACTACACATGATGTATCGAAACTAGGCAAAGTTTAGATCGTTTGTGCATGGTGTCTAGCCTCGCGATAGTCGAAAATCGACACCTAAGGAGGAGCCAGAGCTGACGTGGGGGGAACAGCCATGCCTGCAGACCGACTCCGGGCCATCAACGCCCGGGCCATCGACACCCGGGGCATCGACGGCGAATCCTCGCCCGTCCCCGACGAGCTCTCGTCCCGGCACGCGCCGCGCGCGGTCGTCATGGTGCGGCCGCACCACTTCGCGCCCAACCCGCAGACCCGCGCCGACAACGCCTACCAGAGCGCACCGACCGGCACCCCCGCACAGGTCGCGCGGGCTGCCTACGACGAGGTCACGGCGATGGCGGAGGCGCTGCGGGCGGCCGGCGTCACGGTGCATCTCTTCGACGACCTCGGCACCGCGACGCCCGACTCGGTGTTTCCCAACAACTGGTTCTCCACCGAGGCATCCGGGGCCGTCGCCATCTACCCCATGCACTGCCCCAACCGGCGTAGCGAGCGGCGCACCGACATCCTCGACGAGCTCGCCCGGCGCTACCGCGTGACGCGCACCTACGACTACTCCGCCTACGAGCGCGACGGGCTCTATCTCGAGGGCACCGGGTCGATGGTGCTCGACCACCGGGCGCGCCGGGCCTATGCCTGCCGGTCGAGGCGCATGAGCGAGCCGCTGCTGCGCCGGTTCTGCGAGGACTTCGCCTACGAGGCAGTCGTCTTCGACGCGGTCGACGACGCCGGCGTGCCGATCTATCACAGCAACGTGCTCATGTCGGTCGGCACGACGACCGCCCTCGTGGGGCTCGAGGCGATCCCCGCGCCGGACGACCGCCGCCGCGTGCGCGCCGAGCTGGAGGCCACCGGCCGCGAGGTCGTCGCGCTGACTCGCGCGCAGGTCGCCGACTTCGCCGGCAACGCCTTCGAGCTGTCGACCCCGACCGGCAACGTGCTCGTCATGAGCGCCCGCGGGGTCGATTCGCTGAGCAGCGAGCAGCGGGCCGTCATCGAACGATCGACGCCGATCCTGCCGGTGCGCATCCCGACGATCGAGCACGCCGGTGGCTCGGCGCGCTGCATGCTCGCGGGCGTGCACCTGCTGCCGCGAGCACGTCCCGAGACCGCCGCGACCCCGGCGATGGGTGCCGCCTCGGTGACCGGCGCGCCGGCCGTGGACGCCACCGCGGGACCGGTCACGGCCCTGGCCTGACTGCGCGGATGCCTCTCGCAGCCTGATCCTGCTGGGCTGTGGGCAGGCCACCGCGCGAGGCGCCGGCGTCGCACGCTCGGCGACCACCCTGGCAGCATGGCCGGCGAGGGCTCCCAGCCATCGCCCACCGCCCGACCCGGAGGTCTGCATGACCGCTTCACCCCAGCCCGCCAAGCTCGTGCCGTTCCTCATGTTCCAGAACGGCGAGGCGCACGAGGCCATGACTTTCTACACACAACTCTTTGACGACGGCGAGATCCTCTCCGTCGAGCGTTTCGGCCCCGGCGAACCCGGCGAGGGCACCGTGCGGCAGGGGCTCTTCAGGGTCGCCGGCCAGCAGATCCAGGTGCTCGACAGCCCTGCGAAGCACGGCTTCGGATTCACCCCGTCGGTGTCCCTCTTCGTGCGGTGCGAGTCGGTCGACGAGCAGCGACGCCTGTGGGACGGGTTGAGCGCCGGCGGCCAGGCCCTCATGCCTCTCGGCGACTACGGCTTCGGCCCGTTCGGCTGGTGCAACGACCGTTTCGGCGTCTCGTGGCAGCTCGCGACGGCCGCGGTCGACGACCCGCGCGACTGACGACAGCGTGGAGGTCGGCGACGAGGTCGCGGACGGCACGATCGTGCGGCGACTGGACGAGGCCCGCCGAATCCTGGGTGCCTGACGCCTGCCGGGCAGGGCCGCGGCTGGGGGCTCGCGCGGTTCAGTCCCGCCCGCCGGTCGAGTCGCGCACGACGAGCTCGGGCCGGAAGACGACGTGCTGCGGCTCGCCCTCGCCTCCGTCGGCGATGCGGCGGAGCACGAGTTCGGCGGCCGTGCGCCCCAGGTCGCGCAGCGGTTGGCGCACCGACGTCAGCGGGGTGACGAGCTCGGCCGAGACGAATACGTCGTCGTATCCGACGACCGCGATGTCGTCGGGGATGCGCAAACCCGCCTTGCGGATGACGCGCATGGCACCGATCGCCATGATGTCGTTGCCCGCGAAAACCGCTGTAGGGCGCCGCGGCTCGGTGAGCACGAGCCGCATCGCCCCGGCCGCCGCGTCGGCGGAGAACGCGTCGCACTCGACGGGGCGCAGCACGGCGTCGACATCGAACCCGGCCTCGCGGGCGCCCGCGCAGGCCCCCGCCCACCGCTGCCGCGCCTGCCGCACGCTCATCGGGCCAAGGAGCACGACGATCGATCGGTGCCCGCGGGCGAGCAGGTGCGAGACCGCGATTCGTCCCCCGGCGAGGTCGTCGACGCCCACGGACGGCAGATCGGGCACGTCACCGGGGCTGTCGAGCAAGACGACCGGCGTGCGGCGCCGGCGCAGGTCGCCGAGGTTGGCGTCGGTCGACGCCGACGGGGTGACGATGACCCCGGCGACATCCTGCTCCAGCAGCATGCGCAGGGCCCGGGCCTCGCGCTGCTGCTCGCCGTCGGTCGAGCACAGCAGCAGCGCATAGCCCCGCTCGACGAGGTGATCCTCGACGGCCCGCGCCGCCTCCGTGTAGAAGGGGTTGGCGATGTCGTGCAGCACGAGCCCGACGGTGCTCGAGGCACCGTCGCGCAGCTGCCGAGCCGCCGTCGAGCGCACGAATCCCAGCTCGGCGATGACCCGTTCGACGCGCTCGCGAGTCGCCGGGGCGACACGGTCGGGATGGTTGAGCACGTGCGAGACGGTGCCGACGGACACGCCCGCGTGCCGCGCCACATCGCGGACGGACGGGCGTGCTGTCATTCGGGCTCCTGGGGCAATCTCTGCCCGTGCCCTGGGGCACGGTGACGCGGCTGGTCACGGACCGCGGCAGGTCACGACTGGTCACGGCGTGGTCTCGACATCGTATGGGCCCAGGTGAGGGACCGTCGCGCCGTCGATGCTCCGCGCGACGTGTGCTAGCT
>JBDIAP010000198.1:0-6334 GCA_039812485.1 Kineosphaera sp.
CTAGGTCGCGGGCGCGCGGTCGGGACAGGTGCGGCGCTTCCCGCTGGGCATGGCCGACCTCGACGGTCGCTGATATCCCGTGTCGATGCAGCCGCAATCCGAACGACCGGCGCGACTGGATGTCGCGGTCGTGTCCGCCGGCCGGGTGGGCGCCGTGCTCGGCGAGTGCGCGTGGGTGCGCAATGTCCGCGCCGCCGACGGGCGTGCCGTGCTCGCCCGCGGCCGACGCCGGCCGGTGCGGCTCGTCGAGGTGCCGGCGGGGCAGCGCGCCGATCCTCGCTCGCTACATGCAGCGGGTGCCCGGCTGTCGGCCGCACATCCCGGTGCCGCCCGGCTCGCCGCCGGCGGACGTCGCGGCGGTCGCCGCCCGCTACCCGACCTTCGAGGTGCTGTAGGCCCGGGCCGCGGCCTCGGGGTCGAGCCCGGCGAGCAGGGTGCCGAGCACGCGGTCGAGGTCGGCCAGGTCGATGGCGTCGAGCCGGTCGACGAAGAGCTCCCGCACGAGGCGCACGTGCGCCGGCGCGGCCGCCTCGATCGCCGCGCGCCCGCCGGGCGTCAGCAGCACGAGGGCGCCGCGGCCGTCGTCGGGGCACTCGGCGCGCTCGACGAGGCCGCGCTTCTCCATGCGGGTGAGGTGGTGGGAGAGTCGGCTGCGCTCCCACTGCAGGCCCTTGGCGAGGTCGCTGACCCGGATGCGCTCGGAGGCGGTGTCGGTGAGCAGCACAAGCACCTCGAAGTCGGGCAGCGAGAGCCCGGTATCGGCGTGCATCTGGCGCGCGAGGGCGGCGTTGAGCTGGATGTTGACCGTGAGCCAGGCCCGCCAGACCCGCTGCTGCTGCTCGTCGAGCCAGGGCGCGTCGTTCGTCATGAACCCCAGTCTAAGCCATCTGCGTGATGCATCATGCACCGTTGCCCGCTGACGCGGGCGCACCCACGTCGCGGCCTAGTCTGGCGGCAGCACGAGTGGAGGAACGATGTCCGATCAGCTGCCATGTCCCGTGCCGCACGGCACGCGCCGCACGTCCCGCGGCGACGACTCGGCCCGGCCGGCGGTCGAGCTCATCGACGGCACGTGGCACGTGCGTTCCCACGACGCGGTGCGGCAGGCGCTGCGCAGCGGCGCGGTGACCCAGGCCGGGTTCGCCGTCGACACCGCGCGCCGGCACCGGCCGCACTCGCGGCCGCCGGTGCTCTTCGCCGACGGCGAGGAGCACCGCGCCCAGCGGCGGGCCATCGCGCGCTACTTCGCGCCGGTCACGGTCGACCGGCGCTACCGCGACCTCATGCAGGAACGCGCCGACGCGCTCGTCGCCGACATCGCCCGCCGCGGGCGAGTGGAGTTGTCGGCGGTCACCATGCGGTATGCCGTCGACGTCGCCTCGCGGGTCGTCGGGCTCACCAACTCCGACACCGACGCCATGGCCCGGCGGCTGTCGCGGTTCTTCGAGCTGACGCCCCCCGAGTCCCAGCCCGCGAGCCGCTTCGCGAAGGTCGTCGCCGTGCTGCGCGGCGCGCGGCTCGTGACGCCGCTCATGCGATTCCAGCGCCTCGACGTGGCCCCGGCCGTCGCGGCCCGGCGCGAGCAGCCGGGCGAAGACGTCATCTCCCACCTGCTCGCCTCCGGCTACAGCGACGAGGAGATCCTGCTGGAGTGCGTCACCTACGGCGCGGCCGGCATGGTGACGACACGCGAATTCATCGCGATGGCGACCTGGCACCTGCTCGACGACGAGGCGACCCGCGCCGCCTACCTGGGCGGCGAGGAGCCCGAGCGCTACCGCATCCTCGCCGAGATCCTGCGCCTGGAGCCGGTCGTCGGACACCTCTACCGGCGCACGACCGAGCCGTTGACCTTGCCGACACCCACCGGCGAGACGACGATCGGCGCCGGGGAGCGGCTCGACCTCTACCTGCGCGCAGCCAACGCCGACGAGGACGCGGTCGGCCCCGACCCCCTGTCGCTGTGCCCGGGCCGCGAGGTCGCGCCGGGCGTGCGCGCCGAGGCGATGTCGTTCGGCGACGGCGCCCACCGCTGCCCCGGCAACGCCTTGGCGATCCAGGAGTCCGACATCTTCCTCACTCGGCTGCTGGCGCTCCCGCTGCGGCTCGTGTCGACGCCGCGCATCGAATGGGACGAGCTCATCAGCGGTTATGCCGTGCGCGACCTCGTCTTGGAGGTCACGCCGGGCGCGTGACGTCGGCATCGGCTGGGCAGGTCGGCATCGGCGGGCGCGTCCGCACCAGCACGGCACGTCCGCACCAGCACGGCACACCCGCACCGACACGGCAGGTCCGCACCGACACGGCAAGTCCGCACCAGCACGGCAGGTCCGCACAGCACGGCACGTCCGCATCAGCACGGCGCGCCCCGCGCTCACGGCCCGGCGGAGCCCCCGTCCGACGCCGAAACCTCCGCCCGGGACGGTGCTGTCGCCGGGCTCCGTGGAGGCAGAGGCCACAACGTCGTACATCAACCCATGGTTGAGGTCCGATCCGGCGCAGTGACCTGCGGCTTTGCAGCGCCCTGGGGGGTCGACCAGTGGTTGACGTACGACGTTAGGGCCTCTGGCTCGGCGGCGACTCGCGCCGCCTCCTCGCGAAAGCCCCGTTGCGCGCCACGGAGGGACCGTCCTCGAGCCGGGCGTGCGTTTCCGGGGGCCCGAGTCGCCCGATGTGAGCCGGGTTACGCTGGTCGGGTGCCAAGGGGACAGCACGCGAGCGGGGCCGTGAGCGCGGGGGCGCCATCGGAGACCGTCGTGCAGACATCAGCTCTGACCATGGATTTCGGGCGCGTCGTCGCGCTGCGGGATCTCGACGTGACCATCGGGGAGGGGGTCACCGGGCTCGTCGGCGCCAACGGCGCCGGCAAGTCGACACTCATCAAGATCCTGCTGGGTCTGCTCAAACCGAGCGCGGGCGGCGCCCGGGTGCTCGGTTTCGACATCGCGACACAGTCCGACCAGATCCGCCGGCTCACCGGCTACATGCCCGAGAACGACTGCCTCCCACCCGATGTCAGCGCCAGCGACTTCGTCGTGCACCTCGGGCGGATGTCGGGGCTGCCGGCGACCGTGGCCCGGGAACGGGCGGCCGACGTGCTGCGGCACGTGGGCCTGGCCGAGGAGCGCTACCGGCCGATGGGCGGCTACTCGACGGGCATGAAGCAGCGGGCCAAGCTCGCTCAGGCGCTCGTGCACGACCCGCGACTGGTGTTCCTCGACGAGCCGACCAACGGCCTGGACCCGGCCGCCCGCGACGACATGCTGCACCTCGTGCGCCGCATCGGCCACGACTTCGGCATCGCGGTCGTCGTCACCTCCCACCTGCTCGGCGAGCTCGAACGCGTCAGCGACCACGTCGTCGTGCTCGACGGCGGCACGCTGCTGCGCAGCTCGGCGACGAGCGAGTTCCTCGAGGGCACCGGCGCGCTGCTCGTCGAAGTGCTCGGGGGCGAGACCGACCGCGACCGCATGGGCCGGGCGCTGTCGGCCGCGGGCCTGACCTGTCGCCCCGTCGGCCCGATGGTGCGCATCGAGCCGCCGCCGGAGGGCCTGCCCGTGCACGACGTCGTGCGCGACGCCGCCGCCGACCTGGGCGTCGGGCTCGTGCGGGTGCAGGCCGACCACCGGCGTCTCGAGGACGTCTTCGCCGGGCCCGGCGCCGCGACCGCGGGACCCGTCGACCTGCGCGACGACTCGATCCGCGACCCACTCGCCGACCCGGTGCACGAACCGCCCGCCGAACCGCCCACCGACTCGCCGACCGACACTGTGAGGGCCCGATGAGCACCCAGAGCGTCATCCACGACCTCGGCTACCGCGGCTACGACGGGCCGCGCCTCGGGGTGCCGGCGATCGCGCGGTCGCTCTACGCCTCGGGGCTGCGGCACGCCTACGGGCTGGGCCGCTCGGGGCGTTCGAAGGTGCTGCCGTTCACGCTGCTCGCGTTCGCGCTCGTGCCGGCCGCCGTCATGGTCGGCATCATGGCGATGGTGCCGGGCTTCGAGCTGCCGGTCGGCTACGCCAACTACCCCACCGACACGGTGAGCCTGCTCATCAGCGTCTTCGCCGCGGCTCAGGCCACGGTGCTCTTCTCCCGCGACCTGCAGCACGGGTCGATCGTGCTCTATCTGGCCCGGCCGCTGAGCTCGACGCTCTTCGCCGTCGTCCGGTGGCTCTCGCTGACGAGCGCGATCGCGATCTTCACCCTCAGCCCGGTGCTCCTGCTGTATGTCGGCGGCCTGCTGACCCGCAAGGACCTCGCGACGCACTCGGCGGCGTTCGCCAAGGCCGCGCTCGCGATCCTGCTGCTGTCGGCGATGCTCGCCGCGATCACGGGCGTCATCAGCTCGACCTCGACGCGCCGCGGGCTCGCCGTGGTCATCTCGATCGCCGTGCTCGTCGTCGGCGGCGGCGTCGTCGACATCCTGCGGTTGCTCGCCGCCGACCGCGGCTCGGACACGGTCGCCCAGCTCGTGGGGCTCGCGTCGCCCTACTCCCTCTACGGCGGGGTGGCGCATCTGCTCGACTCGGGCGTGGCGATCGGGGTGCCGCCCGAGGGGGTGGGCGTCTCGCTCGCCTACGTCGCTGTGGCGGTCGCGATCCCGGTGCTCGGGCTGGTTTTCCTCGTCCGCCGCTTCGCGAAGGTGGCCTCCCGATGAGCGCGCTCGTGCTCGACCGCACGTCGCGGTGGTTCGGCAACGTCGTCGCCGTCAACGACGTGTCGATGACGATCGGCCCCGGCGTCACCGGCCTGCTCGGCCCCAACGGCGCCGGCAAGACGACGCTGCTCGGCATGATGAGCGGTTTCCTGCCGCCCAGCTCGGGCACCGTGCGGCTCGATGGCGTGCCGGTCTGGCGCAACACGGCGGTCTACAGCGACATCGGGCTCGTGCCCGAGCGCGAGATCAGCTTCGGCTACCTCACCGGGCGGGCGTTCGTGCTGGCCAACGCCCAGCTGCAGAAGCTGCCCGACCCCGGCGCGGCGACCAACCGCGCGCTGGAGACCGTCGAGATGGTCGAGCCCGCCGACCGCAAGATCGGCACCTACTCCAAGGGCATGCGGCAGCGCATCAAGCTCGCCGCGGCGCTCGTGCACGACCCCGGTGTGCTGCTGCTCGACGAGCCCTTCAACGGCGTCGATCCTCGCCAGCGGGCCCACCTCATGCGGCTACTGCGGCGCATGGGCGAACAGGGACGCACGGTGCTCTTCAGCTCACACATCCTCGAGGAGGTCGAGCAGCTCGCCCGGCACATCGAGGTGCTCGTCGCGGGCCGGCACGCGGCCTCGGGCGACTTCACCGCGATCCGGCGGCTCATGACCGACAGGCCAGTGCACTACGTCGTGACCTCCAGCGACGATCGGCGCCTCGCGGCGCTGCTCGTCGGCCTGGAGAGTGTGCGGGGCGTCTCGATCGCGCCGCGCGGCGTGCTCGAAGTGCAGGTCAGCGACCTCGGGGCCTTCGCCGACGGGTTGCCCAGCCTGGCTCGGGCGGCCGGCATCACGATCCGCGAGCTCGTGCCGACCGACGAATCGCTCGAATCCGTCTTCGCCTACCTGGTGGCCTCATGAACCTCACGATCACGCGCCTCGCGCTCTCGGCGCTGCTCGGCGCCCGCCGGGCCTGGGCTCTCGTCGCGTTTCCTGCCGCGCTCATCGGCATCGCCGTGCTCATGCGGGTGCTCGCGCCGGGCAGCACGAGCGCCGACTTCGTGGCCCAGCTCGCCTACCCGATCGTGCTGCCGCTCGTCGCGCTGCTCGCGACCTCCTCGGTGCTCGGCCCCGAGGTCGACGACGGCTCGATCGTCTATCTGCTCGCCAAGCCCGTCAACCGGTATGTCGTCGCCACCAGCAAGTATGTCGTCGCCTGGGCGGCCACGATGGTCGTCGGCGTGCTGCCGCTGCCCATCGTCGGGTGGATCCTCGACGGCATGCTGACGCGGGGGACGCAGGCGTACACACTCGGCGCGGTCGTGGCCGGCACGGTCTATTGCGGGCTGTTCCTCGCGCTCGCCGCGGTGACCCGCTATGCCGTGGTCTTCGGGCTGCTCTTCGTGCTGCTGTGGGAGGGCGCGCTCGGCGGGCTGCTCCCCGGCATCGCGTGGGTCAGCGTGCGGCAGTGGGGCGCTCGGGTCGCGGCGCTGCGCGACTCGTGGGTCGCCGCGCCCGACCTGCCGATCGCCTACGCGGTGGTGGCGGCGGCGGTCGTCACCGTCGGGGGCGCGTGGCTCGCCGGCGACCGGCTGCGCTCGTTCACGCTGCGCGGCGACCAGTAGCGCGGGCCCCGGCGTCCGCCGCGGGCACGTGGGCCGCTCGGCGAGCGGGCCGCGCCGCG
>JBDIAP010000199.1:0-6291 GCA_039812485.1 Kineosphaera sp.
CCATGAGCCGCACCCGCCAGCTGGGGTCGGCGCCGATGAGTTCCTGCACGAGCATCGCGATCGTGTAGGGCTCCTGACCGGAGCTCGACGCGGCGCACCAGATGCTCAGCGACCGCTCCCGCCCGCGCTTGACGAGCAGGTCGGGAAGGATGGTGTTGGACAGCGCCATGAACGGGTGTCCGTCGCGGAAGAAGCTCGTCTCGTTGGTCGTCATCGCCTCGACGACCTCGTCGCGCAGCGGGCCCGACGGCGCCGCGCGCAGCTTGCGCACGAGATCCTCGACCGAGGCGTCACCGCGCTGCCGCGCGAGCGTCACGAGGCGCGACTCGATGAGATATTCCTTGCTGCGGTCCAGCACGATGGCAGACCGCTGGCGCACCACGTCGCTGATGAAGTCCACATCACTGCCACTGATGCTCATGCCCGCGCACCTCTCATGTTTCCTGTCGCGCCTCCGGCGCGGGCGTTGACTCGTGCCGTGATGGCGTCGGCGATCTTGCCGAGCGGGAGGATCTCGCACGGCAGCCCGGCGTGCACGGCCGCGCCCGGCATGCCCCAGACCACCGAGGTGGCCTCGTCCTGCACGATGAGCGATCCGCCGGCGTGCAGAATGTGCTCGGCGCCGCGATAGCCGTCGTGGCCCATGCCGGTCATGATCACGGCGAGCGCGTTGCCCCCGTAACACTCCGGGACGCTGCGAAACATCGGGTCGACGGCGGGGCGGCAGTAGTTCTCCTGCGGCCCCTGGTCGAGGGCGACACCGACGCCTCCGCTCTTCTTGACGAGGCGCATGTGGTAGTCGCCGGGCGCGATGAGGATCTTGCCGGGCTCGAGCATCTCGCCGTTGCGGGCTTCGACGACCCGCAGCCGCGCCTTGCCGTCGAGCCGCTGCGCAAACAACTGTGTGAAGACCGGTGGCATGTGCTGCGTGACGACGATGGGCACGGGGAAGCCGCCGGGTAGGTTCGAGACCACCTGGGTCAGCGCGTCCGGACCGCCCGTCGAGACACCGATGGCGACGACATCGACGCGGCCGGTCGGTCTGGCGCTCGTCCCCGCGGGTGCAGGGGCCGAGCTCACACCGGGTCGGGCACCCGCGCCGGGCACGGCGAGTCGGTTGCCTCCCGGTGGCGGCGGCGCTCCACCGAAGGCCGGGCGCGCGCGGGCCGGCGCGATCGGGGCCCGGCCGGTGAGCGACTTGATCTTGGGGATGAGCTGGCTGCGCACGGCGTCCATCGACTCCTTGATGGAGCCGACGTTCGCGGGCTTGGTGACGTAGTCGCTGGCCCCGCGCTCGAGGGCGTCGAGCGTGGCGCCCGCGCCGCGCTCGGTGAGCGTGGAGAACATGATGATCGGCAGCTTGCGGTTCAGCTTGCGCACCTCGACGAGGGTCTGCAGGCCGTCCATGATCGGCATCTCGATGTCGAGGGTCATGATGTCGGGCTTGAGCGTCGGCAGCTTGTCGAGGGCGTTCTTGCCGTTGACGGCCGTGCCGACGACCTCGATGTCGGGGTCGCCCGAGAGCACGTCGGTGATGAGGCGGCGCAGCACGACGGAGTCGTCGGTGACGAGCACGCGGATGGGGGCGGCCATCAGAGCAGCCCCAGCATCGCCAGCTTGTCCTCGATGATCTCCGGCGTGAATGGCTTGATGACGTATTCGTGGGCGCCGGCCGCGAGGGCCCGCACGATGTTGGCCTGCTCGGCCTCGGTCGTCACCATCATGAGCGTCACGTCGCGCCACTCGCGGTGCTTGCGCACCTCGACGATGAACTCGAGCCCGTTCATCACGGGCATGTTCCAATCGATGAGGCAGATGTCCGGTTTGTCGTCTGCAGCCGTCATGGCGTCGAGCGCCTGCTGACCGTCAGCCGCGGACGACACCTCGAAGCCGAGTTGCTCCATCGTCCGGGTGAGGATGGTGCGCATCGCCCGGGAGTCGTCGATCACGAGTGCACGCATGTCGTTCCTCTTCGGCTGCAGTGGGGGGCTACCTTGCCCATCGACCGGCGGCGGTTCGCGGTTGAGTGAATCCGCCACCGGGTGCTCGGTGGGCACGCCGGCGCCCGCGGCTCACGAGCGGTGAGCCCGCGGGCACCGGCGATCCGTCTCAGAACGGGATGACGACCCCCAGCGCGCCGCGGCCGTAGCCGTCGACGTCGAGGTGGAAGTCGGCCCGCCGGCCCAGGCCGCGCATCATCTTGGCCGCGGTGGTCGGGATGACCGAGCCGGGCTGATACACGGAGCTGAGCTTGAGGTGATCCTCCGGTTCGCCCTCGTTGAAGAGCGAGCTGAAGATGTTCATCACCTCGTAGAAGTTGTCGTAGAGCGCCGCGGGCAGCTCACGATTCTCGATGGCCGTGTCCGCCCCCGTCTTGGGCACGAGGCCCAGGGCGGCGCCGGCCCGAGCGGACAGCTCGAGGTCGGCCGCGACGAGCGCGCGCACGTCGGCCTCGGAGTTGACGTAGAGGCCGACGCAGCAGGCCCGCCGCGCGGTGGGGACGACCGGCTCACTCATCGGTGAGATCTCGACATCACGACCCAGCAGGCTCTCGAAGAGGTCCTTGATGGGTTTGGGGTCGGGGATCTTGGTCGCCATCGTCGTCGGAAGGGTTCGTCAGATCGGGGCCGGACCGCGACTCAGCCGAAGACCGGCTTGAGCGCCTCGGCGAACATGTCCGCCGTGAACGGCTTGGCGATGAGGAAGAGCGCGCCGGAGTCGGCGGCCTGCTGACGCATCGCGTCGGAGCCCTCGGAGGTCACGAAGCCGAACGTCACGTTGTTGCCCTCGGCGCGCAGCGCCTGGAGGAACTCGATGCCGCTCATGTTCGGCATGTTCCAGTCGGACAGCACGAGGTCGGGGCCGATCTCCTTGACCTTGGCCAGGCCCTCGGCGCCGTCCTCACACTCGGTGATGTCGGCGCTGTCATATCCGGCCTGGCGCAGCGTGCGGACGACGATCATGCGCATCGCGCGGCTGTCGTCGGCGACTACAACCTTCACGGTTCTCTCTCTTTCGTCAGAACTTCATCGGTGCTTCATCAGGAATGGAGCAGGGGTGGCACTGCAGTCGGTCAGGAACCCGCCTGGGGTCGGTTCCACACGTTGACGTAGACGGGATGGTCACCGGACAGGAAACCCTGGCTGAGCAGCACCTTGGCGCCGACGACCCGCAGGGCGGGGATCGTGCCGTGCGCGACGACGGGCAGCGAGAGGGTGCTCGGCTCGGGAAGGAGGCTCTTGATGTTGCCCCCCACCATGTTGGTGAGCTCGCCGACCGCGTCGGCGACGTCGTCATCGCTGACCCCGTCGGCCTCGAGGCCGAACATGGCGGCGGCGACCGCGCGGGCCGCCGCCTCCTGCATCTCCATGCTGATGAGACAGTCCGTGGCACCGCTGACCCCGACGGATCCGGCGACGGCGGGTCCGCTGCTGTCGATCTCGACTTCGAGTGGTTCGACGTCGAGGCCGAGCATCGAACTCCATACCTCTTGGACGATCTGCGCGACGTCGTCGCTAGACAAGTGCATGCTCGGTCCTTCGTGAAGTCCGTCGGGAAGTGTCCAACGGGGTGCTCGGTCGACCAGCGACGCGTGGGAGCCGATGCGCAAGACCGTTCGAGTTCTCTAGCGGTAGCAGCGCGTCGACCGCCCATGGGCACGCCCCTGGGTGGACACCCCCTTATCGGCCCCACCCACCTCGACTTGAGCGAACAATCGCCCAACCCCGTTGGGGTAAGCCCCGATCCAGGCCTTCACCGCGAAACGTCCGGGCCGCGGCCACGTCCGTGGCCATGGCGATGGACATTCCGTGCTGACCTGCCGGCAGCGTCGTTGGTCGCCGGCTCACCCCACCCATCGGCCGCCCGTGCGGCCTCCTGACCACTGCGCGGGGGGCCGATGCGCGGATCTCGTGGAACCGCAGGTCAGCTGGGGTCCTCGCGCGCACCCCTCGCCGCGCCCGAGTCGGCGTCGAACGCTCCTCGCGCGCGCGATCCACAGTCCCCGCCCACCCCCCGGCGCCGCCTGAACTCTCGCTCAGAAGAACGGACTTGCCGCCGATGGGTGAGCGATTCCCCCGATCGCGTCAAGGAGCGTGCCGATGGAAGGCATGGAGGAGATCGTCCAAGAGTTCTTGGTCGAATCCCACGAGAACCTCGATCAGCTGGACCAGGACCTGCTGGCGCTGGAGCGCGACCCCACGTCGCGCGACCTGCTGTCGAGCATTTTCCGCACCCTGCACACGATCAAGGGCACGAGCGGCTTCCTGGCCCTGCACACCCTGGAGCGGGTGGCGCACGCCGGTGAGAGCCTGCTGTCCAAGCTGCGCGACGGCGAGCTGACGCTCAACCCGCAGATGGCCACCGCGCTGCTCGAGATGGTCGACGCCGTGCGCAACCTGCTCGAGCACATCGAGCAGGACGGCAACGAGGGCGACCAGCAGTACGTCGAGCTCACCGCCAAGCTGCACGCGCTGCTCGAAGGACGCGACCTGTCGACGCTGGAGTCCGCGCAGAGCGCGCCCGCGGCCGCACAGGACGCCGAGACCGGATCCGCCGCCGCGGCGGCGCAGGCCGCTTCCGACGCCGCTCAGGCCGCCAGCCAGGCTGCCGACGCCGCCGCCGAGGCCGCCTCCCAGGCGCAGGTCGCGGAGGTCGCGGCCGTCGCCGTCGCGCAAGAGGCGCACGTCGGAGCTGCTCAGTCGGGGGGTGGTCAGTCGGGCGCTGCTCAGACGGGGGCCGCGGAGTCCGGCGCGTCCGGCACGGCGGGCCCTGGTGAGGGCACCCCCGCGGCGGACGGACCTGCTACCGGAGCTGAGGAGGCTGCTGCCCCGGCCGTGCCGACCGAGCCGAAAGAGGCCGCCCAGGCCGCCGCGGCGGCCCAGTCCGCGGCGGCGAGCGCCAGCGCAGCGCCGGCGAAGAAGGCCGAGGGCGATGGGGCCAAGCCGACCCGTTCGGTGGCCGACCAGAGCATCCGGGTCGACGTCGACCTGCTCGACTCGCTGATGAACCTCGTCGGCGAGCTTGTGCTGTCGCGCAACCAGCTCGTGCAGCGCGCCGCGGCCAGCCAGGATCAGGAGCTGCAGCGGTCGATGCACCGGCTCTCGCTCGTCGCGAGCGAGCTGCAGGAGGGCGTCATGAAGACGCGCATGCAGCCCATCGAGAACGTGTGGAGCAAGATCCCGCGCGTCGTGCGCGACCTCGCCAACAGCCTCGGCCGGCAGATCCGCGTCGAGATGGAGGGCAAGGACACCGAGCTCGACAAGACGATCCTCGAGGCCATCAAGGACCCGCTGACGCACCTCGTGCGCAACAGCTGCGACCACGGCATCGAGCCGCCGGACGTGCGCGTCGCCAAGGGCAAGCCCGCCGAGGGCGTGCTGCTCATGAAGGCCTTCCACGAGGGCGGCCAGGTCAACATCGAGATCGTCGACGACGGCGCCGGCATCAACACCGAGAAGGTCAAGGACAAGGCCGTCGAGCGCGGCCTCATGACCCGCGAGGACGCCGACCGGCTCTCCGACCGCGACGCCGGCCACCTCATCTTCAAGCCGGGCTTCTCGACCGCGGCCGCCGTCACCAACGTCTCCGGGCGCGGCGTCGGCATGGACGTCGTCAAGACCAACATCGAGAAGATCGGCGGCGTCATCGACGTCTCCTCGGAGTTCGGCAAGGGCACCGTCACCCGCATCAAGATCCCGCTGACGCTCGCGATCATCCCCGCGCTGCTCGTGCGCGGCAAGGACAACATGTTCGCGATCCCGCAGGTCAACCTCCTCGAGCTCGTGCGGCTCGACCGGGAGCAGGCGTCGGAGCGGCTCGAGACGATCCAGGGCACCCCCGTCTACCGGCTGCGCGGCGACCTGCTGCCGCTCGTCGACCTGCGCGAGCAGCTCGGCGAGGCCAAGGCCGACTCCGAGACGACGTTCATCGCGGTGCTGCGCGCCGACCAGCGCCAGTTCGGGCTCGTCGTCGACGACATCGAGGACACCGAGGAGATCGTCGTCAAGCCGCTGGGCCGCCAGCTGCGGGGCATCGACCTGTATGCCGGCGCCACCCTCATGGGCGACGGCCGGGTGGCGCTCATCCTCGACACCGTCTCGCTCGCCGCCCGGGCCGGCATGGTCAACGACAGCGGTGAGGCCGCCAAGCGCGCCGCGGAGCAGGCCGCGCGGCTCGTGCACACCGATTCGACGTCGCTGCTCGTCGTGCGGCTCTCGAACGGGCGTCGCGTGGCGCTGCCGCTGTCGTGTGTCGAGCGGCTCGAGGAGTTCCCGATGTCACGCGTCGAGA
>JBDIAP010000200.1:0-6264 GCA_039812485.1 Kineosphaera sp.
CGCACGCGGGGCCCGCCGCCCTCGCGGTCGCGCAGGCGCTGGCGTCCTCGGATGCCGAGCCCGTGGTCGAGCGAGGCGAGGCGACAGAGCCGACCACGCGCACCGGGACGAGCGGACGCACGGGGACGACCGGACGCACGGGGACGACCGGACGCATTGGGGCGACGGCGCCGACGGGGGCGACGGCGCCGACCTCATCACCTCACGGTCCGGGCTCCGCATCGCGTGTCGACGCCGTCGCGGCGCGCGGCGGCGACGGGCGGCCGGCCCTGCTGCTCGCTGCCTATCGGCGCGGCTCGCTGCTGGCGGCGCTGCGCGGTGACGTCCGTGACCTGGGGGTCTATCGCACGCTGGCGGGGCTGCACGTCGAGACCGTCGACGTGCCCGCCGCGCAGGGCCTCGACGTCGACACCCCGGCCGATCTCGCGCGTGCAGCGCGACACGACGCAGGCGGCGACCCGCGCGGGTAGGTTCGGTGAGATGAAGGCCGTGACGATCCCCCACCCTGGCGAGGCCGACGCGCTCGTGCTCGCCGACGTGCCCGACCCGAGCCCCGAGCCCGGCGAGGTGGTCATCGACGTCGTCGCCGCGGGCGTCAACCGCGCCGACATCATGCAGCGCCGCGGCTTCTATCCCCCGCCGCCGGGTGCCTCCGACTACCCCGGTCTGGAGGTCAGCGGGCGCATCGCCGAGATCGGTGCGGGAGCAGGCGCGTTCGCGATCGGCGACGAGGTGTGCGCGCTGCTGTCCGGGGGCGGCTACGCCCAGCGCGTCGCGGTGCCGGTCGGGCAGGTGCTCCCGGTGCCCCGCGGGGTCGGCATCATCGAGGCGGCCGGCCTGCCGGAGGTGGCGGCGACCGTGTGGAGCAACGTCGTCGGCACGGCCGGGCTGCAGCCTGGGCAGACGCTGCTCGTGCACGGCGGGTCGAGCGGCATCGGCACGATGGCGATCCAGCTGGCCCACGCGCTCGGGGCACGGGTCGCGGTCACCGCGGGGTCGGCGGACAAGCTCGAGGCGTGCCGCGCGCTGGGCGCCGACATCCTTATCAACTACAAGGAGACCGACTTCGTGGCGGCGCTCGCGCAGGAGACCGACGGGCACGGCGCCGACGTCATCCTCGACGTCGTCGGCGCCAAGTATCTGCCGCGCAACGTCGACGCGCTCGCCGTCGAGGGCCGGCTCGTCGTCATCGGCCTGCAGGGCGGCCGCACGGGCGAGCTCGACCTCGGCAAGCTGCTCGGCAAGCGGGGGGCCGTCTTCGCGACGTCGCTGCGAGCCCGTCCGGCGGCCGAGAAAGCGGAGATCGTCGCCGCCGTCCGCGAGCACGTGTGGCCGCTCGTCGAGGCGGGCCGCGTGCGGCCCGTCGTGCAGGAGGTGCTGCCGCTCGCGCGCGCCGCCGATGCCCATCGCGTCCTGGAGGCGTCCGCGCACATCGGCAAAGTCATCCTCACGACCTGACCCCCGGCGGCCCGGCTCTTCGTCCGAGCACCCCGGGCTTTCGGGCTCCCCGGTGCGGGGCCGATCGTTCGCGAGCGCCCACGACGGCGGCCTAGCCTGGGGGCAGGGACCGAGCGTGACGGAGGAGACCCATGTCCGACCAGCCACCCCAGCCGCCCATCGAGCCCTATCGGGGAGCCCAGCCCATCGAGGACCTGCTGCGCAAGAAGGCGATCGAACGCATCGAGGAGCGCCGCGCCTTCCAGTGGCATCTCCTGTCGTATGTCGTGGTCAACGCCGCGCTCGTGCTCATCTGGCTGCTGACCGGCGCCGACTACTTCTGGCCGATCTGGCCGATGCTCGGCTGGGGTGTGGGGCTGGCGTTCCACACGATCGCCTACGTCAAGGGCGAGATCACCGAGGACGAGATCGGCGCCGAGATCGAACGCCTCCGCGGCTCGATCAAGCCGCCGGGGCCACAGGACACGATCTGAGGGTGGCGGGGCTGGAAGCGCGCCGCCGCCGGTCCGGGAGCAAGACCGCGAGCGGCTCACCCCTGGAACACCGCTCGGCACGTCGCCGAGGACCACACGGCGTCCCTGTCGTTGGTGTCGTTGAGCGCCCTTGAGACGACCCAGACGCCGTTCGTGCGCACCGCGACGACCGGCACCCACAGGCCCGAGGAGGTGCGGATCGTCAACGTCGAGCAGTCGGGGAACTGCGTGACGGTCTCCACCACATCGCCGGGAACACCGACTCCCTGACGAGTCGCCCACGCCTGCACGGCCACTCGCACCTCGACGTCCTCGGCCGGATCGATGCCGGCGGTGGAGGCCACGCGCTCGAGCCAGGCACCCAGCAGGCCTGACACCAGCGCGACGGGCACGAGCCACAGCACGACGGCTCGCCGCACACGATTCCCCACGTTGCCTCCACCCGTTGCGCTCCAGGTGAGGCGTCCGGAGACGAGCGCGCCGGGCGCCTCGTCGGATCGTCGGCCCGGAGCGGACCAGCGACCAGGATGAGGCACCCGGCGCGACACCACGAAGGTCGTGCGGGCGAGACCGCGCGATCAGCGCGTGTCGGAGCCGCCGCCTTCCATGACCGACGCGCGGCCGGCCTCGAGGCGGGCGACGGGCACCCGGAACGGCGAGCACGACACGTAGTCGAGGCCGATCGAGTCGAAGAAGTGCACCGACGCCGGGTCGCCGCCGTGCTCACCGCAGACTCCGAGGTGCAGCTCCGGGCGGGTGGCGCGGCCCTCCTTGGCGGCGATCTGCACGAGCCGGCCGACGCCGTCGACGTCGAGCGTCTCGAAGGGGCTGACCTTGAAGATGCCGCGCTCGAGGTAGTTGCTGAAGAACTCGGCCTCGACGTCGTCACGGCTGAAGCCCCACGTCGTCTGGGTGAGGTCGTTGGTGCCGAAGCTGAAGAACTCCGCCGAGTTGGCGATGTCGCCGGCGGTGAGGGCCGCGCGCGGCAGCTCGATCATCGTGCCGATCGGGATCGTCGTGAGGTCGACGCCGGTCTCGTCGGAGACTTCGCGCTCGACGCGACGGATCGCCTCCTTCATGATGTCGAGCTCGTGCACGTCGCCGACGAGCGGGATCATGATCTCCGGCTTGGGGTCGCCGCCGGCCTTGATGCGCTCGGCCGCGGCCTCGCAGATCGCGCGGGCCTGCATGGTGAACAGGCCCTTGATCGACAGGCCGAGGCGCACACCGCGCAGACCCAGCATCGGGTTCTGCTCGTGGAGGCGCTCGACCGCCGCGAGCAGCTCCTTGTCGGCCTCGGAGGCACCGCCGCCGACCTTCTCCGCGACGGCGACACGCGCCGTGATCTCCGTGATGTCGGGCAGGAACTCGTGCAGCGGCGGGTCGAGCAGCCGCACGGTGACCGGCAGGCCGTCCATCGCCTCGAAGATCTCGATGAAGTCGCCTCGCTGCAGCGGCAGCAGCGCGGCGAGCGCGGCCGCCCGGCCCTCGGGGGTGTCCGCGAGGATGAGCCGTTCGACGAGGCTGCGCCGGCTGCCGAGGAACATGTGCTCGGTGCGGCACAGCCCGACGCCGATGGCGCCGAACCGGCGGGCGCGCGCGGAGTCTTCCCCGTTGTCGGCGTTGGCGCGCACGCCGAGCCGGCGCGCGCGGTCGGCGGCGTCCATGATGCGGGCGACAGAGCGCACGAGGTCGTCGGCCTGGATCTCCTCCTCCGAGAGCTCGCCCTCGAAGTAGCGGACCACGGGCGGCGCCACGACGGGCACCTCGCCCTCGAAGACCTCTCCGGTCGTCCCGTCGATGGAGATGACGTCGCCGGCGCGCAGCATGCGGCCGTCGGGCAGGCGCATGACGCGGTTCTTGACGTCGACGTCGAGCTCCTCGGCGCCGCACACGCAGGTCTTGCCCATGCCGCGGGCGACGACGGCGGCGTGCGACGTCTTGCCGCCGCGGCTCGTGAGGATGCCCTGGGCGGCGATCATGCCGCCGAGGTCGTCGGGGTTGGTCTCACGGCGCACGAGGATGACCTTGCGCCCGTTGACCGACAGGTCGACGGCCTCGTGGGAGTCGAAGACGATCTTGCCGGTGGCCGCGCCGGGTGAGGCGTTCATGCCCTTGGCGATGCGCTTCTTGTCGGCGTCCGGGTCGAACCGGGGGAACATCAGCTGGGCGAGCATGTCGCCGTCGACGCGGCGCAGGGCCTCGGCCTCGTCGATGATGCCCTCGTCGATGAGCTGGCAGGCGATGACGAACGCCGCGCCCGCGGTGCGCTTGCCCACGCGGGTCTGCAGCATCCAGAGGTTGCCCTCCTGCACCGTGAACTCGATGTCGCACAGGTCTCTGTAGTGACCTTCGAGTGTCGACATGATGTTCATGAGCTGGTCGTAGGAGGCCTTGTCCAGCGACTCCAGGTCGGTCAGCGGCACCGTGTTGCGGATGCCGGCGACGACATCCTCACCCTGGGCGTTCTGCAGGTAGTCGCCGTAGACGCCCTGCGCGCCGCTGGCCGGGTCGCGGGTGAAGGCGACGCCGGTGCCGGACTTGCTGCCGAGGTTGCCGAAGACCATCGTGCAGACGTTGACCGCCGTGCCGAGCTCGGCCGGGATGTTCTCGCGCTTGCGATAGAGCACGGCGCGCTCGCTGTTCCACGACCCGAAGACCGCGCGGACCGCGCCGAGCAGCTGCTCGCGGGGTTCCTGGGGGAAGTCGTTGCCCGTCTGCTCCTTGATGATCGCCTTGAAGCGGGCGACGATCGCCTTGAGGTCATCGACGGTGAGGTCGGTGTCGCTCGCTGCGCCCGCCTCCCGCTTGGCCTCGTCGATGACGTCCTCGAAGAGGTCGCCGTCGAGGTCGAGCACGGTCTTGCCGTACATCTGCAGCAGCCGGCGATAGGAGTCGTAGGCGAAGCGCGGGTTGTCCGATTGGCGGGCCAGCCCCTCGACGGACGCATCGTTGAGTCCGATGTTGAGGACGGTCTCCATCATGCCGGGCATCGAGAACTTGGCTCCCGAGCGCACGGAGAGCAGCAGTGGATCGTCGGCGTCGCCGAGCGTCTTGCCCGCCGCCTGCTCCAATCCCTTGACGTGCTCGTCGATCTCCCCGGCCAACTCCGCCGGCTCCTTGCCGGTGGTGAGGAACTGCCGGCAGGCCTCGGTCGTGATCGTGAAGGTGGGTGGCACCGGGATACCCATGTTGTACATCTCGGCGAGGTTGGCACCCTTCCCGCCGAGCAGGTCCTTGAGGTCCTTGTTGCCCTGGGAGAGGTCGTAGACGTAGGCGGACATGGCGGTCCTTTCGAGGATTTCGTCGCCGTTGACGCCGCCAATCTAGGGGGGCGCACCCCTCGCCGCCCGGGGTCCTTGGTCCCCCAACCTCCGCCCGGCCTCGGCGCGCACCCCCCGCGCGGGGGTCGACCGCGCGGGGGACCTCGTCAGCTCAGGCCGTGCCGGGCCAGCGGGCCGATGAGCTCGGCCTCCTCGTAGGCGAGGTGCGACACGAGCGTGTCGGTGAGCAGGTCGACCTGCGCCTCGAGGTCGTCGAGGAGCTGCGCGCCGGAGCGGCCGACGCCGTCGCCGGTGACGAGCGCGACGAGGGCCCGGTCGAGCCCGTCGATGACCTCGGCGATGACCTCGTGCTCGGCCTCGAGCCGGTCGAGCACGGGCGCGAGACCCGGCTCGGAGCGGCGCAGGTGCGGGAACACGCCGCGGTCCTCCAGCGTGTGGTGGCCGGTGACGATGCGGCAGTAGCTCTCGCAGAACGCACCGAGGGTCCAGTTGTTCTGCCGCATCGCCATCGTGTTGATGATCGAGCGGGCCTGCCCGACGTCGAGGTGTCCCGCACGCACCTGGCGCACGATGTCGCGGACGCGCTCCAGCTCGCCGCGCAGCCCGTCGTGGATCTCGATGAGGTGCCGCGGGTGCGCGAGCTGGGCCGCCGTGTAGCCGGTGTAGTCGCTCTCGCCGCGCCGCGGCCGGCGGGTCTCGTCCCAGGCCAGGTCGCCGGTGAGGCGGGTGCCGTCGTCCGGGGTCGCCGCGATGGGTTGCGTCACGCTCGCCGGCCTGGGTGCGGGCTCGGCCGAGCCGTCCGCGCTCGCGCCGGGCGTGGCCGCACTCGTCACGCCGGTGCTCGCGCCGTCATTCGACACCCCAGCACTCGACACGCCGGCACTCGACACCCCGGCACTCGTCACGCCGGCACTCGTCACAGCGGCATTCGTCACAGCGGCACTCGTCACAGCGGCACGGGCGTCGCGCTCGGAGGCGACGAGCTCGCGCACGGCGGGTGCGACCTCCTGGGCGAAGACGCCGATCGTGCGCGGATCGTCGGTGCCGAG
>JBDIAP010000201.1:0-6187 GCA_039812485.1 Kineosphaera sp.
GCTCGGCAGCGCGTGCTGCCCCAGCGACCGGGCGACGCACAGGGTGTCGCGGTGCCGATCCGCGAGCGCGGCGAGGGCGTCGCACGCGGCGTCGAGCCGCGGCAGCGCGTCGTCGATGACCTGCGCGGCGAGCACCATGAGCGCGGTGTCGATGACGTCCTGGCTCGTCGCGCCCAGATGCACGAGGGGGGCCTGCGGGTGTCCGGCCAGCGCGGAGCGCAGGTCCGACAACAGGGGGATGAGCGGGTTGCCGCCGAGGGGGGTGCGGGCGGCGATCGACGCCAGGTCGTAGTGCGCGGCGTCCCACGCCAGGTCGTCGGGGGCCGGGTGGTCGGGGGCCAGGTGGTCGGGGGCCGGGGCGTCGAGGGCCGGGCCGTCGGGCACCGGGCCGTCGGGCACCGAGTGGTAGGGGGTCGAGTGGTGGGGCACCGAGTGGTGGGGGGCCGGGTCGTCGTGCGCGGCGTGCGCCGGGCGGGCCTCGGGGGTGAGCGAGTCAACCCCGGCGGCCACTCCTGCTACCTCTCCTGCTGCCATTCCTGCTACCTCGGCGGGGGCCGCACCGAGCCCGGCCCGCGCGCACACCCCGACCCAGGCGCGCTCGACATCGAGCATCGCCTGCAGCACCGCGGTGTCGTCGCACAGTCGCGCCGCGGCGCTGCCCGCCCACGCGGGGGAGAGCAGCCCGAGGTCGCCGGGCCGGGCCGATGGGTTCATCGCCCAGACACCTGGGCAGAGGGCGCGTCGTCGGCTGCCGACCAGTAGTCGAGGAAGACGGTCTCGCGGTCGCCCTGGAGCCGGATGTCCCAGCGCAGCGCCCCGCTCGTCTCGCGTGTCGCCACGAGCGTCTCCCGCTCGGCGTCAGTCAGCCCAGACAGCAAAGAGTCCTGTGTGTGCGCGCCTGAGTCCTCCGGCAGGTAGACCCGCGTGTGCAGCTTGTCGAGCAGCCCGCGGGCGAAGACGACGACGCTGAAGAAGCGCGCCGAGCCCTCCTGCACGACCCCCGGCTCGACGGTCGTGAAGCTGTAGCCGCCGACATTGTCGGTGCCGGTGCGGCCCCAACCGGTGAACGTGTGCCCGTCCCGGATCAAAGAACCGTGTGCGGTCGGCAGCGCGCCGGAGGCGTCGGCCTGCCACAGCTCGAGCATGGCGTCGGGGATCGGCTGCCCCTGCCCGTCATAGACGGTGCCGTGCAGCCGCACCGACCCGGGCGACCCCGGCGGCACGAGGTGCTGGCCGTCGGCGAACGGCAGCGCGAACCCGAAGAACGGCCCGACCGTCTGCCCGGGCGTCGGCGTCAGGTCCTGCGGCCGACCGCCCGACGCGCCTGTCTGCGCAGCGTGCTCGCTCATCAGTGCCCTCCCTCGTCGTGCCCGGCGTGCCCAGCGATCGTGTCGGTCTCCAGCAGGGTGCGGGCGCTGCCGGTGAGCACGATGTCCCACCGGTAGCCCGTGCACCACTCGTGCCGGGTGACGTCGTGGTCGTAGGTCGCGACGAGCCGCGCCCGCGCGGCGGGGTCGACGATCGACTGAAAGATGGGGTCGAGCGCGAAGAGCGGGTCGCCGGGGAAGTACATCTGCGTGATCATGCGCTGCGTGAAGTCGGTGCCGAAGAGCGAGAAATGGATGTGCGCCGGCCGCCACGCGTTGTGGTGGTTCTTCCACGGATAGGGCCCGGGTCGGATCGTCGTGAACGCATACGAGCCGTCGTCGCCGGTGATGACACGCCCGACCCCGGTGAAGTTCGGGTCCAGCGGCGCCGGATGCTGGTCGCGCTTGTGCACGTAGCGGCCTGCCGCGTTGGCCTGCCAGATCTCCACGAGCTGACGGCGCACGGGCCGCCCGTCGCCGTCGAGCACCCGGCCGGTGACGATGATCCGCTCGCCGAGCGGCTCGCCGCCGTGCTGGATCGTCAGGTCGGCCTCCAGCGGCGACACGTCGCGGTGGCCGAACGCCGGGGAGGCCAGCTCCACGGTCTCGGGATCGACCGGCCGAGGCGCCTTCGTCGGGTGCCGCAGGACGCTGCTGCGGTAGGGGGCGAAGTCGACGCGCGGCCTCGTCTCGGGGGCGGCTCCGGCATCCAGCCCCGCCCGGTAGGCGGAGTGCAGGCTCTCCATCTGGGCGGAGATCTCACGCTGGGTGCTGGTCGCCGAGTCCGACGAGGTGATGACCTTGGCATCGTCGAAGGTCTCGTCCACGGCAGTCCTTTCTGGTGGCGAGGGGTCAGCCCGGGGGATCGGGCAGGAGGGTGGCGTGCTGGGCGGCGAGCCGCACCGGCGCGTTGGGGGCACCGAAGCCCTCGTATCCGCCGGTGCGCTGGACGATCTCGAGGAAGACCTCGCCGACCGTCGGTGTGTAGAGGTGGTAGAACTCGCCGTGCTCGTCGCGGTCGTAGAGCAGGTCGAGATCGCGCAGGGTCGCCAGCGTCCGCTCCGGCAGGTCGAAGCGCGCCGCGAGGTCGTCGTAGTAGTTGTCGGGCACGGGCAGGAAGCGCAGGCCGCGCTCGCGGGCCCGGCGCGCGAAGTCGACGAGGTCGGGGCAGGCGATTGCCACGTGCTGGGCCTGGCCGATGCCCGGCTGGGAGCCGACCGACTGGCGCGCCATCGGCGGCGCGACGTTGAGCACGAGCCGCACCGCCGCGTCGGCGCTGCGCATGACCTGGCTGCGCACGAGCCCCAGCGGGCTCGCGACGTCGAGCGAGGGCAGCGGGTCGAGGCTGAGCACGGACGACAGGAAGAGCAGCCCCTCGTCCTGGCGCTGCCAGGACTGGTCGAGGTTGACGTGGTCGATCGCGCAGCCCGCCCCGCTCTCGGGGCGCGGCGCCTGCGCCGCCCAGGGGTCGTCGGGGGCGATCGAGAACTCGCTGACCCAGGCGTTCGTCGCCGAGCAGAAGAAGATCTCGGTGCTGTCCGGCGCGCGCACGGCCTGCAGCACCTGCTCGTCGGCCGCGCTGCGCCGCGGCACGGTCGGGGCGCCGAGCTGGCCGGCCCGGGCCGCCGACCGCTGCGGGTCGTCGACGACGAAGCCGACCGCCGCGACCACGGGACGCGCGTCGTCGCCGGGGGGCTCGTTGACGATGATCCGCGCCTCGCCGAGGGTCCACAGCCGCACCGACTTCGTGCGGTGCGAGCCGGCATACGTGAAGCCCAGCTCGGCGAGCATGCTCTCGATGCGCTCCAGGCCGTCGGCGCCGCGGATCTCGACGAAGTCGATGCCGGCGGGGTCGTCGACGGCGGGCAGCCGCAACAGGGGCACCGGCGCGGCGCAGGAGCCGAGTCGGGCGGCCGTGTGGTCCTGCAGCCAGCGCAGCGAGCGCATCGCGTCGACGGCGGTGCGGCCCACGTCGGTCTGCCGGAACGTGTCGTTGAAGACCTCGAGCGAGACCGGCCCGGTGTAGCCGGCCCGCATGACGTGGGCGAGGAAGCCGGGCAGATCCCAGGCCCCCTGACCGGGGAAGACGCGGTGGTGGCGGCTCCAGCTCAGCACGTCCATCGCGAGCTGCGGAGCGTCGGCGAGCTGGACGAAGAAGATCTTGTCGGCGCGGATGTCCTCGATGCCGCGCGGGTCGTCGCCGCGGGAGAGGATGTGGAAGCTGTCGAGGCAGGTGCCGATCGCGGGGTGGTCGGCGCGCCGCACGAGGCGCCACGCGTGCTCGTAGGTGTTGACGAAGCGCCCCCAGGCCAGCGCCTCGTAGGCGACCCGCCGCCCGTGCTCGGCCGCGAGCTCGCCGACGCGGTGGAGCTGCTCGGCGACGAGGTCGTCGTCGTCATGGACCGCCGTGGCGACGTTGCTGCACAGCAGGATCATCTCGATGCCGAGCCGCTCCATGAGCGCGAACTTGTGCCGCAGCCGCCGCAGCCCGGCCTCGAACTCGGCGGGCTCGGCCCCTTCGAGGTCGCGGAACGGCTGGTAGAGGTCGAGGCTGAGCCCCAGGTCGGCGGCCAGCCGCCGGATCTGCTCGGGGGAGCGGGGCGAGACGATGAGGTCGGGTTCGAAGATCTCCACCCCGTCGAAGCCGGCCGCCGCGGATGCGTGCAGCTTGGCCTCGAGGGTGCCGGACAGGCAGACGGTCGCGATGCTCGTGCGCATGACTGAAGTGTCCTTGCCTCAGTGGCCCGCGGCGATGAGCTCGAGGAAGTGACTGCGCATCCGCGCGGCGTCGGCCCGGCGTCCCGTCATGAGCGCGAAGGCGTCGACGGCCTGCCCGACCGCCATCCAGCCGCCGTCGAGCACCTCGCAGCCACGGGCGCGAGCCCCGGCCACGAGCGCGGTCTCCAGCGGCCGGTAGACGACGTCGGCCACCCACTGGCCGCGCTGCAGCAGGCGCACGTCGACGGCGCTGCCGGGATGGTCGGCCATGCCGATCGGGGTGGCGTTGACGACCCCGCTCGCGTCGGGGACGAGCTCGGGCGCGGCGGCGGCGAGATGGGCGGTGACCTGCGCGCCGGGGAAGTGCGCGGTCAGCCGGGCGGCCTGCGCGGCCGCGCGTTCGGCGTCGAGATCGAGCAGGTCGAGGCGGTCGACGCCCGCCTCCAGGAGCGCGTACGCCACCGCCGAGCCGGCGCCACCCGTGCCGATCTGCACGATGTGATCCAGCTCGGGCTCGCGCAGCCCGTGCGTCAGGGCCCAGCCGAAGCCCGAGACGTCGGTGTTGTAGCCGTGCAGCCGACCACCCTCGTGCACGACGACCGTGTTGACCGCGCCGAGCGTCTGGGCCCGCTCGCCGATGTCGTCGAGGGCCGCGATGACGATCTGCTTGCACGGATGCGTGATGTTGAAGGCGTTGAAGCCGAGATCGCGCCCGATGCGCAGCAGCTCGCCCACGTCGCCGGCGGGCCGGCCCAGGGCGGTCAGGTCGATGGGTCGATAGATGCAGCGCAGGCCGTGGTGGTCGGCCTCGGCCTCGTGCATGAGCGGAGTGAGCGAGGGCGTGACGCCCGCCCCGATGAGTCCGGCCAGATACGACTGCGTCGTCGTGCTCACCGTGCCACCTCTCCCTCGAGTCTCTCGGCCTTGCCTCGCCCGGGTCGCTGGTGTCGGGTGGGATGCCGGGCGGGCGAGTGCGTTGCTGACGACCGTACCGAACGTTCGCTAGATGCACAAGTGTTCGCTGTGCGAACAGCTTCGCGAAATCCCGTGCTCAGCGAGGGGGTAGGCGACGGTCGGCCGAGGCCGGCCAGGCGAGTTGGGCCGTGCGGGCCCCGCGCTCAGCGCTTGTCGTCGGCCGAGCGCGCGGTCTGCAGCGTCGGGTTGCCCTCCATGCCGCTGAGGCCGTTCCACGCCAGGTTGACCAGGTGGGCGGCGACGTCGGCCTTGTCGTAGCGGCGCGAGTCCAGCCACCACTGCCCGGTCAGGGCGACCATGCCGACGAGCATCTGCGCATACATCGGGGCGGCCCGCGGGTCGAGCCGCCGCCGCTTGAACTCCGCCGCCAGCAGGTGCTCCACCTGACTCGCGATATCGGAGATGAGGCTCGCGAACGAACCCGTCGACTGGCCCGTCGGGGAGTCCCGCACGAGGATCCGGAAGCCGTCCGTCGAGGAGTCGATGTAGTCGAGCAACGCCAGCGCCGCCAACTCGACCAGCCCCCGCGGGCCCGTGTGCTCGGTCGTCAGCGCCGCCGTGATGCCGTCGAGCAGCGTGCGGATCTCGCGGTCGACGACCACCGCATACAGCCCCTCCTTGCCGCCGAAGTGCTCGTAGACGACCGGCTTGGACACCCCCGCCTTCGCCGCGATCTCCTCGACCGTCGTGCCCTCGAACCCGCGATCGGCGAACAGCTTGCGCCCGATGCGGATCAGTTGCTCGCGCCGCTGCTTGCCGGTCATGCGAGCGCGCCCGCCGGTTTCTCGACTCACCCGGCCCATCTTGCCCCGACCGCCCTGGCGGCGCGGAAGACGGCGTGTCATGTCAGGGCGAGGCTCTGGGCTCCCCGGGGAGGAATCGAACCTACGTCGCTTGGCGTGATGTCAGGGCGAGGCTCTGGGCTCCCCGGGTAGGAATCGAACCTACGTCGCTTGGCGTGATGTCAGGGCGAGGCTCTGGGCTCCCCGGGTAGGAATCGAACCTACGTCGCTTGTCCTGATTCAAAGTCAGGCGGGCCCTGCCAGCAGACCAACCGGGGATCGGCGCATGTCGGAGGTTGTCGCCCGGGAAGGCCGGGCGCCCCACGTCGCCCCCGCCAGGGTAGT
>JBDIAP010000202.1:0-6091 GCA_039812485.1 Kineosphaera sp.
AGATCGCCTGGGAGAACGCCTTCCTCCTCGACGCCCTCGGCGCGACGCAGCGCGTCCCCGGCGCGTAGGGGCAGAGGACGCTCGATCGTCGTGTCCTCTGTCCTCGTGTCCTCTGTCCTCGTGTCCTCTGTCCTCGCGTCCTCTGTCCTCGCGCTCCCGACGCTGTCGGCGGGCCTGGTGTCGCGGGGTCCGGTGCCGCGGGGGGTCCGGTGCCGCGGCGGCCCGGTGTCGCGCGGCCCGGAGGCCGGTCGGCGTCGGCAGGTCCAGCAGTGCCGGCGGCGTCGGCGTCGCCCGCGCGCCGGTCGCCGCCGAACCGTGTCGGTGCCCTTGCCTAGACTGGCCGCCGTGATCAGCCGACTCGACCTACGCGCGGCCAGCCTGCGTCCGCGCGACCTGAGAGCGGCCCTGCCCAGGGCCGAGTTCGACATCGACGCCGCCGTGTCCGACGTCGCGCCGATCTGCGCCGACGTGCGCGAGCGCGGGGTCGAGGCGCTGCATGAGCTGTCGCTGCGCTTCGACGGCGTGCAGCCACCGCAGCTGCGAGTGCCCGCGGAGGTGCTCGACGCGGCCCTCGACCAGCTCGACCCCGCCGTCCGCGTCGCCCTCGAGGTGGCGATCGAGCGGGCCCGGATCGTGCACACGGCCCAGCTGCCGACCGAGCACACGACCCGGCTCGGCCCCGGTGGGCAGGTCAGCCAGCGCTGGCTCCCGACCGAGCGCGTCGGGCTCTACGTGCCCGGCGGGTTGGCGGTCTATCCCAGCAGTGTCGTCATGAACGTCGTCCCCGCCCAGGCCGCGGGGGTGCCCTCGATCGCGGTGACGAGCCCGCCGCAGCGCGACAACCCGGCGCCCTTCGCGGGCTACCCGCACCCGACGATCCTCGCCGCCTGCCGGCTGCTCGGCGTCGACGAGGTCTACGCCGTGGGCGGCGCCCAGGCGATCGCGATGCTCGCCTACGGGGTCGATGGCGTGGGTGGCGACGGCATCGAGTGCGAGCCGGTCCAGATCGTCACGGGCCCGGGCAACGTCTACGTCGCGGCGGCGAAGCGGCACCTGCGCGGCCTCATCGGCATCGACGCCGAGGCCGGCCCGACGGAGATCGCGATCCTCGCCGACTCCGGCGCCGACCCCGACCACATCGCCGCCGACCTCGTGAGCCAGGCCGAGCACGACCCGCTGGCCGCCGCCGTGCTCGTCACCGACAGCGAGGATCTGGCCGACCGGGTGACCCAGGCGCTGGGCCGCTGGGTCGGGGCGACCAAGCACTCCGAGCGGGTGGCGACCGCGCTCGCCGGACGCCAGTCCGCGATCGTGCTCGTCGACGACCTCGAGGCCGGGCTGGCCGTCGTGGATGCCTACGCGGCAGAGCACCTCGAGATCCACACCCGCGACGCGGCCCAGGTCGCGCGCCGCGTGCGCAACGCGGGGGCGATCTTCGTCGGCACCTACTCGCCGGTGAGCCTCGGCGACTACAGCGCCGGGTCCAACCACGTGCTCCCGACCGCGGGCACGGCCGCGCACACCGGCGGCCTGTCGGTCTACGCGTTCCTGCGAGGCGTGCAGCTCATCGAATACGACGAGGAGGGGCTGGCCGAGGTCGCCGCCGGCGTCGTGGCGCTCGCCCGCGACGAAGACCTGCCCGGCCACGGCGACGCGATCCTGGCCCGGGTCGGGGGAGCGGCGGCGATGGCGTCGGTCGGGGGCGTGAGGTCATGAGCCGTGAGTTCATGAGCGCGGACACGACGCCGGCGACGACGACGCCGGGCGGCGGCCGGGGCGGGTCCGATGCGCGGGCCGAGGTGGGCGCGGTGGGCGCGGCGGGCGACGCGCGCGCGGTGCTGGCGACGCTGCTGCGGCCCGACCTCGTCGGCCGCACCCCCTACGGGGCGCCGCAGCTCGAGGTGCCGGTGGCGCTCAACACCAACGAGAACGCCTACCCGGTGCCGCAGGAGGTCGTCGATGAGATCGTCGCCGCCGTCGCCGCGCAGGCGCCCGGGCTCAATCGCTATCCCGACCGGGAGTTCACCGCGCTGCGCGAGGATCTCGCGGCCTACCTGGGCCGGGTCACCGGCGCGCGGCTCAGCGTCGAGCAGCTGTGGGCCGCCAACGGCTCCAACGAGGTGCTGCTGCACCTGCTGCAGGCGTTCGGCGGGCCCGGGCGGGTGGCGCTCGGTTTCACACCGTCCTACTCGATGCACCCGATCATCACGCGCACGACGGGCACCCGCTGGATCGACGGCGAGCGGGGCCGGGGCCGCAGCGCGGTCGCCGGGCCCACCGACTACGACCTTGTGGCGGAGCGGGTCGTGACCCAGGTGCGCACCCACAACCCGCACATCGTCTTCCTGTGCTCGCCCAACAATCCGACGGGCACGGCGGTCGGGCTCGACCTCGTGCAGGCCGTGCACGACGCGGCGCCGGAGTCGCTCGTCGTCGTCGACGAGGCGTATGCCGAGTTCGCCCGCGCCGGCACCCCGAGCGCGACGACGCTGCTGCCGGGGCGCCCGCGGCTCGTCGTGTCGCGCACGATGAGCAAGGCGTTCGCGCTGGCGGGCGGCCGGCTCGGCTATCTGGCGGCCGACCCGGCGGTCGTCGACGCCCTGCGGCTCGTGCGCATGCCCTACCATCTGTCCGCCACGACGCAGGCCGTGGCCCGCGCCGCGCTCGCCCACGCCGACGTGCTGCTCGGCACGGTCGAGGCGATCAAGGCGCAGCGCGATCGCATCGTGACGCAGACCCGGGAGCTGGGTCTCGTGCCGGTGCCCAGCGACGCCAACTTCGTGCTCGTCGGCGGTTTCGCCGACGCGCCCGCGAGCTGGCAGGCGATCCTCGACGCCGGAGTGCTGCTGCGCGACGTCGGCATCCCCGGGCACCTGCGCATCACGGCCGGCACGCCCGACGAGACCGGAGCCGCTCTCGACGCGATCGCCGCCCACCTGCGCGAGCGGCCGGACGCGCTCGCGCGACCTCAGGCAGGCGCCGGTCCCGACCCGACCACCGCATCCGACCCTCAGGAGCCCCAGTGAGCAACGAGCTCAGCGAGCAGACGTCGCCCGAGCCGGAGTCGACAGCGCCCGTCGCCACACCCACCGCACCGGGGCACCGCACCGCCGAGCTGCGGCGGGCCACCTCGGAGAGCCGCGTCCACCTGCGGCTCGACCTCGACGGCAGCGGCGAGTCGCAGGTCCGCACGGGCGTGCGCTTCTACGACCACATGCTCGCCAGCCTGAGCAAGCACAGCCTCATCGACCTGTATGTCGACGCCGAGGGCGACGTCGACGTCGACGGCCACCACACGGTCGAGGATGTCGCGATCGTGCTCGGCGACGCGCTCTTGCAGGCGCTCGGTGACAAGCGGGGCATCCGCCGCTTCGGCGACGCGGTCGTGCCGCTCGACGAGGCGCTGTGCCAGGCGGTCGTCGACGTCAGCGGCCGCCCGTACGCCGTGCACGAGGGCGAGCCCGCCGGGCAGGAATACGCGCTCATCGGCGGCACCTACGCGGGGTCGATGACGCGACACGTCATCGAGACCCTGGCCCACCACGCGCAGATCGCCCTGCACGTGCGCGTGCTGTCGGGGCGCGACCCGCACCACATCGTCGAGGCCCAGTTCAAGGCGATCGCCCGGGCCCTGCGATCGGCGATCGAGCCCGACCCGCGCGTCGTCGGGGTGCCCAGTGCCAAGGGCAGTCTCTAGGCGCCTGGCCGCGCGGCGCGGCCGGCGAGCGATCTCCACGGGGCGCGGCTTCCTCCTGTCGCGGTGCCGCCCGGAGACCGCGGTGGGGTGGAGCCGCCGCGGCCTGGGCAGCGTCACGGTGGCCCCGTGGGACGGGTGGACGGTCGTCATGCCGACGGGTCCGGCGCGGGCTCGCTACCCCTACGACGACGCGGTGGCGAGCCTCGCCGGGCGGCCGGTCGGGGTGTGGATGCGGCCCGCGCTGGGCTTCTTCCAGCTGGGGCGGCAGGCGGTCGTCACCGTGCACCCGGCGGCGTGGCGGGCCGTGCCGCGGTGGGCGATCTGGACGGTGCGCGACGGCCTCGTGCCGCCGATCGGTCTGCCCGCCGCGCGACCCGCCGACCTCATCGCGGCCGCGGGCCTGGCCGACGACGACGCCGCCGGCTCGCTCGACGCACCCGGGCAGGCCGCACTCGCCGAGCGGCTGCGCCTGACGCTGCGCGACGGCGACGGCGACGCCGTCGGGGTGCTGCGCGCGGTGCTCGACACGCTGTCGCTGCCCGGCATCGACCTGCTCACCGGTGACGTCGAGATCGGGCAGCTGCCGGGCGCCCGCGTCGTCGACCCCGCCCCCCGCCACGCGCGCGCCTTCGACCGCGTCGTGGCCGAAGAGGCCCGTCACCGCATCGAACTGGAGGCCTGAATGCCCGTGCTCCCACCCATCGATCCCAGATTCATCGGCGCGGGCCGCCACCCGCGCCCCCGCGTCGCCGTGCTCGACTACGGCAGCGGCAACGTGCGCTCCGCGGTGCGCATGCTGCAGCGCGTCGGGGCCGACGTCGAGCTCACAGCCGACCGCGACGCCTGCCTGGCGGCCGACGGCCTCGTCGTGCCCGGGGTCGGCAACTTCCACGCCTGCATGGCCGGCCTGCGCGCCGTCGACGGCCCCGCGCTCGTCGACTTGCGGCTCGCCGGCGGCCGGCCCGTGCTGGGCATCTGCGTCGGCCTGCAGGTCATGTTCGAGGAGTCGACCGAGCCGAGTGTCGGCCCGGGCCAGCCGGGTCTGGGGCAGTGGCCGGGCGCCGTCACCAGGCTGCCCGCCCAGGTCGTGCCGCACATGGGCTGGAACACGGTGCACCCCCCCGAGCAGAGCCGCCTCTTCGCCGGCATCGGCGACGAGCGCTTCTATTTCGTGCACTCCTACGCGGCCCAGGAGTGGGGGCTGCACCCCGAGGGCCCGTTCGAGCGGGTCGCGCCCCTGGTGACGTGGGCGGAGCACGGCGCGCCCTTCGTCGCCGCGGTCGAGAACGGACCGCTGTCCGCCACCCAGTTCCACCCCGAGAAGTCCGGCGACGCCGGCGCCCACCTGCTGCGCAACTGGCTACGCACCCTGTAGCCGGCCCACCCCCTCCTGGAGATGACGATGGACACCCCTGACCTCACGCACCCGCACACTCCCGGCGAGTCGGTCGACCCGAGCGACGCGCCCCGGCTGCAGCTCCTGCCGGCGGTCGACGTCGTCGACGGTCAGGCGGTGCAACTGCAGCAGGGGGTGGCGGGCTCGGGCTGGCAGTTCGGCTCGCCGCTGGAGGCCGCGCTGCGCTGGCAGGAGGCCGGCGCCGAGTGGCTGCACCTCGTCGACCTCGACGCCGCCTTCGGCCGCGGCAGCAACCACGAGCTGCTGGCCTCGATCGTCGACGCCCTCGACCTGCAGGTCGAGCTCTCCGGCGGCATCCGCGACAGCGAGACGCTCGAGCGGGCCCTGGCCACCGGCTGCCGCCGCGTCAACATCGGCACCGCGGCCCTGGAAGACCCGGAGTGGACCGCCCGCGCCATCGCCGAGCACGGCGACCGCGTCGCCATCGGCCTCGACGTGCGCGGCACGACCCTGGCCGCCCGCGGCTGGACCCGCGAGGGTGGCGACCTGTGGGAGACCCTCGACCGGCTCGACCGCGAGGGCTGCGCCCGGTATGTCGTCACCGACGTCGCCAAGGACGGCATGCTCGCCGGGCCGAACGTCGAGCTGCTGGCCCAGGTCTGCGCCCGCACCGACCGGCCCGTCGTCGCCTCCGGCGGCGTGTCGACCCTCGCCGACCTCGAGGCGCTGCGGGCGCTCGTGCCCGACGGCGTCGAGGGGGCGATCGTCGGATCCGCGCTCTACAAGGGCGCCTTCACCCTGCCCGAGGCGCTCGACGTGGCCGGCCGACCGTGACCGACGACCCGCGCGGGCCGGGTGGGAACGCGGCGCCTGCGCCCGGGCCCGCCCCCAGCCGGTTTCCCGGACACCCCCGCCTCGACGGGCACGACGCCGCGGCGGGCACCGACACGGCGGGCACGACCTGGCAGGGCCGGCAGGTCACCGGCTCGCCGTTCGCCGCCGACGAGGGCGCGCCCGACGCCGCGGTGCGGGCGGCG
>JBDIAP010000203.1:0-5706 GCA_039812485.1 Kineosphaera sp.
CGGGCCTGCGTGACGCCAGCCGTGGGCGCGCCGCCTGAGTCGATCACTCCCGGCGCACGTGAACTGGCCTCGACGACCTCACCCCGTCGACGTCGAGGACCTTCACTACGTTCACACCCAGCAGCCCACCCCGGTCCGCTGACACAAGACCCCGAGCCTCCGGACACGCCGGGAGGTGTCACCCAGCGAGCCCGGACACCAACACGGGGAGCACCCCGGTGCAGAAGACTACAGCTAGCTCCCCGCGTCCGACGACCGGCGCAGATCAGTACCAGTTGACCGCGCGCGAGTGCGCCCAGGCCGCGCACGGCGAGCCGTAGCGGTCGTCGATGTAGTCCAGGCCCCAGCGAATCTGCGTCGCGGCGTCGGTGCGCCAGTTGGCGCCGTGCGACTTCATGCGGTGACCGGGCAGGGCCTGCGGGATGCCGTAGGCGCTGGAGGTCGGGTTGTCGGCCGTGACCGTCCAGTTGCTTTCCTTGGTCCACAGCTTGTCGAGGCAGGCGAACTGCGCCCCGCCCCAACCCTTGTCCGCGGCCAGCGAGCGGCCGATGGCGCGAGGGCTGCCGGAGACGCGTGCCTGCGATCGGGACGCCTGCTGCGCGCCGCGCGCGGAGGCGACCTGGGTCTTGGCCTTGTCCTGTTGGGCGTCCTGCTGGGCCTTGACGACCTTGAGCGAGGCGGCCTGCAGGGCGACGACGCTCGACGCGGCGGAGAACGCGCGGGCCGGGTTGGCGGGGGCGGCCACGGCGACGGCGGGTGCGTCGGCCGACGCGGCATGCGAGGGCGCCACCGCAGCCACCGTGGAGACGGCGATGAGGGCGAGCGTCGACGCGGCGACAGCGCGGCGGGTGGTCGTGGCGGTGGCAGGGCGCGGCGAAGCCGCACTGCGAGTGCGCAGCAAAGGGACTCCTTGGTCGGTCTACAGGGGAGGCCGACGCGGGCATCCGGTGGCCCGAGCGTGTAGCAGGGCCGAGCCGGGACCCGTGGACGACAGGCGGTGTCGTGCGCGGCCTATACCAAATCGTGATCTTGTATTTACTGTGCCATTAACCGGGACGATTGTCCAAGACGCCTTTGAGCAATGGTCCGGAATATGAACACGCCTGGTATTGAGGTGAGCCCATCACGGAACTATCACGGCGGCCGCCGCCGGCGCCGACATGTGCGGGGCGAACCGCCCTGAACAGCACGAACGCCGACAGTGACGTGAGTCACATATCGGCGTTCAATGCGTAGTTCAATGCGGAGAACCAGCCCAGACCAAGGACCGCACGGCCTCGCCGGGGCGCCCCGACGGGCGGGGCTCAGACCTCGATGCCCTCCAACAACTCGGTGACCAACGCGGCGATCGGGCTGCGCTCGCTGCGGGTCAGCGTGATGTGCCCGAAGAGCGGGCGCCCCTTGAGCGCCTCGATGACGGCGGCGACTCCGTCGTGCCGCCCGACGCGCAGGTTGTCGCGCTGGGCCACGTCGTGGGTGAGCACGACCCGCGAGTTCTGGCCGATGCGCGAGAGCACCGTGAGCAGCACGTTGCGCTCCAGAGATTGGGCCTCGTCGACGATGACGAACGCGTCGTGCAGCGAGCGGCCGCGGATGTGGGTCAGCGGAAGCACTTCGAGCAGGCCGCGGTCGAGCACCTCCTCGACGACCTCGGGCGCGACGACCGAGGAGAGCGTGTCGAAGACAGCCTGCGCCCACGGTCCCATCTTTTCCGCCTCGGTGCCGGGCAGGTAGCCGAGCTCCTGGCCGCCGACGGCATACAGCGGGCGGAAGATGATGACCTTGCGGTGCTGGCGGCGCTCCATCGTCGCCTCGAGGCCCGCGCACATGGCGAGGGCCGACTTGCCGGTGCCGGCCCGCCCGCCGAGGCTGACGATGCCGATGTCGGGGTCGAGCAGCAGGTCGAGGGCGATGCGCTGCTCGGCGCTGCGGCCGTGCAGGCCGAACGCGTCGCGGTCGCCGCGCACGTGCCGGATCGCCCCGTCGGCGCCGACCCGGCCGAGGCCGCTGCCGCGCGGGGAGTGCAGCACGAGGCCGGTGTTGACAGGCAGCGCGGCGGCCTCCTCACTGGCCACGCGGCCGGAGTCGTAGAGCGCGCTCATGTCGGACTCGCTGATGTCGAGCGTCGCGATGCCGGTCCAGCCGGTGTCGACCGCGAGTTCGGCGCGGTATTCCTGGGCGTCCAGGCCGATCGCGGACGCCTTGATGCGCATCGGCAGGTCCTTGCTGACGACCGTGACGTCGTGCCCCTCGGCGCCGAGGTTGGCGGCCACGGCCAGGATGCGGGAGTCGTTGTCGCCCAGGCGGAATCCGACGGGCAGCCCGGCGGCGTCGCCGTGGTTGAGCTCGACGTGCAGGCTGCCGCGGCCCTCCCCCAGCGGCACGGGCCGGTCGAGCCGGCCCGTCGTGACGCGCAGGTCGTCGAGCTGGCGCAGGGCCTCGCGGGCGAAATAGCCGAGCTCCGGGTGGTGGCGCTTCGCCTCGAGCTCGGTGATGACGACGACCGGTAGCACGATGTCGTGCTCGGCGAAGCGCAGCAGCGCCCGCGGGTCCGACAGGAGCACCGAGGTGTCGAGCACGTAGGTCTTGCGCGTCGTCCGGCCCGTGGGGGCGTCGTCTGCATCGCCGGCAGCGGCCGCCCGCGACGCCGTGCCCCCGCGGCCTGCCGTGACGTGCTCAGGGGAGTCCGTGGTGGTGAGCGAGCCGTGGCCGTCCACCGGGTGTTGTCCGTGCATGTCCCGCTCCTGCGCGCCCCGGCCTCGCCCACACCGACCGGCTGGCGGGGCACGTGGGCGTGCAGGCCGATCGGACGCTGACAAATCGACGGTACGTCGCCCACACCGCTGACGCGAAGCGGGCGCCCGTGCGACACGCATCGTTCACCGCGGCGTCGGGTGAGCGTCGATCCGGGGCAGGCCGCGGCACCGACGCGGGGCGAAGGGCCGCCCTCAGCGCCTCGCCGGCGCGGGTTCGGCGGCCGGCGGGACGATCTGGCCGGCCGCGAGGGGCTCGTCACCGAGCGGCTCGTCGACGAGGTCGGTGCGCGAGCGCCACAGGCGCCACAGCGCGTAGCCGATGATGACGATCCCGACGAGGGCGGCGCCGTTGGACATCGCGACGTCGAAGGCGCTGTAGCCCACGAGCGCGATCGTCAGCCAGACCGCGGCCTGCACGTAGCGGCGGCTCGCGCTCGTCGCGCCGAGCAGCGCGAGCACGGGCAGCACATACCACGGTTGCACGACCGGGCCGCCGACGACGAACGCGGCAAAGGCCGCGGCGCTGGCCCCGATGGGGTGCTTGGGGCCGACGCGTAGTGCCAGCCACAGCACCGCGCCGATGGTCGCCACGGCGCCGAGCGTGCGCATGACCGGCAGGGCGGCCGCCGCGGCCCCCGGGGCGCCCATGGCGTCGAGCAGCAGCTGGGCGATGCTGCCCAGGAGGGTCGCGGGGGCGAGCAGCGAGCGCATCTGCATCGGCACGGACAGGTTGTGCAGCCACCCCCAGCCCAGGCCGCTGACGGCCGTGAGCACCGTGAAACCGGCGAGCGCGATGAGGCCGACGCGCACCGCCTCGCGCAGGTAGTGCGTGAACGTGTGCGCGGGCCCCCAGGCCTGCCGCGCCGCGAAGACGGCCACGGCGATGAGCGCGAAGATCGCGGTCTGCTTGAAGCCGGCGGCAGCGGCCACGGTCAGCGCGGCCCAGGCGATGCGGCCGTCGACGGCGAGCCAGAGAGCGAGCACGACGAGCGCGATCATGACGGCGTCGTTGTGGGCGCCGCCGACGAGGTGCAGCAGCACGAGCGGGTTGAGCACCCCGAGCCAGCGGGCACCCTGCTCCGAGCGCCCGAGCCGCGCGGCGAGGCGGGGCAGCACGAGGGCGAGCACGGCGACGCTGAGCACGGCCGGGATGCGCATGGCCACGGCCGCGACGTAGGCGTTGCCGAACGTGAGGTCGACGACCGTGTGCTGCATCTGCAGTGCGAGCGGCCCGTAGGGGGCGGGCGTGTAGAGCCACACGGGGTCGACGTTGTCGGCGAACTCCCCCGGCACCGAGATCGGCCCGGTCGTGAAGGGGTCCATGCCGCGGTCGACGATGAGGCCCTGCGCCGCGTAGCTGTAGGCGTCACGGCTGAAGAGCGGGGGGGCCAGCAGCAGGGGCAGGCTCCACAGGAACCACGTCGAGGTCGGGGCGGTCGGGCGGCCCGGGCCGGGTCGCAACCGCAGCCAGGCGTGCAGCAGCAACGCGACGCCCCCGAGGATGAGGCCCGTGCTCAGCACGCGGCTGGCGCCGCCCTCGAGCCATGTCAGCCCGAAGCGGTCGAGCACCCACAGGTCGGGCGGCAGGAAGGCGGGCGTCATCGCGGCCACGGCGAGCAGGATCATGCCCCACAGGCCGTGCCGCACGTAAAGCATCGACCACGCGAGCCGCAGGTCGGCGAGGGTCAGCGAGAGCCACGTGCGCACCGGCGGCCACGCCGCCGGACGCGGCGTCGTGCCGCCGGTCTGCTTGCCGGCCCAGTTGTCGGGCACCGTCTGCTGGCTGCTCACCGCGCCGACCAACTCCTCTCCACCCACCGTCCGCCCATGCCGCGACACTCCTACTGCCGGGTCCACCCTGCCGGCCACCCTGGCATCCACCCTTGGCATCCACGCGGCCATCACGACGACCATCCACACACCGAAGGTGTCATTCTCATAACAAGTCTCCAGCACCCCGGCACTCCCGTCCATTCGGACATGCGCAAGACGCCAATGACGCCGTAGAACCGGAGGCATTCCCACCATACCGGACAGAAACGGGCTACCGGCTCCCCCAACGACCACCGAAGGCTACGCCCCGAAGCGCCGCTCCCGATCGGCATACACCCGCAGGGCGCGCAGGAAGTCGACGCGGCGGAAGTCCGGCCAGTAGGCCTCGCAGAAGTAGAACTCGCTGTGGGTGGACTGCCACAGCAGGAAGCCGCCGATCCGTTGCTCCCCGGAGGTGCGGATGACGAGGTCGGGGTCGGGCTGCCCGCGCGTGTAGAGGTGCGCCGCGATGTCCTCGATGCGCACCGACGCAGCGACCTCCTCGAGCGTCCTGCCGGCGGCGGCCGCCTCGAGGAGCATCCCCCGCACGGCGTCGGCGATCTCCTGACGACCGCCGTAGCCGACGGCGATGTTGACGACGAGCCGGGCCTCGACGCTGCGGGTGGTGGCGGCCGCGGCGGTGAGTCGACCCGCAGTGCGCGCCGGCAGCAGATCGACGGCCCCGACGATGTTGAGGCGCCAGCGCCCCCGCAGGGCGAGCTGGTCGACGACGTCCTCGATGATCGCCAGCAGGGGGGCCAGCTCATCGGCGCTGCGGTTGAGATTGTCGGTCGAGAGCAGCCAGAGCGTGGCGACCTCGATGCCCAGGTCCTCGCACCAGGTGAGGAACGGTTCGATGTTGTCCGCGCCGGCGCGATGCCCCTCGGCGGTGCCGGCGCCCTTGGCCTTGGCCCAGCGCCGGTTGCCGTCGAGCATGACCCCGACGTGCCGCGGCAGCCGTTCGGGCGACAGGTCGCCTACGAGGCGTCGCTCGTAGGCGCTGTAGAGCAGATGGGACAGGTCCACGCGTCTTCCCCTCCGGACACCACAGGCGAGTGACCTCACGCTACCGCCGCGACCCCCGTGTGCCGCCGCCCGACCCCGGCACGGCGCCACCGCTGCCGGGGCGAGCGGGGGG
>JBDIAP010000204.1:0-5687 GCA_039812485.1 Kineosphaera sp.
GGGAGGGCGAGGCGCGCGCGACGTCCCAGGGCAGGTCCCAGAGCACATCCCAGGGCAAGCGAGCAGGGGCTCGCGGCGCCCGTGAGTTGGCGCGAGGGCTGGCCACCGCGTTCGAGGACATGCTCAGCGATCTGTTCGAGGCCCCGGCCAGGCGCGCGACCCACGACCTGGGCCCCGCGCGGGCGCCGCGCGACGGACAGCCGCGTCCACGTGGTGCGGGCCGGGCCGGTTCGCAGGGCCGTTCGGGCACCGACGCTGCGCGCCGGTCGACTTCGGACGACAGCCGAGACGGCAACCTCCGGGGCGACGACAGCCGGACAGACGACAACCGGAAAGGCGACAACCGGGACGACGACAGCCGAGACGCCGGCCCCCGGCCGACCACCACCACAGGCGCGGGCAACGACAACGACCGTGCCGAGCGCCGCCAGGTCAGGAGGCCGACGAGCTCCGCGCCACGTCCCGGTCGCGCGGGAGCGGACGCCGGCGAGCGCGGCCGTGAGCCCGGCGCCACTCGGGGCCGAGGGCTGCAACGGACCCCGAGCGTGCGTCGCGACACCCCGACGGGCACCGACGAGCGCACCGACCACCCGGTCACCCGCGCCCGCGGAGCCGCCCCGGACGCGGTGGGACGCGGGGCACCCGGCCCGCGTCGACTCGCGCCCGCCGGATCGGTCCGCCGCCGCGAGTCGCACTCGCCCGCCCGTGCGTCCGCCGTCACGGCCCGCAGGGCGGCGGCGTTGCTGCCGACGGCCGAGGATTTCGAGGGCCTCGTCGACGACATCGTCGAGGGCCTCCTGGAGCTGCCCGGCGGGGCAACGGCAGGCTCGGACGCAGCCACGCGCCGGTCCGCCGTCGCACGCGCGGCGGCGTCCACGCCCGAGCGACTCCCCAGCCGATCGCGGAGCCACCCCGCGCCCGCGGTCACCGCCCCGTCACAACAGACCAGCCCGTCACAACAGGCCAGGCCCCAACAGAGCGGGTCTCCCGGCGCGCACTCGGGCGCACTCACCCGAGCCGTGCCCCGCAGCACCCCGCCCAGCGCGCCGCGACCCGGGCCCGTGCGGACCGCGGACACGTCGCGCGGCGTGTCCCCGACGCTGCCGACGAAGGACCGCACGGTCGCGGGCCCCGACCGACCCGCCGCCGGCCCCCGCACCCCCGCGCTCCCGGCCCCCTCCGGTCCGGGAGCTGCGACCCGACGCTCCTACCCCGACGCGCCGCGCCACCGCCCGCGCTGGGCGAGCGGCGTGCACCTGGGTGCCCCGGACGCCGAATCCGTGCGTCGCGCAGCCCGGTTGGCCCGCGCCCGGGGAGGCGCCTTCGACGTGGTGGCCGCTCGGCTGCCCGCGCACACCTGGGCCGACATCGCTCGGCCGACCAGCGCGCTGGCGACCCTGCGGCAGGTCCCAGGTCGCAAGGTGCTCTCGGTGTCACTCCTGCCCGACGCGGGCGGCAGCCTGCGCTCCTGCGCCAAGGGGCGCTATCACACGTACTGGCAGGGCTTCGCGGCCTCCGTGTCCACCCAGGGTCTGGCGACCGCCATCATCGATCTGCGCCCCGACGGTGCCGGGGCCGCTGAGGCCGATCCGGCCGGCCACGCCACCTGCTACCGGCGGGTGGTCGAATCGGTGCGCACGCGGCTGCCGCAGGTGCAGACCCAATGGAGTGTCCCGCGCGGAGGCCGACCGGGTCTCGACCCGGTGCGCGCGTGGCCCGGCGCCGACGTCGTCAGCGTCATCGGGATCGACGCGATCGACTCCGGCGACGACTGGGGGCACGCGATCAACGGCCGTTACGGGCTGAACTGGTGGGCCGATTTCGCGCGCCGCCAGGGGCGCAAGGTCGCGCTGGCGCAGTGGGGTGTCTTCCCGGGGTCGGCGGCCTCCGCGGCCAACGCACCGTATATGCAGAACATGCACGACTGGCTCGTGCGCACGCAGGCGCGCAAGCAGCTCGCCTACGAGGCCGTCACCGCGCCCGAGCCGTTCGCGGGTGCGGCGGCCACCGTCTACCGCTCGTTGTTCTGGCGCTGAGCCATGCCGTTCGATCCCTACGACCTGCCCGACGACCCCGTGGTCGCGATCGACATCAGCGTCGACTCGACCGGCCGCGAGACCGCAACCGTCGACGGGCGCCCGGTCGAGCCGGACGCCGGCGAATCCGCCCGGGCTGCGGCCGTGCGCACCGTGGCCGAATTCGTCGACCGGTTGCCGGGATCCGGAGCCGGTGGCCGGGCTCGGGCGGGGGTGCGGGCCCGGATCAACGGCCCGGGTTTCCGCGACTACGACGTCGCCGTAGACCGAGAAGGCCGCCTCTACGTGCCGATCGGCCCCCCTCCCGTCGCGGCACCGCGCACGGTCCCCCGTCCCGCCGAGGGCGCTGTGGGTCTCGGCACCGCCACCTCCGCAGCGGCCACAGCGACGGTCGAGCGTCCCGCCGGCCACGCGGTGGCCCCGCCCCTTGCCGGCCCCGGCGGCGCGGCGCCCCGTCGCGACGGCCCTCCCCGCCCAGGTTCCCCGGGCGTCGGGCCCGGCGACGTCGGTCGCGGTGCCGGGCCCCGGCCCGGCCAGGGCGCCGCGCCCGTGTGGCCACCCCGCGGGGGCGACCCCACCGACTCCCGCGCCACCGGCACCCGCCCCACTGGCACCCGCCCCACCGACGCCCACCCGACCGGCACACACCCGACCGGCACACACCCGACCGGGGCGAACCCGAGCGACGACGACGCGCGAAGGGGTGGCTCGGGTCGCTCGGGCGGCTGGAGCTCGACGTTCCTCGACGACCGCCCGTCCTCGATGCGAACCGGGGCCGCGGAGCAGGCCCGGGGTAGCGTCGGCGCGGCCGCCGGACCTGTCGCCGTGGCGGCCTCCGGCCTCGCGTCCTTGGGCCGCATGCGCGGGCCGGCGCCGCACGACCCATCCGACCACCAGGCCCCACCCGACCACCACGTCCCACCCCACCACCCCGTGCCACCCGACGACCCCGGCGCCGCCGAACACACGGTGCGCATCTCGCCGGTGATCCCGGCGGATCGTCTCGCCGGGCTCGTGCGCGCCACCCGTGATCAGCGAGCGGCCGCCTCGGCGCGCGATCCCAGGGCAGCCGCGACCGATGCCGGCGAGGCCGCGGCCCGCGACGGACGCGACGGCACCAGACCCAGGCGTGTGCGACCGGCGGTCGTCGCCGTCGTCGTCGCGGCCGTGCTCGTCGTCGCGGCGCTGGCGGTCATCGCCCGCATGGTCCTGCACCCGCGCGACACCCGAGGGTCGGAGGCGAGCGCCGCGGCATCGGACCGCCCGTTCCCCGGCGCCGTGGCCCCCGGATGGGCGGTCCAGCCGCGCTGGGTGAGCGCTGCGGTCGAGGCGGGCGGCGGACGGGTCCTCGCCTTCGGCGACACCGTCGCCTACGTCACGGCCCAGCACCGGCTCGTGGCGGTCGACGCGACGTCCGGCGTCACCCGCTGGCACGTGCCCCTGCCCGCCGGGACGATGCGGGACGGCCTGGCCCACACGACGATCGACGGACGAGCGGTCGTGGCCGCGCATATCGACGACACCCTCGCCTGGTGGTCGGCCGCCGACGGCCAGAACGCCGGGAGCCTCGCCCTGCCCGCCGGGTCGCGCACGACGTTCCTCGGCGCGGCGCCGCTGGTCGGGGTCGACGACCGCACCGTCGCATTGGTCAGAGGCAACACCCTGCGCCGGCTCGCGCTGCCGACCGGTGCCTTCGCCCTCGCCGCCTCCGAGCGCGGTCAGGTGACAGCGGCGTCCGGGCGGGGGTGGTGGCACCTGCGCCCGGGAGTCGCGGCCGGCGCGCCACGCGGATGGGAGACCGCGGCCCCCGACGACGAGGCCCCGCGGGCGGCGCCGGTGGTCGTCGGCTATCTCGGCGACGCGATTCTCACCGTCTATCCGCCGGACCGCACGGGGCGCCGGCACGTCGTCGCCAGCACCGACGCCCCGCAGGTGCGGGTGAGTTTCCGCGGGGCGATCACGACCCCTGCAGGCACGACGGCCGCCGCGGGGCTGCCGTGGTGGCCGTCGCCGTCGGGCACGTGGGGAGTGCTCGGGCGCACGATCGTCGACCTCGAGCGCGGGGCGGTCCGCGACCTCGGCGACTGGACGACGACGTGGATCACCACCGATCGCGCCTACGGGACGATCGACGGCCGGCCGGTGCAGGTGGGGCCCGAGGTGCCACGGGCGGACGTCGGGGCGGACATCACGATCCCGGAGATCGTCACCCCCGCGGGCGCCGTGTTCCGCGCGCGAGCCGACGACGGCGAGCGGCTCTACCTGCTGCCGCCGACCTGAGCCCCGCGACATGAGCAGACTGGCCAGCATGCCGTCGCAGGCCACTCCCGGCTCGTGGCGCGGCGCCTGACTCCGGCTAGCGGCGCGGGGCGGGCTCCGGAGGCGCTGCGGCAGCGTCGCCGCCCTCGGCGACGGGCCTCGTCTCGCGGGCGGGCAGCCAGGCGAGCGCGCCGACGGCCAGCACCGCAGCGGTCACGGCGAACGCCGCCGGGAAGCCCACCACGTCGGCGACCCGCCCGGCGAGCACCGGGCCCAGGATCGCCCCGCCGTCGCTGGCCATCTGGTAGGTGGCCAGCACCTTTCCGCCGGAACGGTGCTGGCCGATGATGTCGGCGACGGCTGCCTGCTGGGCGGGGTTGACGATCCCGGCTCCCGCGCCGGCGACGAACGACAACACCAGGAACGGCACCGGGGTGTGCGCGACGCCGAACGACACCGTGCCCAGGGCCGATACGAGGAGCCCGACGATGATGAGCCGCCGACGGCCGCGGGTGTCGACGAGCCGGCCCGAGAACTGCAACGCCACCGCGTTGCCCACGGCGAAGACGGTGAGCGCGAGCCCCGCCAGCTGCGGGCCGAGCCCGCCGGCGGTGGCCGCGAAGAGCGGCACGAGCGCGATCCGTACCCCGAAGTTGGCCCAGCCGTTGGCGAAGCCCGCCACGAGCGCCGCCCGATAGGCGCTGTCGTGCAGAGCCTCACGCACCGTCAGCGGAGGCGGCGGCGTCATCCCGGGCGCGGGCCGCAGGGCGGCGTCCTTGAGCAGGACGGCGACGACCGACGCCGCGACGAGCAGCGCGATCGCGTAGATGACGAACGGCACGCGGTAGCCGTAGCCGGCCGTGAGGCTGCCGAGGATCGGCCCGGCGATGCCGCCGATGAGGAACGCCCCGGCGTAGGCGGACGACACCCGCCCACGGATGCTGGGCGGCGCGAGCCGCACGATGAGCGCCATCGCCGAGACCGTGAACATCGTCGATCCGATGCCCCCCAGCCCGCGGAAGAGGAGCAGCTGCCAGTAGCTGGTGGCCAGCGCGCAGGCCCCCGTCGACGCGGCGACGACGAGCAACCCCACCAGGTAGACGGGCCGCTCGCCGAACCGGGTGACGAGCGCTCCCCCGCCCGGCGCGAAGACGAGCCGCATGAACGCGAACGCGCTGACGATGACCGACGCCGCGGCGACGCCGACATCGAAGCTCGCCGCGTATTGCGGCAGGACCGGCGCGACGAGGCCGAATCCGATGGCGATGACGAAGGCCGACGCGATGAGCACCCGGATCTCGCGCGGGATCGGCGGGCGCGCCGGCTCGGCGGCCGGTGCACCGGGCGTCGGCGGCGTCGGCGGCGTGTCCTGGGGCGGCGTGTCCTGGGGCG
>JBDIAP010000205.1:0-5634 GCA_039812485.1 Kineosphaera sp.
CGCCGGTGTCGGTCGCGTCGGCGCCGGTGTCGGCGGCGGGCGAGTCCGAGGCGGCGTCCGCGGCATCTGTCGGCGCGGTGCTCGCCGCCGTGCCTTCGCCGGTGCCCGGTGCGTCGCCCGAGTCGTCGTCCTCGTCCTCCTCGTCGGCAGCGGCGTCGTCCTCTTGGGCAGCGGCGTCCTCGTCGGCGGCGGCGTCGGGCGTGTCGGCGGCGGTGGGGGCTGCCGGTGTGGTCGGCCCGCCGGTGGCGTCTGTGCCGGCCGAGGCGTTGACGTGGTCCACGAGGTGGGCGAGCCCACCGAAGCGGAAGAGCAACAGCGCGCTCGTCGCCTGCCCCAGCGCGGTGAGCACGACCCCGACGCCGACGAGTCCGGCGGCCAGACGCCGCGAGGAGAGGTCGAGTCGCCCGACGGCGAGCCCTGCGCACAGGTAGCCCAGATAGACCACCACCGGGTAGACGCCGCTCACCAGGAGCAGCTCCAGCAGCGTGCCCGGCTGGGTGACCAGCGTCGTCAGGGTGGGGTCGAAGGCGTCGGCGCGGATCGCCCCGGCGCGGTGCAACGCGACGATGACGACGGGCCCCACGATCGAGAAGGCCACGGCGGCGGCGACGAGCACCCGTGGGCCGACCCTCAGCAGGGGCAGCGCGAGCAGGAACATGAGCCCGTACGAGGCCAGGATGATGTCCGCGACCCCGAGGTAGGCGAGCGTGAGCCCGAGCAGCCCGATGAGCACGCCCCGCATGGCGATGCCGACCGCCGCTCCGGTCGCGGCCCGCCCGACGAGCCGGATCATGCCGCCGGTGAGGAACGCGAGACTGATGCCCGCGACGAACGCGAACGCGGCCGCGGAGCGCCCCGCGGCCAGGTGGGCGACCAGCGTCGGCGACCCGTCGTCGTGGGTCAGGGGCAGGATGTGCACCGCCGCCATGCCGAGCACCGCGAGGCCGCGGGTGACGTCGACACCCATGACCCGGGCTCGCGGTGGCGCCCCGGGGTGCGTGCTGCCCACATTGCCGGGGGTGCCGGTGGGCGTGGGGGCGGTCATGGCAGGGTCCCGTCGCTCGGCGTCGGCGGCGGCGCCGTCGAGGTCGGGGTGCGCAGGCCGGGACACCGCATGCGGGCTCCTCCGAGTCGTGGACCGCTCCCCGCGGGGGGCTCCACGGGTGTCTGGCACGCACCCTACGGGCGTTGTCTTTGTGTCACATGGGGACCGGCACTCAGGCCGGTGTTGCGGCGGCTTAGGCAGGGCCGCGGCCACCCGTCGGTGCCCTGCTGGACGACCCGGGCACGCCGGGACGGCAGGCGTGTGCCGGCAGACGCCGGCGGTGGTCAGTCCGCGCCGGAGCGCCAAGACCGGCGCGCGACGAGGTCGGCCTGCGGTGGCCTGCGCCGAGGCCGCGCGACGCGGGAGACGACGCGGGAGACGCAGGAGCGGCACGAACGGTCCGGCGGCCGCCCGTGCCCTCGGCGAGGTCCCCCAAACCCAGGGCGCCCACTGGCCCGTCAGGTGGCCCGCCCCAACCGGCCGAGCACGAGGTCGCGCGCGGCCTGACCGCGGTGCAGCAGCGCCAGCCGCATCACGCCCGAGGCCGCGACGCGCGCGGCCTGGGTCGGCGGGAGCCGGCGCGCCTGCCACCGCGCCGGCGTACCGCCCCGGTTGAGGGTGTCGGCCAGGGTCACCGCGTCGAGGATCGCGTCGCAGCCTCCGCGCCCGAGGTTGGGCAGGCTCGCGTGTGCGGCGTCGCCGATGACGACATACCGTCCGCGCACGTAGTGGGTCATCGGCGGGGCCAGCCACATGCGGGTGGCGCTCGTGTCTGGGCCCGCGTCGGCGAGCACGCGGCGGACCAGCGGTGCGGCGTCGGCGAACGCGGCGCGTGCGAACGCGAGCACCGCCGGCACGTCGAGCGGCTCGGGTAGCGGCGCGCTGCGCTGGGTCGTGAACCAGTAGGCCCGCCCGGGCCCCATCGGCACGATGCCGAAGAGCTTTCCGCCGCCCCAATATTCGCCGAACCGGTCCGCGCTCACCACCGCCTCGGTCGTGCCCCGCAGCGCGACGTAGGGGGTCGCGAGCCGCCGCGCGGCCCGCGGGCTGACGACCCCGCGCACCCGGCTGCGCACGCCGTCGGCGCCGACGACGAGGTCGCCGCCGAGCGCGCTCGCGTCGTCGACCTGCCGCTGCTCGATGCGCACTCCGTGCGGCACGGCCGCCGCGAGCGCCGCCAGCAGCGCCGGGCGGGGCACAACTCGCAGGTCAGGGCTCGGCAGAGCCAGGAGCTGATCGCCGCGCAGGTCGTGCAGGCTGCTCGTCGGCGGCAGCTTCGCGGCGACGTCGCGCAGCGCCGCGAATGCCCCGATCCGCTCCAGCGCCGCCCGCGCCGAGGGCCACAGCCCGATGCCGGCACCGAGAGCGGTGCGGCCGGGCGCGGCCTCCAAGACGGTGACGTCGAACCGGGCTGGGTCCAGCGCGGCAGCCAGCGCGAGCCCCCCGATGCCGCCCCCGACGATGGTCACTGCACGCCGTTGTCCGTTCACGCCTCCATTCTGGTGGGATCAGAGGCACCAACGTCGTACATCAACCGCCGGTCGAGGGTTCGAGCGTGGGCATCGCCGCAGGTCAAGGCATCGATGAGCCGCCGACGCAAGGGTCGACCAGCGGTTGATGTACGACGTTAGGGCCTCTCCCCTCGGCGAGGCGCCCACTCGACGCCTCCGGGGGCGCGGGTCCGGGGTGCACGACCCTGCGAGGCGCGCTCTTGACGGTCACGAAGGCCGCCCAGACCGCTCGTCAGCGCCCCGACGCAGCTGCGCGATCGGCCGGTGGGGCTGAGGCCGCCTCGGCGCGCAGGCCGTCGGCGACGTGGGCCGCGGCACGGCTGGTCGGCGCACTCAGGCCGGCGGTGGCTCGTCGCCCGGGCCCTGCTCCGCCGCGTCGTCCCCCGCCACGGTCGCCAACACCCCCGGCCCGTAACGATCGAGCTTGGCCGCGCCGACGCCGCTGATGCCGCTCAGCGCGTCCAGCGTCGCCGGCGCGGCGGTCGCGATCGCGCGCAGCGTCGCGTCGTGGAAGACGACATAGGCCGGCACGCCCTGCTCCTTGGCCGTCGCGGCGCGCCACGCCCGCAGACGTTCGAAGAGGCCTGCCGCCTCGGTGTCGAGCTCGGCCGCGGCCTGGGCCCGCGCCGCCGACCCCGAGCCCCGGGGGGTCCGCGCGCGCCCCCGCTCGGGCTCGCGCCGCAGTCGCACCTCACGCTCGCCGCGCAACACCGCGGCGCTGCCCTCGGTGAGCCCGAGCGTGCCGTAGTCGCCCTCGACCGCCGCGAGTCCCGCGGCGAGGAGTTGCCGCACCACGCCGCGCCATTCACCGTCGGACAGCTCGGTGCCGATGCCGAAGGTCGTCAGGTCGGTGTGCCCGAGCTGGGTGACCCGCGGAGTCTGGTGGCCCAGCAGGATGTCGATGAGGTGCCCGGCGCCATATCGCTGGCCGCGCCGGTCGAGCCGCACGATGGTCGAGAGCAGCTTCTGTGCGGGGATCGTGCCGTCCCAGGCCTGCGGCGGCTCCAGGCAGGTGTCGCAGTTGCCGCACGCGCCGGTGCCGCGCTGCCCGAAGTAGTCGAGCAGCTGCGCCCGCCGGCACGTCACGGTCTCGCACAGCGCGAGCATCGCGTCGAGGTGCTGCCCGAGCCGGCGGCGATGGGCCGCGTCGCCCTCGGAGCCCTCGATCATGCGCCGCTGCTGCACGACATCCGCCAACCCGTAGGTGAGCCAAGCCGTCGACGCGAGCCCGTCGCGCCCGGCGCGCCCGGTCTCCTGGTAGTAGCCCTCGACGGACTTCGGCAGGTCGAGGTGGGCAACGAAGCGGACGTCGGGCTTGTCGATGCCCATGCCGAAGGCGATGGTGGCGACCATGACGAGCCCGTCCTCGCGCAGGAACCGCGCCTGGTTGCGCGCGCGGACGTCGCGGTCGAGGCCCGCGTGATAGGGCAGTGCCGGGATGCCCTGCGCGGTGAGGAAGTCGGCGGTGCTCTCGACGCTCTTGCGGCTCAGGCAATAGACGATGCCCGCGTCGCCGGGGTGTTCGGTGCGCAGGAACGACAGGAGCTGCGCGCGCGGGTTGTCCTTGGCCACGATCCGGTAGGTGATGTTGGGCCGGTCGAAGTCGGCGACGAAGTGTCGGGCGTCGACCAGGTGCAGCCGCTGGGAGATCTCCCGGTGGGTCGCCTCGGTGGCCGTCGCCGTGAGCGCGATGCGCGGCACGTCGGGCCAGCGCTCGTGCAGCATCGACAGCGCGAGGTAGTCGGGCCGGAAGTCGTGCCCCCACTGCGACACGCAGTGCGCTTCGTCGATGGCGAAGAGCGCGATGCGCCCCTCGTCGAGCAGGCGCACCGTGTCGGCGACCCGCAGCCTCTCGGGAGCGAGGTAGAGCAGATCGAGCTCGCCCGCCAGATAAGCGCGTTCGGTGTCGCGGCGCTGCTCGAAGGTCTGCGTGGAGTTGAGGTAGCCGGACCGCACCCCCAGCGCCGACAGCGCGTCGACCTGGTCGGCCATGAGCGCGATGAGCGGCGAGACGACGATGCCCGTGCCCTCGCGCACGAGCGCAGGCACCTGATAGCACAGCGACTTGCCGCCCCCGGTCGGCATGAGCACGAGCGCGTCGCCGCCCCCGATGACCGTGTCGATGATCTGCGCCTGGTCGCCGCGGAACCCGGGGTAGCCCCAGATCCGAGTCAGCACGTCGAGCGCCGCGCGGCGCGCGTCCACCGCGCCGGACCCGCCGAAGCCTGCCGTGTCGTCCTCGGGGTCGTCGATCCCGAGCTCAGGGTCGCTCACGGACTCGCTCTCGATCCAGGGCGCGCCGGTCTGCATCCGGCCAGACTAGGCCGACGGACTCCTGCGCCGCCGCGCTCGTCCCCAGGTCGACGCATCGCGGCTGGTCATCGGGCCGTGCACCTCACCACTGCGGCTGCCGCAGCGCCGGGGTGTCGACGACCGACACGACGCGGGTGCCGGCGACACGGTCGTGCAGGCCCCGTCGCCACGGGTCGCGCACGGCCATCCACACGGTGAGCACGACGAGCAGCATCGCGACCAGGTAGCAGGCGACCCCCACCCCCACCTGCACGTCGAGCATGAACCGCGCGACCGCCAGGTGCGCCACCTGCCACGGGGCGAGCTTGACGGCGTTGCGCACGCCGATGGGCCCGGCCGTCGGCTCCTGGCCGCCGGTGCGCAGCACCCACAGCCTGGTCGCGCGCTTGCCGAACGTCGCGTGCCGCGGCCCGGCCTCGGTGATCGTCAGATAGGCCCAGGCGGGCAGGACCGTCACGGCGAGCACGAGCAGGTCGGTGGCGAGCAGCCCCGGTCGCGGCGCCGACGCCGGCAGGAGCGGCCGCACCGCGAAGCCGACCACGGTGAGCACCGCGATCCAGCAGGCGATGACGAGGTAGTCGAACCACATCGACACCAACCGCGGTCGAAGCCCGGGTGCACGCAACACGCCCTCAGCGTGCCAGCGGCGGCCCGCCGGCGACATCGCGGGGACCACGGGCGCATCGCGGGGACCGCGGCGACACGGCGGCACCACGCGAACGTGGGCCGAACGACGCGCGAACGCGGCCGAACGACGCGCGAACG
>JBDIAP010000206.1:0-5594 GCA_039812485.1 Kineosphaera sp.
TGCGCGGGCCGCCGGCGACCCCCTCGACCCCGCCGTCCCGCTCGAGGCGGCCCGCGCCGCGTGCGACGTGCCCGACCGCGCGCTCGTGACCCCGCTCGCGGCGAGCGCCGGGCTCGCGATCACCGACGGCCGGGTGCACCTGCCCGCCGCCCAACCGGATCTCGGCGCGGCCGAACCGGGCCTGCGAGCGATCGAGCAGCGCCTCGCCGGGTCGCCGTTCGCCGCTCCCGAGGCCGACGAACTGCAGGCGGCCGGGCTCGGCCCGCGCCAGCTCGCCGCCGCCGTCGCCACCGGGCGACTCCTGCGGCTCGCCGATTCGGTCTACGTGCAGCCGACCGCGCCCGCGAAGGCGATGCGCATCCTCGCCGGCTTGTCGCAACCGTTTACGACAAGTGCGGCGCGCCAGGCGCTGGGCACGACGCGGCGCGTCGCGATCCCGCTCCTGGAGCACCTCGACGGGCGCGGCTGGACCCGGCGCCTCGACGCCGGCCACCGCACGGTCGTCCGTTGACGCCTGCCGTCCCCGGCCGGATCATCACGCTCGCTCTCGTGCTCATCGCCGCACGCAGGACGGTGCGGGCACCGAGCCGTGAGTTCGCTGTCTGGTGGCGGCGACCCGGCGGCGGTGGCACGACTCGACGACTCGCGCCCGGCCGCTCGCCGAGGTGAAGGCCTGACCGCCCAGTCCGACGCGCCCACCGATTCCTTCGGCGCCATCGACCAGCTGCACGGCGCCGAGGTGCAGGTCACGCCCGCCCGCGTGCTCCTGCAGGAAGTCACCGGGGTGCCGTGCGAGTGCCGGGTCGAGCCGGGCTCGGCGACACTGGCAGGCGTGCCGGATCGCGAGCTCGACCCCGACCCCGCGCTGGTCCGCGCGCTGCTGCGGCAGGCGCCGCGGGCGCTGCGCGACCTGGGCGATCCGCATCTTGTCGCATACGGCTGGGACAACGCGATCTTCCGGATCGGTGCGACGCACGCCGTGCGCCTGCCGGTGCGGGACCTCGCGGCGCCGCTGGTGGCGAAGGAGGCGCGCTGGGCGGACACGCTCACGGCTCCGCTCGCCGGCTCGGGCGTGCGGGCGCCGGTGCCGGTCTTCGTCGGCGAGCCCGCGCACGGCTATCCATGGCGGTGGACGATCGTGCCGTGGCTCGACGGCGACCTGCTCGACGACCTGCCCGTCGACCGACGCGGCCGGGTGGCGGACGACCTCGCCACCGCGCTCGCCGCGATCCACCGAGCCGCCCCGCGCGAGGCGCCTCGCAACCCCTACCGCGGCTGCCCGCTCGCCGACCGGGCCGATGCCGTCGCGGGGCGCCGAGGCGTGGTCGAGGCGCAGCTGGGGGCGGCGACCGCCGCCGTCTACGGCGCCTGGGAGGCCGGGCTCGACGCGCCGGCGTGGCAAGGACCGCAGCTGTGGCTGCACGGTGACCTCCACCCGCGCAACCTCCTACACGCCGGCGGCCGGCTCGTCGGGCTGCTCGACCTCGGCGACCTCGGCGCCGGCGACCCCGCGTGCGACCTCGGCATCGCGTGGCTGGCGTTCGACGCGACGGCTCGAGCGCGCTTCCGAGCGCGGCTGACCCGCCACGACGAGGCCACGTGGGTCCGCGCCCGCGCGTGGGCGGCGAGCATCGTCACGGCCGTGGCCGCCGACCCCGGCTCGCGCGTGCCGTTCGCGCGAGTCGTCGCGCACGCCGCGGCTCAGCTCGCGCCCGGCTCCGGCTGAGCCGCCGGACGTGCGCAGCGGTGCCCGACCGCCCCGCCACAGCCGCCCGTTCGAGACCATGAGGAGAAGACCCCATGCCCGGTCACGTGCGGGTGTGGATCGCGACTTCCTGCGCCTTGACGGCCAGGTAGACGGATCCGCCGGGGGCCAGCCCCAACTCGGCCACCGCGGCGGGGGTGATGTCGGCGGCGACGATGCCGACCCCCTGCGCCCGGGCCCGCACCTGCACCGCCCCGGCAGCGGTCGGCACGAGCTCCTCGACGACGCTGCGCCAGATGTTGCGCGGGCTGCCGGCCGGCACCTGGCCGAAGACCGACACCGCCGACGGCGCGAAGACCGCCACCGCATGTGCGCCGTCCGTGACGTCCCCCACCCCAACGACCCGCACTCCGTCGGCGGTGATCACGGCCTCGCCCGACGCGGTGCCGGGCACGAGGTTGACCCCGAGGAGCCGGGCCGCGAAAGCGCTACGCGGCGCTCGCAGCACCTGGGTCGTCTCGCCCACCTCGACGACGCGACCGCCCTCGATCACGGCGATCCGATCGGCGAGGGCGAGCACGTCGAGCAGGTCGTGGGTGACGAGCAGCGTCGTGCGGCCCGGCTCCCGGCACAGGCGCCGCAGCAGCGGGCGCAGCGCCGCGGCGACCGCGATGTCGAGCGCCGCGAGCGGCTCGTCGAGCAGGAGCACGGCAGGCTCGACCGCGAGCGCCCGTGCGAGGCCGACGCGTTGGGCCTGGCCGCCGGAGAGCTGGGTGGGCCGGCGAGCCGCGAGGTCGCCGACGCCGAGGGCGTCGAGCCAGCGGTGCGCCGCCTCCCGGGCGGCCCGGCGCCCCCGGCCGCGCGACCGCGGCCCGAACGCGACGTTCGCCTCGACGCTCAGATGCGGGAAGAGCAGCGGGTCCTGCGTCAGCACCCCGAGGCCGCGGTCGTGAGCGGGTCGGAACACGCCGCGGGCCGTGTCGACGAAAACCTCCCCGCCCACGACGACGCGCCCCTCGTCGGGCGCGACGAGGCCCGAGATCGCCTGCAGCAGCGTCGACTTGCCCGACCCGTTGGGACCGAGGAGCGCGACGACGCCGCCGCCGGGCACGTCGAGGCGCACGTCGACGTCGCGGTCCGCGACGCGCGCGGCGACCGCCACTGCGGGCGCGAACCGCACCCCCTCCGGGCGGCGCGCCGCGTCCTCGACCCCCGTCACGCCTACCCGCCCCCCGACCGCGAGCGCCGGACGGACCCCGTGGGCGCACCCGCCCCGTAGACGGTGACGACGATGATCGCGGCCACCCCGACGAGCAGCATCGACAGCGCGACCGCCGCGTCGGGGTCGACCTCGCGCTGCAGGTAGATCTCCAGCGGCAGCGTGCGCGTCACCCCCTCGAGCGACCCCGCGAATGTCAGCGTCGCCCCGAACTCCCCGAGCGAGCGCGCGAACGCCAGCACCGCCCCCGAGCCGAGCCCCGGCGCGACGAGCGGCAGCGTGACCCGCCACAGGACCGTCGAAGGCCGAGCCCCGAGCGTCGCCGCGACCTGCTCGTAGCGCTCCCCCGCCGAGCGCAACGCCCCCTCGAGGCCGATGACGACGAAGGGCGTCGCGACGAACGTCTGCGCGAGCACCACCGCCGTCGTCGAGAACGCGATCTGGAGGCCGAGCACCTCCAGATGCGCACCGACGAGCCCGCGCCGCCCGAAGGTGTAGAGCAGCGCGAGCCCCCCGACGACCGGCGGCAACACGAGCGGCAGCAGCACGAGAGCCCGCACGAGCCGCAGCCCCGGGAACGACGCGCGCGCCAGCACGAGCGCCACCGGCGCCCCGAGACACACGGCGAGCAGGGTGCTCGCCGCCGACGTCCGCACACTCAGCCCGAGGGCCGTGAGCGAGGAGGGCGAGGTGACGAGCGAGGCGAAACCGCGCCAGTCGACCGCGCTCGCCATGCCGATGAGCGGCAGGACGACGAGCGCGACACCGACGAGCGCCACGGGCCACAGCCACGACGGCAACCCCGCGGACACCTCTGGGCGCCCCCGCATCACGGTGCGCCGAAGCCGGCTTCCGAGAGCACGGCCTGGCCGTCCGGCCCCGCGACGAAGTCGACGAAGGCCTGGGCCGTCGCCTGGTCCTTCGCGCGCGTCAGGGCGGCCATCGGATAGACGTTGACGGCGTCCTTGGACTCCGGGAAGCTCACGACCGCCACCGTGTCGCCCGCACTCTTGGCGTCGGTGACGTAGACGAGCCCGGCGTCCGCCTGACCCGAGGTCACCTTGCCGAGCACGTCGGTGACCGACTGCTCCTCGCTGACGGGCTTGATGTCGACCCCGGCGGCCTTCTCGGCCGCCAGCGTCGCCGCACCGCAGGGCACGGGGGCGGCGCAGACGACGACCGTCGCACCCGAGGTGCTCTGCACCGCAAGGTTCTTCAGGTCGGTGACCTGCTTCGGATTGCCGGGAGCGGTGACGATCGTCAGCGTGTTGCTCGCGAACGGCGTCGGGGTGCCCGTGACGAGGCCGGCGTCGACCGCCTTCGCCATGTTCCTCTCGTCGGCCGAGGCGAAGACGTCGCCGGGCGCGCCCTGGCTGAGCTGGGCGACGAGATCGGAGGAGCCCCCGACGTTGAAGCTCACGGTGACGCCGGGGTGGGCCGCCTCGAACATCGAGCCCAGCTCGCCGAACGTCGTCTTCAGCGACGCCGCCGCGAAGACCGTCAGCGTGCCCCCGCCCCCGGAGGAGGGCACGGGCGTCGGTGCCCCGGCGGAGGGCGCGGCCGACGGCGACGTGGTGCCGCAGGCCGCGAGCACGAGCCCGAGCGTGGCCATGACGACGCCGGCGGCGCCCACGAGCCGGGCGTGCGGGCGGGTGGTCATGCGGAACCTCCGGCGGGGTGCGGTGCGGTGGGCGTGTCGACGATGACCGTCGTGGCCTTGACGACGGCGACGGCGAGCACGCCGGGGCGCAGGCCGAGGCGCTCGACGGAGCGGGTGCTCATGAGCGAGACGACCGTGAACGGCCCGCATTGCAACTCGACCTCGGCCATGACGCGGTCGCAGGTCACCGCCGTGACGAGGCCGACGAACTGGTTGCGCGCCGAGGTCGCCCCGGCGAGCACGTCCGGCGGGCGGGCGGCGCGCTCTCGGGCGTAGGCGGCGAGCGCGGCCCCGTCGATGACGATGCGGCCCGCGTCGTCCCTGGTCGACGGCAGCTCGTCGTGATCGATGAACCGCCGCACGGTGTCGTCGCTGACGCCGAGCAGCGCCGCGGCGTCTCGCACGCGGAACTCAGAGACCGACATCTCGACACTTTATCCGTATCTACGGCGTTTCTGCCTCTTCATGCCCGCATCTACGGTCGCTGACAGCGCTCGCGGTCGAACGGGCCGCCTCTCGCCGCCCGCCACCGTAGGGTCTGCCCATGCCCGCGCAACGACTCATGCCCACCGAGGAAGCCGACGACCTCATCGCGTTGACGCGCAAGATCTGTGACGAGCAGCTCCGACCGAAGGTCGACGAGATGGAGGCGCGAGCGGAGTTCCCGCGCGAGACCTTCGCGCTGCTCGGCCGGTCGGGGCTGCTGACGCTCTCCTACCCCGAGGAGGTGGGGGGAGGCGGCCAGCCCTACGAGGTCTACCTCCAGGTGCTCGAGGAGATCGCCTCGGCCTGGATGAGCGTCGCCGTCGGGGTCTCGGTGCACTCCCTGACGTGCAACCCGGTCTTCGCCTGCGGCACCGACGCGCAGAAGGACGCGCTGCTGACCGGCATGCTCTCCGGGGACCAACTCGGCGCCTACTGCCTGTCGGAGCCCAACGCCGGCTCCGACGTGGCCGGCATGACGACCCGCGCGTCACGCAGCGACTCAGGTGGCGACTCAGGTGGCGACT
>JBDIAP010000207.1:0-5495 GCA_039812485.1 Kineosphaera sp.
TCGTCGGCGCCCTCAACGCCGGCGTCGTCACCGACCTCGTCATCGACAACCGCACCGCCACCGCGCTCCTGGAGCACAGACCCCACCACGTGCGGCGACGCTGACCCGCTCGGGCTCGGCGTGATGAGCCGTCGCGATCGGAGCAGTCGCGATCGGAGCAGTCGCGGTGGGAGCCGTCGCGATCGGAGCCGGCGCGATCGGAGCCGGCGCGATCGAGGACGGCCGCGACTCGCGCGAAGGCGTCGCCGGCAGCGCCACCCGACAGCACCACTCCAGAGCCGGCACCCGAGCGCAGCCACCCGAGCGCAGCCACCGCGTGAAGGGCGCCACCGAGAAGCTCGGGCCCGCGGCGCGGATGTCGACGTCGGCCCGTCCGATGTCGGTGGCGCCGTCAGGATGGTCGTCAGGATGGCGTGGCGTCGCACGGCGCGTCGGCCCGAGCGGCGGCGTTTGGGCTCGTCCCCGCGGCACGCCTACTGTGCAGGAGTGAGCATGAGCGAGGAGCCGACGTCGCACGGGCCGGACGGGGCCGACCCCGCCGAGGCATCTGCGCCCAACCCATCCCCGCCCGCCGACGACCCGCACGAGCCGCGGCAGCCGTGGCCGGCGGGCCATGAGTTCGGGCGCGAGGACGGGATCTGCGCGGCGCTCATCGGGATCATGACCCTCTACGGGTTGGCGATGATCCCGCTGCGGCCGATCGTGCTCGGGCTGGCGCCGATCGTGCTCGTCGCGCTGACCGGCTCGATGACCGGGCTCGTCATGGTCGGAGCGCTCGGCGCGACCGGGGCTGCGCCGTGGTGGCCGGCGGCCATCGTCATCGGCGCCCTGAGCGCCATCAAGTTCGACCTCGTGTGGTGGTGGGCCGGCAAGCTGTGGGGCGACCAGTTCATCGCGAGCATCGCCGGCCAGACCGAGCGCGCCCGGCGCCGCGCGAAGCGTGCCGAGCAGCTCACCCGCCGCTACGACATCCTCGCGCTCGGTCTGGGCAACATGCCGTTCGTGCCCGTGCCGCGCTCGATCGTCTGCGCCGTGCTCGGCGCCGCGGGCACGCGGCTGTGGCGCGTCGTCGCGATCGACGTGGCCTTCGCGGCGTTCTTCGCGGCGCTCTTCGTGGGGCTGGGCTGGCGCATCGGGGAGCCGGCCGTCGCCGCGCTGGAGGAGTTCGGCAAATACATGTGGTACGTGTCCATCGGCCTGCTCGTCGTCGTCTTCTACCTCGCCTTCCGAAACGCCAAGAACGCCAAGAAGCAGGACACCGAGCAGGGGGCGCAGGCCGGCGCGTGAGGACCCGGGTGGGGACCCGTGCGGCGCGACCCACGGGCCTTGCCGGTCGCCCGGCACTGGGTCATGCTCGACGGATGCAGGCCACCCGGGCACAGACCGCCAGCCAGCACCCGTCGACGACACCGCTCGCGGGGCGAGCCGCCGTCGCGCTCTCGGCGGCGGCGCTGATCCTCGCCGCGGTGACCACGGCCGTCACCCGCGCCGAGAAGTACACGCCGGCCGACTCGGCCGGCGGGTTGTTCCTCCTCACGTGGGCCGTCGGGACCTGGGCGATTCTCCTGTGGGTCGCGGCGACGTGGGGCGCCGCCGCCCGCTGGCGGTCGGCGACCCCAGGGGCCCGTGGCCGGGCTGCCGCCGAGACCGTGCTGGCGGCCGCGGCGATAGCGGCGACGTTCGCCCTCTGCGCACCGTTCGGATCCGCCACTGTCTGATCCACCACCGCGACAGGCCGACCGCCCACAGCCGGCGTCACGGCAGCGGCGGGCGCCGATCGACATAGCGGGTCGCGGCCTCGAACGCCTGGGCGACGGCGAGCACGCGGACGTCGTCGCCGTGCCGCCCCACGATCTGTAGACCGACGGGCAGCTCCTCCCCCGAGTCGGCCACCCCGAAGCCGGCCGGCACCGACGCCGCCGGCCCGCCCATCGCCGAGGTGAGGGTGCACGATCGCATCCACTCGACATACGACGCCATGGGCACGCCGGCGATCTGCTCCGGGTAGCGCTCGTCGAGGGCGAACGGAAGCACCTGCGAGGTCGGGGCCACGAGCACGTCGAAGCGCGCGAACCAGCGCCCCAGCTCCGAGCGCAGCCGGGTGCGGGCAGCGGTGGCGTCCATGACGTCGGTGCCGGTGAGCGCGACGCCGCGCTCGACGTTCCAACGCACCTCGGGCTTGACCCGGTCGGGGTAGCGAGCGACGAGCTCGCGCAGCGACAGAGCCATCGCCAGGGCCCGGTGCGTGTCGAAGACCCCGTCGGCGGTGCGCAGGTTGGGGCACGAGTCGCTGACCTGCGCGCCGAGCCCTTCGAAGACCGAGCGCGTCGTGGCCACGACCCGCTCGGTCTCCGGCTCCAGCGGCACGCCGAGCCCGAAGTCGAGGGTGAAGCCGACCCGCAGCCCGGCGAGCGGACGCCCCGCCGGGTCGGGCCGGGCGTCGACGAGGGGCGCGAACGCCTCCCCCGCGACGGGGCACGGGAGCGCGACCCGCGGGTCCGGCCCGGCGAGCACGGTCATCGCCAGCGCCACGTCGGCGACCTCGCGGGCCATCGGGCCCGACCGTGACAGCCAGGCCCACGCGTCCCGCGTCGGCGCGACCGGCAGCACCCCGGCCGAGGGCCGGAAGCCGACGACGTTGCAGAACGCCGCGGGGTTGCGCAGCGAGCCGCCCATGTCGCTGCCGTCTGCGAGCGACTGGATGCCGGTCGCGAGCGTGACCGCCGCGCCCCCGCTACTGCCGCCGCAGCTGCGCTGCGGCGCATAGGGATTGCCCGTCGCCCCGAAGATTTCGTTGAAGGTGTGCGATCCGGCTGCGAACTCCGGCACGTTGTTCTTGCCGGTCGAGTTGACGCCCGCACCGCGCAGCCGCGCGACGACGAGGTCGTCGCTCGTCGGCACGACGTCGGTGAGCGCCGAGCCCATCGTCGACCGGATGCCCGCGACGAGGTGAGTGTCCTTGTGGGTCATCGGCAGGCCGTGCAGCGCCGGCAGTTCGTCGGCCGGCGTGCGCGCCGCGAGTTCGTCGGCCTGGGCGGCCCGGGCCCGCGCCCCGTCGCGGTCCTCGATGACGACGGCGTTGAGCGTCGGATTCACGGCGTCGATGCGCGCGTGATGCGCCGCGAGCGCCTCTCGCGCCGACACCTCCCGGCGCCGCAACGCGCGGCTCAGGTCGCGAGCCGTCCACTGCCACAGGTCATCGTGCCCATCGGTCATGCCGGGCGAGCCTACGCCGACCGCTCTCGACGGGGAGGCGCAGGCAGCGCCCACCTCAGGACGGCGCTCACCTCAGGACGCCCACGTCACGGCTCTCACGTCACAGCGCTCACATCACGGCGCTCACGTCCGGCAGTGACGATCGCGGCGGCGATCGCCTGGTGACCGGCGGCGTTGGGATGGTCGCCGTCCTGGAGCAGCAGCGGTCCGGGGTCGCGGGATCCGTCGCCTTTGAACGGCGCATACAGATCGACGACCGCGGCGCCCCGGGCGCGGGCGACGGCGGCGAGGTCGGCATTGAAGGCGCGGGTCAGGGCGTCGCTACGGGCTCGTTCGGCGGCGTCCGGCACGGCGGCGCCACCGTCGACATCGACATTCCAGTAGGTGGTCACGACCACCCGCGCGCCCGGCGCCAGGCGCCCGATCATCGTCAGGACGCTCCCCACGGCCTGCGCGGTGGCGGGCCCGGCCGCCGTGTCGGCCACGACGTCGTTGGCGCCGATCGTCACCACGACCAGGTCCGCGTCGGCGATGGCGCCCCTCACGTCGGCGCCGTCGTCGCTCGAGACGAGTTCGACGAGATCAGCGGCCGTGAGCCCGTCGATGCCCTCGTTGACGACGCCCACGTCGTGCCCCTCGCGCCGGGCCAGCTCATCGGCGACGAGCTGCGGAAACGCGGTGCAGTCGCACGTGCTGCCCGACGTCACCGAATCGCCGAGAGCCAGCACCCGCGAGTAGCCCAATTCGGGGTTCGCCGGCCCTGCGTGCGCGGCGCTGCACCCGGCGAGCAGGAGGCTCGCGCTCGTGACGAGCGCAGCGAATCGACGTCGACCCGCGACGGGGCGGCGGACGGGCCGGGGGGGCGGGTCGGGCCGGAGCGGGTCGGGTCAGAGCGGACCGAACCCCGACGAGTTCGCACCCAACCAGGTCAGCGCCTCGGGAACGTGTGGCACCCATACCTCCGCATTGTGCGCCCCCTCCTGCAGGATCGTCGTCGTGACGGACATCGGAGGTCGCGCTCGCGCCGTCACCTCCTGTGTCGTGGGATAGGCGAGCTTGTCGGCGCGCGCGCACAGGGTCCACACCGCGATCGAGGGCGCGCGGTGCTGCACGTGGGAGACGAGGTCGTAGCGCTGCCACGACTCGCTGCCCTTGGTGAACGGCACGTAGGAGGGGTCGAACGTCGGCCGCCAGTAGCCCCCGAACGAGATCGCGGTGGCGAAGGTCGACGGGTGCAGCGCGGCCACCATGTTGGCGCACCATCCGCCCGCGCTGATGCCGAGCGCGCTCCACGACGTGCGCCCCGGGGCCGCCCGCAGATTCGAATAGACCCAGTCGGGCACGTCGTGCGCGAGCCAGGTCTCCATCTTCGAGCCACCGCGCCTGCCGGGCGGTGCATCGACGCATTCGTTGTCCTGACCATCGGGCGCCCAGTGCGGGATGACGACGATCGCCTCCCGCATCTTCTTGGCGGCCACGGCGTCGGTGACGGCCTGGTCGATGTCCATGACCGAGAAGAAGGCGTAGGGGGCCGGCCGGATGCCGTGGAACGCCTCGATGACCGGGTATTGCCGGCCCGCGCCCGCCGAGGTCGTGTAGGAGGGCGGGAACCACACGGTGATCACGCCCGTGACGCCGCTGGACTTGCCGCGCACCGTGAAGTCTTGGTAGCCGCCGACGTTCGTCGGGGTCAGCGAGAGCGCAAGGTCGGGCCGGTGCCGGGAGCCCTCGATGGTGGCGGCCGAGCGCATCGCCGCCGCGGTCGCGGCCACGGCGGACTGTCCGCCCGTCGACGACACCCCGGGAGCCTCCCCAGCACCGGGCATGAGGTCTCCCACGGTCATGTACCACCCGTATTCGGCGTTGACCGGAGCGAGGATGTTGACGACCGCCAGCAGCGACACGGCGGCCAGGCTCAGCAGCCGGCGCACGATGGCCAACACGCCCGGGCCGGCGGCCTTGGGCCAGCGCCAGATCACCAGGACGACGGCGAACAGCAGCGCCACTCGCATCGTCCAGATGAACGCCTCACTCGTGATCTCCAGCGATGTCATCGCCCCTTGCCTCCCCTGTGAGGCGAGCGTCGCAGCCCCCTGCCGCGACGCCGCCCTGCACCATCCTGGTCCCCGCTCATTGTGGGTCCCGCACCTCTCACGGACCTAACAGCACAGTCTGTGCCGGCTCACAGCCAGCCCGACTCACGGCCGGCTCGACTCACCACCAGACCGACTCAACCCCAGGCCGACTCACCGCCAGGCCCGGGCGACACGCCTCGACGC
>JBDIAP010000208.1:0-5485 GCA_039812485.1 Kineosphaera sp.
CGCTGGTGGCATGTCGGACGCTGGTGGCATGTCGGGGTGTCCGGGGCCGACACCGGTCCTCAGGGCTCCGGCCCCGGTCATGACGGACCCGGTCCTGACGGCCCCTGGGGCAGGGCGACGCGCGGGCCGGGGGCGAGCGTCACGGCGGGCTCCGGCACCCGCTCGGCGATCGCCGCGCCGAGCGTCCGCAGGAGCAGCAGATGGACCGCCGCGATGACGGCGGGGCTCGAGGCGGGCACACACCACGCGGCTTCGGCGACGTCGGCGAGCACGTTGGGCTCGGGCCCGGTGAACGCGAGCACCCGCAAGCCCAGGAGTTGGGCACGGTGCACGGCGGCGAGCAGGATCGGGCTGCGCCCCGCCGTCGAGACGAGCACGACGACGTCGCCGCAGCGCCCGTGCGCCTGGATCTGGCGCGCGAACACCTCACCCGAGCCGTGCTCCTCGCTCAAGGCGGCCGGGACGGGCGCGTCGGGGGACAGCCAGAGCGCCGACAGCGGCCGGCGCGTCTCGTCGCCGCGCCCGAGGAGGTCGACGGCGAACCGCTGGGCCTGCGTGGCGCCCTCCCCGTCTCCGGCCGCGAGCACACGGCCCCCGCGACTCAGGTGTCCCGCCAGATACGCCGCCCACCGGTCGATGCGGTCACCCTGGGCGCCGGCCCAGCCGCTCGCGGCCGTGAGCTCGCGCGCCTGGCCGGTGAGCCGGGCCGCGGTCGTCCCGGCCGGCGGCCGGGTGGTGCGCCCCGAGATGCCGCGCTCGTGCCGCTCGATGGCCGCCTGGTAGGCCGACAGCGTCGCCTGCGCGACCCGCTCCCAGCCGTAGTAGGTCTCGGCCCGATCCCGCCCGGCCACCGACAGGTCGCCGGCCAGCCGGGAGTCGGCGAGGATGCGTCGGATCGCCAGGGCCGCGGCGGCCGGGCTGCGGGGCGGCACGTGGAAGCCGGTGACGCCGTGCTGGACGGTGTCGAGAAGGCCACCGACGGCGCTGGCCACGACGGGTCGTCCGCAGGCCATCGCCTCGAGGGCGGTGCTGCCGAACGGCTCATACCAAGGTGTGCAGGCGACGATGGTGGCGGAGCTGAGCAGAGCGGCCGCCCCCGGCGGGTTGACGCCCCCGCGCAGGCTGAACCGGTCGGCGACGCCGAGGTCGTCGGCGAGCTGCTGCAGGCGCCTGGCCTCGGGATCGAGGTCGAGGCGGCTGCGCTCCGGCCCCCCGGCCACGACGAACTCGACGTCGCCGAGGACGGTGAGCGCACGCACGATGACGTCGAGGCCGCGGCGTTCGACGAGCCGGGAGAGGCTGACGATGCGGGGGCGGGTGGCGATCTCGCCGATGGCGTCGAGGTTGAAGGTCGCGAGGTCGACGCCCCGGGGGATGACATCGATGCGGTCTGCGGGGGCGCCCAGGCCGACCAGTTCGCGGCGGTTCTCGGTCGTCATCGCGATGATGCGGGTGCTCTCGCGGGCGAGCCGGGCCTCGAGGCCGACGCGCTCGGGCGGTGAGGTGTCACCCTCGCCCGCGTCGTAGTGGTAGCGGTGTTCGACGACGCCGAGGGCGGGGAAGGTCTGCACGCGCGGCACGGGCAGGATGTGCACCGCCTCGCGCAGGGCGAGCCCGGAGGTCCAGAAGTGGGCGTGCGCCACGTCGGGCCGGCCGTGCTCGCCCCAGTCCCTGGCGAGGCAGCGGCCGAACTCGGACAGGTGGCCCACGACGTCGGCCGAGCGCAGCGGCACCGGAGGGCCGGCGTCGAGGTGCGCGACCTCGACGTGGTCGGCGAGGCTGACGCGAGCCGGCAGCCAGGCGGCGTCCCTGCGGGTGTAGATCGTGACGGCGTGCCCGCGTCGCCCGACGGCCGCGGCGAGAGCCGCGACGTGCTGGTGCTGCCCGTGACTGTCGTGCGAAGCCAGGGGACTCGCGTGCTCCGCGATCATCGCGATGCGCATGGGATGGCCCTAGGGATTAGGACAGAAGCCTCGTGGGCTCCTGGGGCGAACCGACGTGTTGTGCGAACGACGTGGTGTGCGAACCGAAGCCGAGGTCTGGGGCCTGCCGTGCCACCAACCTCCCACGAAAGCCGGCCGCCCGCAATGCGTGCCGGGCGCGGTCGCGTGCCGTGCGCGCGCCGGCGTCGGCCGACGTCGGTCGGAACGGCGCCGGCGCACGCCTACCCTGGGTGGGTGCCTGAGGTCCCCGAGTCCGCCGTGGCCGCCGACGCGGCCGGCGCAGCGACGCCGCGCTCGCGCGGCCGGCAGCGCGCGGAGGAGGGCGCGGATCGTCGCCCCGCGGACGGCTCCGACGGCCGACGTGGTGGCTCCGATGGCCGGCGTGGCGGGTCCGATGGCCGGCGTGGTGGCTCCGACGGCCGGCGTGGTGGCTCCGACGGTCGACGTGGGGGCTCCGATGGTCGACGTGGTGGCTCCGATGGTCGACAGCGCGATACCCACCGCGACACCCCGCGCACCCCCCACCGCGTCGCCCCTGGCCACGCCCCTGACGGCAGCGACGCGGCCGACCGGCGGCAGGGGCCCGAACGCGCTCGCGCCCAGCAGCGGGAGCGGCGGGCGCAGGCAGCGAGGGCGCTCGCGATCACCTACCCCGAGCAGCTGCCGGTCAGCGCGCGGCGGGACGAGATCGCGGCGGCGATCCGCGACCACCAGGTCGTCATCGTCGCCGGCGAGACCGGGTCGGGCAAGACGACCCAGATCCCCAAGATCTGCCTGGAGCTGGGCCGGGGAGTGGCCGGTCAGATCGGCCACACGCAGCCGCGGCGGATCGCGGCCCGCTCGGTCGCCGAGCGCATCGCGCAGGAGCTCGACGTCGAGCTCGGGCAGCAGGTCGGCTACCAGGTGCGTTTCACCGACCATTCGAGCCGCGACACGCTCGTCAAGGTGATGACCGACGGCGTGCTGCTCAACGAGCTGCAGCGCGATCGCGACCTGCGCCGTTACGACACGATCATCATCGACGAGGCGCACGAGCGGAGCCTCAACATCGACTTCATCCTCGGCTACCTGCGCCAGCTCCTGCCACGTCGACCCGACCTCAAGGTCATCGTCACGTCGGCCACCATCGACCCGGAGAAGTTCGCGGCGCATTTCGCGCGCGACGGCCGGCCGGCGCCGATCGTCGAGGTGTCCGGGCGCACCTACCCGGTCGAGATCCGCTATCGCCCGCTCGTGCGGCGCCGGCCCGGCGCCACGCCCGGCGGGCAGCTCGAGGACGTCGAGATCGACCAGGTCACCGGCATCGTCGAGGCCGTCGAGGAGCTGTGGACCGAGGCCGGCGCCGCCGGCCGGGCGCGCGACGGCGGCGGGGAGGACATCCTCGTCTTCCTCTCCGGGGAGCGCGAGATCCGCGACGCCGCCGACGCGCTGAGCGGGCTCGGCCTGCCGGACACGCAGATCCTGCCGCTCTACGCGCGGCTGTCGGCCGCCGAGCAGCACCGCGTTTTTTCCCGCCACGGCGGCCGCCGCGTCGTCCTGGCGACGAACGTCGCCGAGACCTCGTTGACGGTCCCCGGCATCCGGTATGTCGTCGACACCGGCACGGCGCGCATCTCCCGCTACTCCCAGCGCCTCAAGGTGCAGCGCCTGCCGATCGAGCCCATCAGCCGGGCCAGCGCCGACCAGCGCTCGGGCCGCAGCGGACGCCTCGCCGACGGCATCGCGATCCGGCTCTACAGCGAGGACGACTACGAGGGTCGGCCGGAGTTCACCGATCCGGAGATCCTGCGCACCAACCTCGCGTCGGTCATCCTGCAGATGACGAGCCTGGGGCTCGGTGACCTCGCGCGATTCCCCTTCGTCGACCGCCCCGACTCGCGCATGGTCGCCGACGGCGTGCGGCTGCTGCAGGAGTTGGGCGCGATCGACCCCGAGCAGCCCGACCCGCGCCGCCGCCTCACCGACACCGGTAGGCAGCTCGCCCGACTCCCCGTCGACCCCCGCCACGCGCGGATGCTCATCGAGGCCGACCGGCGCGGGGTGCTGCGCGAGGTCGCGGTCATCGTCGCGGCGCTGTCGATCCAGGACGTGCGCGAGCGCCCCGTCGACACGCAGGCGCAGGCCGATCAGCAGCACGCCCGCTTCAAGGACGAGCACTCCGACTTCGTCACGCTGCTCAACCTGTGGCGCTACCTGCGCGATCAGCAGAAGGCGCTGTCGGGCAGCGCGTTCCGGCGGCTCGTCAAGGCCGAATACCTGCATTATCTGCGCATCCGCGAGTGGCAGGATCTCGTGGCGCAGCTGCGCTCGGCGACCAAGGATCTCGGGCTGTCGTGGCCGAGCGGCTGGCTGACGAGCGAGGATCCGCTCGACGTCGACGCGATCCACCGCAGCCTGCTCGCGGGGCTGCTCTCCCACGTGGGGTTGCGCGACTCCGAACGCCGCGACTATCTCGGGGCCCGGGGCGCGCGGTTCGCGATCCAGCCGGGCTCGACGGTCTTTCGCCGGCCGCCCGACTGGGTCATGTCGGCCGAGCTCGTCGAGACGACGCGGCTGTGGGCCCGCACCAACGCCACGACCGACCCCGCGTGGGTCGAGGAGGCCGCGGCGCACCTCGTCAAGCGGCAATACTCCGAGCCGCGCTGGAGCCGCAGCCGGGCCGGCGCGGTCGCGACCGAGCGGGTGACCCTCTACGGGGTGCCGCTGGTCGCCGACCGCACGGTGTCATTCGGAGCCATCGACCCGGAGACGAGCCGCGACCTCTTCATCCGGCACGGGCTCGTCGAGGGCGACTGGCAGACCCCGCACCGGTTCTTCCACGACAACCGCAAGCTCATCGACTCGCTCGCCGAGCTGGAGTCCCGGGCGCGCCGGCGCGACATCCTCGTCGACGACGAGGTGCTCGTCGACTTCTACGACGAGCGCATCCCCGCGCACGTCGTCTCGGGAGCGCACTTCGACTCGTGGTGGAAGAAGGCGCGGCGCGAGCGTCCCGACCTGCTGACCTTCACCGAGGACCTGCTCGTCAACGCCGACGCGGCGCAGGCCGTCGACGCCGACGACTTCCCCGGCGTGTGGGAGCAGGACGACCTGCGGCTGCGGCTGACCTACCAGTTCGAACCCGGGGCCGACGCCGACGGCGTCACCGTGCACATCCCCATCGAGCAGCTCAACCAGGTGCGTGACGTCGGCTTCGACTGGCTCGTGCCGGGGCTGCGCGAAGAGCTCGCCGTGGCGCTCGTGCGGGGGCTGCCGAAGGCGACCCGCAAGCACTTCGTGCCCGCCCCGGACCGGGCGCGCGCGGCCCTCGCCGAGGTCGATCCCGCCGGGGGGCGGCTCGTCGACGAGCTCGCCCGGGGGCTCTACCTCGTCACGGGTCAGCGGGTGCCGCCCGGCGACTGGGACGTCGAGAAGCTGCCCGACCACCTGCGCATGACGTTCCGTGTCGAAGGCCCCGCCGGCTCCGGCCGGGGAGTCGGCGGCGCGGATCGGGCGGCGCCTCGCCGCGGGGCCGACGGGCCGGGCGGGCCGCGCCGGTCGCG
>JBDIAP010000209.1:0-5481 GCA_039812485.1 Kineosphaera sp.
ACTTTGACACCCGGCTAGCGTTGTGACGCCCGGCTACCGTGACGCCCCCACCGCGCCGCCGCCGATGGCCGAGGCGCCGCCGCGCGCGTACCGTGCCCGTCATGCCCATCCGATTCGAGAACGTCGGCATCGCCGTCCGCGACCTCGAGGCCACGATCGCCTTCTTCACCGATCTCGGGCTGAGCGTCCTCGGCCGCGACACAGTCAGCGGCGAATGGACCGACACCGCAACCGGGCTCGACGGCAACCACGCCCACATCGCGATGCTCGGCACGCCCGACGGCGCGGGGCGGCTGGAACTCTTCGAATACGTCCATCCCGAGGCCATCGAGACCGAGCCCACGCTGCCCAACGAGATCGGCATGCACCGCGTGGCCTTCTCGGTCGACGACCTCGAAGAGGCCCTCGCGATCGCCGCGCGGCACGGCTGCTATCCGCTGCGGGGTGTGGCGCAATACCTGGACATCTACAAGCTCACGTACGTGCGAGGGCCCAGCGGCATCATCATCATGCTCGCGCAGGAGTTGACCTCGGGCTGACGCGGAACCGCGACGGGCCTGGGGAGTCGCCTCTACCCGCAGACCCTCTGGGCCGCGGGCGTCGCGACGGGCGAGCCCTTGCCCGGGAAGGCCCGCCGGGCGCCCGCGACGATCCCGGTCGCCACGACGAGCAGGGTCAGCGCGACCCAGGCGGACGCCTCGATGCCCGCTGCCTCCAGGGCCCGACCACCCAGAAGCGCGCCGCCGGCGATGCCGATGTTGCTGGTGGCGTTGATCCAGGCGCCGGCGAGCTCCGGCGAGGTTGCCCGCGTGCGCACCGCCGCCACCTGGTAGAGGGAGGGCACCGGCCCCCAGGCGCCGTTCCACACCACCCCGGCGACGACGACCCAGCCCAGGCTCGGGTAGCCGACGGCGACGACCAGCACCCCCGCCGCGACGAGCCCGAGGATGACCAAGGCGCTGCCGCGCGGGCTGCGGTCCAGCCACGGTCCGCCGACGAGCACGCCGGCGAGCCCCGCCGCGCCGAAGACGAGGAGCCCCAGCGCGACCGCGTTCGGGGCGGCACCGGCCTGCAGCAGGAGTGCGCTGACGTAGGTGTAGAGCGCGAAGTGCCCGATGAAGGCCACCGAGTTGGACGTGACGACCGTGGCGAGGTCGCGTCGGCGTCCGCGCGGCACGCCGCTGGCTTCGCCGGTGACGGGCAGATCGGGCAAGACCTTCGCGAGCAGCGTCAGGACCAGCAGGAGCACGCCGAAGAGGGCCCAGAAGGAGGCTCGCCAGCCCGCGGCGTTGCCGAGCGCGGTCGCCAGCGGCACGCCGGCCACGAACCCCACGGAGACCCCCGCAGAGACGAGCGCGAGCGCGAGCGCGCGTCCCGTCTGGCTGGGCGGGACCAGCCGCGCGCCGTAGCCGATCGCGACCGCGAAGAACAGTGCGTGCGTGGCGCCACCGATCACCCGCCCGGCGGCAAGGAGGGTGAAGTCCGGCGCGACCGCGCAGACGAGGTTGCTCAGCGCGTAGCAGCCGATCGCCGCCATGAGCAGTCGCTTGCGCGGCACCCGACGGGTCGCCGCCGCGAGCGGCACCGACAGCACGGCGACCATCGCGGCGTAGAGGCCCACGAGCAGGCCCGTCTGCGCCTCGCTGCGGCCGAGGCTCGCTCCGATCTCGGGGAGCAGGCCGATGGGCAGCATCTCCGTCGTCACGGCCGCGAACACCGAGGCGGCGAGCCCGAAGAGGCTGAGGCCGGTGCTCGATGCCGGCGCGGAGCCGGGGTGTCCCCGAGGGTGTTCGTCCACTTCCTGCCCTTCGGACGGTTGTGCGCGTCTCACGAGCATAGGCACGGGCGTCCCGACGTCGCGGGGCTTGGCGGGCACGGCGAGCTGCCCGGCTTGCCGTGCCCTCGATGTTGAAGAAGCCCGCCGTGTCACTGCAACGCGCGGCCTGCTGCATAGTGGCGCCGGCGCGAGCGGAGGCAATGCTTCTCGACCTCGTCCCGCGCACGGTGCTGGCCGATCAGGCCTACCTGCGCCGGGTGCCGGCGGTGTTGACGGCGCTCGTCAGGGCCTCGGTCGAGGTGGGCCAGACACCGGCGTGGGTGGCCGATGAGACACTCGAGGCGATCGCGGAGATGACGCCGGAGTTTCTCGAGGACATCTCCGGTCCGTCTCGTCGTCCGGGGGACGGTGCGTCCAGGCTGGCGCTCGACATCTTCGCCACGGATCCGGACGCGGCCGCCCCGCGGATAGCTTTGCTCGAGGAGACCATGGGCAGCGCCTCCGCGTTGGCCGAGTTCGACGCCTCTGCGGTCACGGCTGCGCGCCGGCGCCGGCGCCTCCCCGCTCGGCGCTCGTCGATCGACGTCGGTGACGCTCCGTCGGCGGTGCGCGACGCCGCCGTGGCTGTCGACGCCGGTGCCGCCGACGCGATCCGCACGCTCTTCCCGACGGAGCTGGCCGGCGAATACCGGGCAGCCGTGCGCACCCTCATCGAACGACTCCTCGCGGTCGATCCCGACACGCTGCGCCGCGGCAAGCCCGTGAATACCGCGGCGAATACCGCGGCGGCCCTGTGCTGGGCCGTCAGGCGCGCGCAGGAGCGCCCGCTGCCCAGTCTCCTCACGTGTCAGCACTCCGGCGTCGATGCGCCCTCGGCCGTGTGGAGAACGCGCTCGGGTCTTCCTCGCCGACGTCCGGCGCGGCTCTCGCCTACCGCACGCAGCGGAAGCTGGTCGCGGCGTTGACGTCGCCGCCGACGTAACGCGGCCACGTGGGGTATTCGCACAGGGGGCGGGTGCGGCCGGTGGGGACGCCGACGCGGTCGGCGACGACCTGCGCTCCGGGGGCGCGGCCGCGTTCGGTCCAGCGGCGCAGCGCCGGAAGGGAGTCCCATTCGGCGTTGAAGACGGTGCTCGCGGCGTGGCCATAACCGGGGATCTCGTAGTAGCGCACGGCTTGTCGCTTCAGGCGCGTGCCGAGGTCCTCGTCGAGACGCGTCATGAGCTGTCGGGTGGCGCGGTTGCTCACGAGGCCGTCGTGCACGCCGTGGGCCATGAGGATCCTGCCGCCGCGGCGGGCGAAGGTGCGCAGGCCGCGCGGGTCGACCTCCTGGAGGCGGCTCAGCTCGACGATCCGCTGCCGCCAGCGCCCGGGGTGGGCCGGGTCGAGCGAGAGGGAGTCGAAGCCCTCGTCGCGCGTCACGGCGAAGCGGACCCACTCGTCCCAGAACGTCGAGCCGTAGGGCGGGCTGCCCGCCGCGAGCACCGGCGGCATCGGGGAGGCCGGTCCGACGAGGCCGAGGTTCAGGGTGATGACCGTCGCCTGGAGGGGGTGGGCGAGGACGCGGCCGAAGTCGGTGCCCCACGTCGTGAAGCCGGGGTAGCTGCGCTCGCCGTTCGCGAGGCGGTAGGGCAGGCGCAGGGGCGCGTCGAGGGTGCGGAAGGAGCGGATCTGCTCATCGGACAGGCAGTTCGGGCCGGTGTCCTTGCCTCCTGGGCAGCGCAACGGGGCGGTGCCGACGCGTGCGGTCGCGGGGTCGAAGACCTGGTCGCAACGCTTCTGATTCGAGATGACGCCGTCGCGGACGCCGTCGAGGCCGTCGCACGTCTGGAGGGCGGCGGTGAAGAGGGCGGTGCGCTTGGCGGGGGTCGGGTAGGCGCCGGGCTTGGCGAGTTGCCGTGTCATCTGGCCGAAGTCGAGATTGAGGGCGACGGCGTTCCACGCCGGGTAGAGGACGAGCGCGCCGTCGAAGTCGCGCGGCCAGCGGCTCACGGCGACCAGCGCCTCGCGGCCGCCGGTCGAGCCGCCGGCGACGTATCGGTAACGCGGTTGGCTGTCGTAGCGCAGGTGCGTGAGGCGCATGGCGACGTCGTGGGTCTTCTTGAGGGCGTCGCCGGAGAAGTTGCGGAGGGCTTCGTCGTTGAGCGCGAATCGTCCGTCGCGGCTCGTCGCGGGGCCGGCCTGGTGGCCGGAGTCGCTGCCGTACGTGACGTAGCCCTGGGCCAGCGGCGTTGGGCTCGCTTTGGGTCCGGCGGGGACCTGGTCGAGGCCCGTGACGACCGTACCGTTCGCGCCGCCGCCGCCGAAGAGCATCGAGCGGTGGTTCCAGCGGGCCGGGAGGTTGACCTGGAAGCGGATCGCCGGCGCTGTGTGGTCGACCGGGTGGATCTCGCCGGTCACCTGGCAGTACGTGCCGGTGGTCGGGGTCGTGAGCTGCGTGGCCTTCGTGACCGTCGCGCCTCGTGTGCGCAGGCCGATGCGCTGGGCCGGGATCTTCGTGCCGTGGAGGCTCGTGCAGCCGGCCGCCTCTGTTGGTGCGGCTGGTGCTGTCGCGGACGCGGGCGCCGCGGTCGCGGTCGTGCCGACCAGCGCGGCGCAGGCCGTCGCGGACAGGACTCGCAGGATCGGTCGGGGCATCGTCGCCTCCAGTGCTCCGGTGGTGGGCTTCGGTCACTGTAGGCGTGGAGTTGCGGGGGCGCCCGCTGGAGGCGATCTCCGTCGCGCCCTCACCGGCGGCACCCTCGCTCGCCTGCTGCTCGGTCTGGGCCGCCCGACCTGTCGCCTGGGAGACGTCGGTGAGCTTGGTCAGCCTGCCGCGGGGTGGCCGGCGCCGAGCCCCCTGGCAGGTGCCGGCGACTGACGGCGACTCGGTGTCCGACGGTCCGCCTCCCCACGATCGCGGGCGTCGGTTCCGACTCGCCCCTCGGACGCCTCGCCGGATAGCGGTCGGCACCGCTCGCGGATTGAATGGGCACCATGACCGCACTCCACATCGTCGTCCTCGGGGCCACCGGCACGATGGGTCGCCGGGTCGCGGATCGTCTCGCCGAGCGGGGCCACGACGTCGTGCGAGCGTCGCGCTCCAGCGGGGTCGACGTGGCCGATCGGCGCAGCCTCGATCGCGCCTTCGCCGGTGCCGACGTCGTCGTCGACGCGATCAACGTCCTGACCCTGTCGCGGCGCCGGGCCGTCGACGTGCTCGGGTCGGGAGCGCGTCACGTCTCGAGTGCGGCACGGGAGGCGGGCGTCGGGCATATCGTCTGCGTGTCGATCGTCGGTGCCGCCGACCCGGCCGTCTCTGGTGCGCTCGGCTACTACGCAGGCAAGGCCGCGCAGGAGGCCGCCTATCGCGACGCCCGCGTGCCCGTGACGCTCGCCCTGACGACACAGTGGTTCGACCTGGCCCGGACCTTCCTGCACCAGGTCCGGATCGGCCGCGTCGCCATCGTGCCGGCGATGCGGTGCCAACCGGTGCACACCGACGCGGCCGCCGACTTCGTCACTGCGATCGCCTGCGGCCCCGCTCCCGAGCGCGTGGCCGTGGCCGAACTCGCCGGGCCGGAGCAGTGGGACAGCGCCGGCATGGCCCTGCGCCTGGCCAGGGTCATCGAGCCGAAGACGAGGGTCGTGCGGATTCCCATGCCCGCCAAGTCGCTTCGGACGGGTGGCCTCCTGCCTGGCCCGGGCGCCACCATCGACGGGCG
>JBDIAP010000210.1:0-5400 GCA_039812485.1 Kineosphaera sp.
CGAGGCACCAGTGACGCGAGGCACCAGCGACGTGAGGCACCAGCGACGCGACGCGACGCGATGCCGACGCGGCCCGACGCGGCCGCGGTGGCGAGTCGGCGCTCGTGACCGTCGGGACGGCGGTCCGCCGTGTCACCGGCTAGGGTCGCGGTCGTCGGCGCCGGCGCCGACATCGCCAGGCCTTGACTCGAGTGGAGGACGACATGTCGGCACAGTTCGAGGGCCGCGTCGCGGTCGTGACCGGAGGGGCGCGCGGTCTCGGCTACGCGATGGCCCGCACGCTGGCGGCCCACGGTGCGGCCGTGGCCCTGCTCGACGTGCTCCCCGAGCTGGGCGCCTCCGCGCAGCGGCTCGCGGCCGAGTCCGGGCGGCCGACCCTCGCCGTGCCCGTCGACGTCACCGACGAGGGTGCCGTCCAGGCGGCGTTCGCGCGGGTCGGCGCCGAGCTCGGCACCGCGCACATCCTGCTCAACGCCGCCGGCGTCGCGCTGGTCGAGCCGGCCCTGAGCACGACCGCCGACCAGTGGCGCCGGCTCATGGACGTCAACGTGACCGGCACGTTCGTCGTCTGCCGGGAGTTCGCCAGGGCCGCGATCGCCGCCGGCGCCGAGGGCGCGATCGTCAACGTGTCGTCGATGTCCGGCTACATCGTCAACGTGCCGCAGCAGCAGGCCGCCTACAACGCCAGCAAGGCCGCCGTGTCGATGCTCACCGCGAGCCTGGCGGTCGAGTGGCTCGAGCACGGCATCCGCGTCAACGCCATCGGGCCCGGCTACTTCGCCTCGGACATGACCAAGACCGTCGCCGAGCAGCAGCCTCAGATGGCCGCGTTCTGGAACTCGCGCATCCCCATGGGCCGCATGGGGCAGCCCGACGAGCTCGGCGAGCTGGTCGTCTACCTGGTCGGGGAGCACTCCCGGTATGTCGTGGGCCAGACGATCCTCATCGACGGCGGCTACACGCTCATCTGAGCCCGCGCCCGATCGTGCGAGCCGTGCCCGGCGGCCCTGGGAGGATGGGGCCATGACCCTCAAGGACACGATCCAGCACGACCTGCACGACGCGATGCGCGCCCGCGACCAGGTGCGCTCCGGCACGCTGCGCATGGCGCTGACGGCCATCCAGACCGCGCAGGTCGCCGGCACGACGGCGCACGAGCTCGACGACGACGAGGTGCTGCGCGTGCTCGCGAAGGAGGCCAAGAAGCGCAAGGAGTCGGCCGCCGCCTACGCCGACGCCGGTCGCCCCGAGCTCGCCGAGCGGGAGAACGCGGAGTTGGCGATCCTCGAGGGCTACCTGCCGGCGCAGCTGTCCGACGACGAGCTGGCCGCCATCGCCGCCCAGGCCGTCGCCGACGTCGGCGCCACCGGCATGCAGCAGATGGGCCAGGTCATGAAGGCCGCGCAGCAGTCCGTCGCCGGCCGCGCGGACGGCGGCCGCGTGGCCGCGGCGGTGAAGAAGGCTCTGGCGTAGCCCGTCACGGCCCGCCCGTGCCCGGGGGCCGAGGGCTGGGGTTGTGGCTGGGGTTGTGGCTGAGGTGGCGTGCTGCGGCGCGGGCTGTGGGCGCGAACCCCGGCCCTCGCCGGTCGCGGGCGCCACCGCCTGGCTCAACGGCGCAGGCCGGCGCCCATCGCGGCGATGAGATCGGGCGTCACGCGGCAGCACCCGCCGACGAGGTGCGCCCCCTGCGCGACCCACTCGCGAGCGGCGTCCGCGCCGATCGTGGGCGCGCCGACCCAGCGCCGCGCCCCGGCATCCCACACCTCGCCGCTGTTGGGGTAGGCGATCGCGGCCAGCCGTGGGGCGGCGGCGGCGACCGCCGCGAGCACGCGCCCGGTGTCGGCGGGGTCGTAGCAGTTGGCGCCGACCGCGACGACCGACGGCGCGTCGGCGGCCATCGCGTAGGCCTGCGTCAGCGGTTCGCCTCTGCGCGTGCGGTCGCCGTCGGCGGTCATCGACAGCCACGCGGGCACGCCGAGCGCGTCGAGCTCGGCGAGCAGCGCCTCGGCCTCGGCCAGGCAGGGCACGGTCTCCAGCGCGAGCACGTCCGGCCCGGCGGCGGCGAGCGCCTCCAGCCGGGGGCGGTGCCAACGGCGCAGCTGGGCGACCGACAGGCCGTAGTCGCCGCGATATTCCGAGCCGTCCGCGAGCGAGGCGCCGTAGGGACCCACGCTCGCCGCGACGAACCGCCGCCGCTGACCACGCGCTGCGCCGCCCGGGTCGGTGACACCCGCAGGGGCGTCACCGCCGCACTCGGACGCGCCCGCAGCCTCGGCCGCCTCGCGCGCCAGCTCGACGCTGCGGCGCAGGGCCACCGCGACCTCGCGCCGATCGCGCCCGGCGGCGGCGAACCCCGTCTCGCTCACCTGGTAGGACGCGGTGATCGCCACCTGCGCCCCGGCCGCGAAGAAGTCGGCGTGCGCCGCCCGCACCTCCTGCGGTCGCTCGAGCAGCAGACGCGCCGACCACAGCGAATCCGACAGGTCGTGGCCGCGGGCCTCCAGCTGGGTGGCGAGTCCGCCGTCGAGCAGCAGCGGGGCGGGGCCGGCGAGGGCGTCGGCGAAACGGCTCATGGACCACCCCTGACGTGCGCGGACTTCGGCGTCCTCGGATCGTAGCCCGACCGGTTGGCCCCTCGACTCCCGCGCCTGCGAGACCACCTCCCGTGGGAAAATGCGACGTCGGCGGCACGTGCACCGGGCTCCACGGGAGCCCGCCGGGAGCGCGTGGCGGCCGGCGTCCAGCCCGCGAGACCCGGACGGAGACAGGCGTGAGAGACAAGCTGTTCGCGACTCTCCAGCGGGTGGGGCGGGCGTTCATGCTCCCGATCGCGGTCCTGCCGGTCGCCGGGCTCTTCCTCGGCATCAGCGGCTCGTTCACCGACGAGACGATGCTCACCAACTACGGGCTCATGGGCGTCCTGGGCCCGGGGACCGTCGTCAACGACGTGCTCCAGGTGATGAAGGCCGCCGGCGGCATCATCTTCACCAACCTGCCGCTCATCTTCGCGATCGCGGTGGCTTTGGCGATGGCGCGACAGAACAAGGCCGTCGCCGCCCTGTCCGGCGCGATCGCCTTCCTGGTGATGCACGCCTCGATCGGGGCGGTGTTGACCTTTCGCTTTCCCCCACCCGTGCGGGCGGCTTGCGAATCGGCCTACGCCCACGGCGCCGACACCACCGGGTGCCTGCCTCCGGGCTCCTTCGCCAACACCGTCGGCATCGCGAGCCTGCAGATGGGGGTCTTCGGCGGCATCATCGTGGGGCTCGGGGTCGCGGCGCTGCACAACACCTACCAGAACATCAGCTTTCCGCAGGTCATCAGCTTTTTCGGCGGCGAGCGCTTCGTGCCGATCATCTCCTCGCTCGTCTTCTTCGTCGTCGGCATCGTCATGGCCTATGTGTGGCCCTATGCGCAGGTCGGCATCAATGCTCTCGGCGCCCTGGTGACCGCGTCGGGTTATGCCGGCACGTTCGCCTACGGTCTCATCGAGCGCGCGCTCATGCCGTTCGGCCTGCACCACGTCTTCTACCTGCCGTTCTGGCAGACGAGTGTCGGCGGCACCCTGCAGGTCTGCGGGCACACCGTCGAGGGCGCGCAGAACATCTTCTTCGCGCAGCTCGCCTGCCCCTCCGTCACGCATTTCGACGTCGATGCCACGCGCTTCATGTCGGGCAAGTTCCCGTTCATGATCTTCGGGCTGCCCGGCGCGGCGCTCGCGATGTATCACACGGCACTCCCGCAGAAGCGGCACGTCGCCGGAGCGCTGTTGCTCTCGGCCGCGTTGACGTCGATGGTCACCGGGGTCACCGAGCCGATCGAGTTCACCTTTCTTTTCGTCGCGCCGGTGCTCTACATCATTCACGCCGTGCTGGCTGGGCTCGCGTTCATGGTGATGGACATGCTCGGCGTCGGGGTGGGTATGACGTTTTCCGGCGGGCTCATCGACCTCACCCTCTTCGGCATCATGCAGGGCAACGACAAGACGAGCTGGGTGTGGATCCCGATCGTCGGGGTCGTCTATTTCGTCGTGTATTACGTGCTGTTTCGCATCCTCATCTCGGTGCGCGATCTGCGGACGCCGGGCCGCGTGGACGACGCGACCGAGGTGCGGTTGTTCGGCCGCGCCGACCTCGACCGCAAGCTGGGGCGCGACACGTCGGGCGGCCCGGACCCGACGCAGGAGGCCGTCGCGGCGCCCGGCGAGACGCGGACCGCCGGCGCCGGCGCGCCGGGCGCGGACCGGGCGGGCTCAGGCGGGGCAGGCGCACCAGCCGTTGCCGCCCCTGCGGTGGCACCGCCCGCCGGCGCCCGTGACACGGCCCTCGCCGAGACCATCGTGCGTGGCCTGGGCGGCGCCGACAACATCAGCGACATCGACAACTGCATCACGCGGCTGCGCACCGAGGTCAAGGACGCCGCCCTCGTCGACCAGGACGTGCTGCGCACGACCGGCGCGTCAGGCGTCATGGCGTCGGGCCGCGGCGTGCAGATCGTCTACGGCCCCCAGGTGACGACCGTGGCCAACGCCGTGCGCACCTACCTGCACCAGCCCCCGCCGTCGGCCGCGGACCATACCGACGAGGTGCCGGCAGGTGCCGCCGCCGCGCATCCGGGGGCCGCCGACGGTGACACGCCCTCGGGAACACCGGCGGCGACGGTGACGCCGCCGGTATCGTCGCCAGCTATGGACGAACCGGAGCCGCCACGGGCGGTCACCGTCGTGCGCTCCCCGTTCGACGGTGAGGCGATCGACCTCTCGCTCGTCGAGGATCCGGCGTTTGCGCAGGCCATGGTCGGTCCCGGCATCGCGGTGCGCCCGAGCACGACGACGGCCATGAGCCCGGTCGACGGCGAAGTGGTCCTGCTCTTCCGCACCAAGCATGCCGTCGGCATCAGGGCCGACACGGGTGTCGAGGTGCTCATCCACATCGGCATCGACACGGTCCAGCTCAAGGGCGAGGGCTTCGAGGCGCACGTCACGAAGGGCGATCGCGTCGAGGTCGGCACGCCGCTCATCACCTTCGACCCCGAGATCATCGAGGGCGCGGGCTACCAGTTGGCGACCCCGATCGTCGTGACGAACCACAAGAAGTTCCCGGCCCCGATCATCGTCGCGAGTCCGCAGGTCGTCGCCGGCAGCGGGCTGTTCATCGTGCCGTGAGGCGATCCCACGGCGACGTCGCCGGCCTCACCCCGCTGCCGCTCACCGGCAGCCTCCCGCGGCTCGTGAATCCACCTGCCCCGAACTCTCAGAACGAACTCTCACCACCCCACGCTCACAGCAGCGTGTCGGGCCGCCGCCCCGTGAGGTAGCTGTCGACGACGGCGGCGCCGAGGTCGTCAAGATCCGGCGCCACGACGCGGCCGTCGACGCGGCGGGCCATGGCCTCGACGAAG
>JBDIAP010000211.1:0-5227 GCA_039812485.1 Kineosphaera sp.
TCCTCGACGAGGCGCCGGAGTTCAGACGCACCGTGCTGCAGTCGCTGCGACAGCCGCTGGAGTCGGGGGAGGTGACGGTCGCGCGGGCGCGCGGCTCGGTGCGATACCCGGCGCGCTTCCTGCTCGTGCTCGCCGCCAACCCCTGCCCGTGCGGGCTGGCGATCGGCAAGGGGCTGTTGTGCCGATGCCCGCCGCGATCGAAGCGCGACTACCTCGCCAAGCTCGGCGGTCCGCTGCTCGACCGGGTCGACCTGCGGGTCTGCGTCGACGCCGTGCGGCTCTCGGATCTCGCGCTGCCCAGGGGTGATTCGTCGGCGGTCGTCGCGCAGCGGGTCGCCCAGGCGCGGCAGGTGCAGGCGCGCCGGTGGGCCGACACGCCGTGGCGGCTCAACGCTCAGGTTCCGGGGCCGCGGCTGCGCTCGGCCGGGCTGCGTCCGCCGCGAGCGGCGACGGTCGACCTCGACCGCGAGCTCGACGCCGGGACGTTGACGCTGCGTGGCTACGACAGGGTGTTGCGCGTCGCGTGGAGCGTGCACGACTTGCGCGGCGGCCACGACGGCCCGACCCGAGACGACATCGGCACCGCTCTGGCGCTGCGCGGACAGGACGTGACGGCGGCATGAGCGCGACGACGGGGTCGAGCACAGCGTCGAGCGAGGGGTCGAGTAGGGCGTCGAGCACGGGTCCGGCCATGGGGTCGACTGAGGCGTCGAGCACGGGGTCGGTCATGGGGTCGAGTGAGGCATGTGGCACGGGGTCGAGGAGCGCGTCGACCTCGCGAGCCCCCCGGGCGACAACCGCGCGAGCCACCGCGGCGGCAGCACACCCACGAGCGACACAGCAAGCCCTCGACCTGGCCGCGACCGCGACGAGGGAGGAGACCGTGTCTGCGCGCGCCGCATGGAGTCGGCTGGCCGAGCCCGGCGACGAGGTCGCGGCCCGCCTGGTCGGCGCGCTCGGGCCGGTCGCGGCCCTCGCCGCGCTTCGGACTCGCGGCGAGTCGGCGCTCGACCGGTTCCGGCCGCGACTCGAGCGGCTCTGCGTCGAACAGGACCTGGACAACGCGGCCCGAGTCGGGGCCCGCGTCATCGTGCCGGGCGACGCCGACTGGCCCAGCGGGCTCGATGACCTCGCCGCGCCGCCGCACTGCCTGTGGGTGCGGGGGCCTGCCGACCTGGCGGCGCTGTGTCGCTCGAGCGTCGCCGTCGTCGGGGCCCGGGCCGCGACCTCCTACGGGGAGCGCTTGGCGGCGCGGCTGGCCTCGGACCTCACCGATCGTGGTGTCACGGTCGTCAGCGGGGCCGCCTACGGCATCGACGCGGCAGCCCATCGCGGGGCGCTCGCCGCGGGCGGGCCGACGGTCGCCGTGCTGGCGTGCGGCGTCGAGCGGGCCTATCCCAGCGCGCATCGGGCGCTCCTCGATGCCGTCGCGGGCACGGGTGCCGTGGTCAGCGAGGTGCCGCCCGGGTCGGCTCCCATGCGGCAGCGCTTCCTCCTGCGCAATCGGCTCATCGCGACGATGACGTCGGCGACCCTCGTCGTCGAGGCCGGCCTGCGGTCGGGCTCGCGCAACACGGCAGGCACCGCGGCCGAGCATCTGCGGGTCGTCATGGCGACGCCCGGGCCGGTGACGTCGCCGGCATCGGCCGGCTGCCACGAGCTCATCCGCGCCGGCACGGCCGTGCTCGTCACCGACGCCGACGAGATCCTCGAGCTCGTCGGCCGCATGGGCCAGGATGCCGCCCCACGCCGACGCGGCCCGACCCGGCCCGGTGACGACCTCGACCCCGGCGACCGGCGCGTGCACGACGCCCTGTGCGCCCGACCCCGCAGCGTCGAGGAGCTGGCCGCCATCGTCGGCATCTCCGTGGCGTCGGCGCAGGCGTCGCTCGGCCGGCTCGGGGCCCGTCGCGCCGCGCGTCGCGTCGACGGAGGGTGGGTCATGCCGTGAGGTCGGTGCCTCGTCGGATCGGGGCTGGGCCGTCGGTGGGTCCTGTGCGGCGGTCGCCGTCGATGCGCCGATGGTTGGGGTTGGAGCCGGCGGTCTGTGTTGTGGCGTGTGTTGTGGGCTGGAAACCCGGTCTTCGCGGGGAAGGTCGCTGGTCGCGCGTCGGTGCTTGCTGCGGGCGTGGTCGGGTGCGAGCGTGGAACAGTGTCCGCCACCCGCCGCCGCGCCGAGTCCCCGCGAGGCGACCTGAGCGCGCACGGGGAGCCCAAGGCGGACACCCCGGCGCCCGCCGCCATCGAGGTGCTCCTCACCGACTACGAGCGCCACCTGCAGCTGGAACGCAACCGGTCACCACACACGGTGCGGGCCTACCTCGGCGACGTCGCCGCGGCCCTGGACTTCGCCGCCGACCGCGGGCACGCGCCCGACCAGATCGAGCTCGGCGATCTGCGGGCGTGGCTGGGCGCGCACGCCGCCGGGGGCTCAGCTCGCTCCAGCCTCGCGCGACGCGCGGCGTCGGCGCGGACCTTCTTCCGGTGGGCGGTCGACACCGGCCGGCTGCCGCGCGATCCCGCGGCCAGGCTGGCAAGCCCGCGGCGGCAGCGCACCCTCCCGACGGTGCTGCGCGCCGACGATGTCGCGCGGGTCGTTGCGCTCGATGACGGACGGGTGGCATCCCGTGCCGAGCACGGCACCTCGGGGGAGATCCGGGGCGGTGTCGCATCGGTGCCGGCGGCCCACAGCTCGGACGCGGCTGGCAGGGCGCACGCGGCGGGTAGATCGGACAGGGCAGGTAGATCGGACACGGCAGGTAGAGCGGACACGGCGCACGGCGTGGATGCGGCGGGCATGGCGATGCGAGTGCGCGATCGTGCGGTCTTGGAGCTGCTCTACGCCTGCGGGCTGCGGGTATCCGAGCTCGTCGGCCTCGACGTCGACGACCTCGACACCGGCCGCCGCGTCGCGCGCGTCACCGGCAAGGGCGACAAGGAGCGCGCGGTCCCCTACGGACTGCCCGCGCAGCGTGCGGTCGACGACTGGCTCGCCTCCGGTAGGCCGATCCTGGTCACCGAGCGCTCCGGGCCCGCCCTTTTCCTGGGCGCCCGCGGGGGGCGGCTCGGGGCACGGCAGGCGCGGCAGCTGGTGCACGAGCGGGTCCGGGCGGTGCCCGGGGTGCCCGACATCGGGCCGCACGCCCTGCGCCACAGTGCCGCGACGCACCTCCTGGACGGGGGCGCCGACCTGCGCTCGGTGCAGGAGCTGCTGGGCCACGCGAGCCTGGCGACGACGCAGATCTATACGCACGTCTCCACCGAGCGGCTGCGCCGCTCCTACGAGCAGGCGCATCCGCGTGCCTGACCGCCGACCCGTGCCGCCGGCCTGGGACGAGCCCGCCCACCGTCTCGTGACCCCGGCCCGGCGCCGGATGATCACGCGTCGTCGCCGCACCGCGGTCATGGTCGCTGTCATCGTCCTCGTCGCCGCCCTCGGCTACGGCGTCACGCGGTGTGTCGGCGGCCCGGCGGGTGCGGTCGGCGACCCGGCGGCGACGTCCACCTGGAGCGAGACCTCGTCGATCGCCGCGCCGGACGCCACGGCCGCTGCGTCCTCGCACCCCACAGCGGCACCGCAGGCCACGGCCACCGCGACGACGGACGCGTCGAGCGCCGGCCAGGGCGTGGCCGCGCCCGCGATCACCGCCGTCTTCCCGACCGCCGGCTCCGGCCGCACGCAGGTGCTGGCCCTGCCGGGTCAGGACAGCGACCGCACCGGCCGACGCGTCCGCTACACCGTCGAGGTCGAGGGTGGTCTGCCGGTGCCGACCGACTATCTGGCCCGTCAGGTCCGGGAGGCCTTGACCGACACCCGCGGCTGGGAGGGCGTCGACGGTGTGCACTTCGTCAACGTCAGCCCGCAGCAGCGGGCGGCCGGGGCGCGCGCGGACGTGCGGATCATCGTCGCGAGCCCGGCCTACGTCGACCGCAACTGTCTGCCCCTGCGCACGATGGGCAGCCTCTCGTGCCATGCCGGCGATCGCGTGCTACTCAACGTCAACCGGTGGGCGCACGGCGCCGACACCTACCCGGACGTCACCGCCTACCGCACCTATCTGGTCAACCACGAGGTCGGGCACGCCCTCGGCCACGGGCACCGCACCTGCCCCGGCCCGGGCCGTCCCGCGCCGCTCATGGTGCAGCAGACCAAGAGCCTCTACGGCTGCACGCCCTGGCCGTGGCCGCAGCCCCCACCGGGATAGTCGCCGTCGGGAGGGCCGCCACTCGCCGCTCGCGCACGCCCGCTCGCGCACGCCCGCTCGCGCACGCCCGCTCACCGCACCGGCAGCAGCACGGGACTCAACTCCTTGAGCAGGCTCAGCGGGTCGATGTACTGCCCACCCTTGCGCGCGCCCCAGTGCAGGCACGATCGCGGCGGGCAGTGCCCGGGCAGCAGCCGCCCGATCGCTGCGCCACGCCCGACCGGCTGACCCACCTTGACCGAGGCGAGCACCGGCTCGTAGGTGGTGCGCACCCCGTTGGGGTGCAGCAGCGACACCGCCGACTTGCCGCCGACTTTTCCGGCGAAGACGACGACCCCGTTGGCCGGGGCCACGATCGTCGATGCCGGCGCGGCCCGCAGGTCGACCCCGCGATGCCCGCGGCCCCACCGCTGCGCGGGTGGATCGAACGCCCGCCCGATCGTCGGATTGCCCCGCAGCGGCGGCTGCCAGCCGGGGCGCGGCACCGCCCGCACGACGTCACGGAGGACGACCGCGGTCCGCACCGCCGACGCGGCTGCGCCCGTCGCCCCCGCGGCACCCGCGGCCGCTCCTGCTCCGACGGGAAGGACGCCCAGGAGGGCCAGGAGCGGAGGGATGAGCGGGGCGATGACCGTGGGTGCCATGGCCACACTGTGAGCGCGCGGCGGGCGGCGACGGCGTGACGCCCGGTCGACCCTGTGGACAGTCGCACCACCCGACCTCCCCTGTGGACGGCACGACGTCACGCTGCCGGGCGAAAGGCTCCCGGCGACGAACCCGACGACCCCGACGACACCGCCCTCAACGCGACAAAGTCCGAGTTCGCCGACAGCACGGTCGCCGTCGTCGCCGCCGTCGTCGCCGCCGTCGCCGTCGGTCGCAGCGTGCGCATCCTGGCCGAACCAGGCGGGAGGGGCGCACCCCGGCTCAGGTCGTGCTGCCCCGGCGCCTGCAGCACGGCACCGCGCCGGCGCGCCCGACGCTCAGCCGCGCAGCGTCGCGAGCCGCCGCGCGCCCTCCTC
>JBDIAP010000212.1:0-5207 GCA_039812485.1 Kineosphaera sp.
TCGCGCGCTGTCACAGGCGTGAGGCGCTAACCCTGCGGTCGGCCGCTCGAGGAGGTGCTGACCGTGTAGGACCACAGCTCCGCGCTCATCCCGACCGGGCGCTGGGAGGTGCCTGCGCCACCGTGGTCCTGACTCGAGGGCACACCCGAGGCGCTGCCGTGGGCCTTGGCGAAGTCCTGACCGGCGGTCCACGCCTCGAAGGAGGCTTCGTCGGCCCACCGGGTGATGACGAGCCATGTCGTGCGGTCGTCGGTGGGCTGGAGCAGTTCGAAGCCTTCGAAGCCCGGCTGCCCGTCGACGGCGCCCGCGCGGGCGGCGAAGCGTCGGCCGAGCTCGTCTGCGCTGTCGGCCGGCACGGTGATGGCGTTGATCTTGACGACAGTCATGCCCCGATCCTCACATCGGCAGGCCCGCGACGACAGACGGGCGGCTCGACGGCCCATCACCCAGGCCGTCTCGTCGCGATGGCCAGGCCGCCTCGTCGCGATTGGGGAGGAGGGGCGGGGCGGTCTACCCTGAGGGCGCGATGAGGACCTACGACGTGCGCACCCACGGGTGCCAGATGAACGTGCACGACAGCGAGCGGCTGGCCGGGCTGCTCGAGACCGCCGGCTATGTCGACATCGCCGGGGTGCCGGCGCAGGAGCGTCCCGCGGTCGCCGACGTCGTCGTCTTCAACACGTGCGCCGTGCGGGAGAACGCCGACAACAAGCTCTACGGCAACCTGGGCCAGCTGCGGCCCGCCAAGCTGCGCAACCCCGACCTGCAGATCGCCGTGGGCGGCTGCATGGCCCAGAAGGACCGCGACGCGATCGTCAAGCGCGCGCCGTGGGTCGACGTCGTCTTCGGCACGCACAACATCGGCTCGCTGCCGGCGCTCCTCGACCGGGCCCGTCACAACCGCGAGGCTCAGGTCGAGATCCTCGAGTCGCTCGAAGCGTTTCCGTCGACGCTGCCGACGCGGCGCGACTCCGCCTACAGCGCGTGGGTGTCGATCTCGGTGGGCTGCAACAACACGTGCACGTTCTGCATCGTGCCGAGCCTGCGGGGCAAGGAGACCGATCGCCGCCCCGGCGACATCCTCGCCGAGGCCCGGGCTCTCGTCGAGCAGGGCGTCGTCGAGATCACGCTGCTCGGGCAGAACGTCAACAGCTACGGCGTGGAATTCGGCGACCGCCTCGCGTTCGGCAAGCTGCTGCGCGCCTGCGGCGACATCGACGGCCTCGAGCGGGTGCGGTTCACGAGCCCGCATCCCGCGGCGTTCACCGACGACGTCGTCGAGGCGATGGCCCGGACAGCCAATGTCATGCCGAGCCTGCACATGCCGTTGCAGTCGGGCTCCGACCGCGTGCTCAAGGCGATGCGGCGCTCCTACCGCTCGGACCGCTTCCTGCGCATCCTCGACGGCGTCCGGGCGCAGATCCCGGACGCCGCGATCACGACCGACATCATCGTGGGCTTCCCCGGCGAGACCGACGCCGACTTCGAGGAGACGCTTCGGGTCGTCCGCGAGGCCCGGTTCGCGAGCGCGTTCACGTTCCAATACTCCATCCGCCCGGGCACGCCCGCCGCGACGATGGAGCAGCAGGTGCCCAAGCCTGTCGTGCAGGAGCGTTTCGACCGGCTCATCGAGCTGCAGGAGCACCTGAGCTGGGAGGGCAACCGCGCCCAGGAGGGGCGCCGCGTCGAGGTGCTCGTCGCCCCCGGCGAAGGCCGCAAGGACGCCGAGACCGCCCGCATGAGCGGCCGCGCCCGCGACAACCGGCTCGTGCATTTCGCGCTCCCGCCCGACCTACCCGCCGACCGGCGGCCGCGCCCCGGGGACGCCGTCGAGGTCGAGATCACCTACGGCGCGCCGCATCATCTCGTCGCCGATTCCGCCGCGCAGGGCGGCCATTTCGTGATGCGACGCACTGCGGGCGGCGACGCCTGGGCCGCATTGCAGGACGCTCCGGTGCCGGGCAAGCCCGCGGTCAGCGCCCCGGTCGGGCTGGGAATGCCGGGGATCGGCGCCCCGGTCGCCTCGCCTGCCCCGCGCCTGGGCTCGGAGCTGGGCACGGGCATGGGCCCGGACACGGCACCGGGCCCGGCCCCGTGCGGAGCGCGGACCCGGTGATGCTCAGCGAGGTGGGCTGAGCGGCAGACTCACTGGGAGTTGTCGCCCACCTGCTGGTCGGCGGCCTGCTGGGCCTGGTCGACCTGACCGCTGAACGTGCCGCCGCTCTTCTCGTCGGCGAAGTCCCCACCCTGCTGGATAGCCTGGTCGGACGCTCCTTCGATCTTGTCGCCGTGCTGCTGGTTCAGCTCGCTGGCCTTCTCGGCAAGTCCGTCGAACTGGCTCATCGATCGATCTCCTTCGCAGTCGGTGATCCCCTCGCCTGTGCTCGGGGAGTCGGCATGCCTGCCGGCGGCGCCTCCAGCAGGCATGCGCACGTTACCCATCTGCCGCGGCCGAAAACGCCCACCCTCCCTGGCGCCGCCCGCGTGACCGACAGCCCGCGTGACCGACAGCCCGCGTGACCGACAGCCCGCGTGACAGACAATGGCGCCTGTGTCCGGATCTGCGCAGCCCCCCCTCCTCGCGATCGTCGGCCCCACTGCGTCGGGCAAGAGCGACCTCGCCCTGGACCTCGCGCAGCGCCTCGACGGCGAAATCGTCGGCGCCGACGCGTTCCAGCTCTATCGCGGCATGGACATCGGCACCGCCAAGGTCCCGTCACACGAGCGTCGCGGCATCCCGCATCACCAACTCGACGTGCTCGACATCGAGCAGGACGCCTCCGTCGCCGCCTATCAGCGCCACGCCCGCGCGGACCTCGCCGCCATCGCCGGCCGGGGCCGGCAGCCGCTGCTCGTCGGCGGCTCGGGCCTCTATGTGCGCGCTGCCCTGGATGAGCTCGACATCCCGCCGACCGACCCGCGGGTGCGGGCGCGGTGGGAGTCCCGGCTCGCCGACCAGGGCCTCGACGCGCTGCGCGCCGAGCTGACCCGGCTCGACCCGGCGGCCGCCGCCGCCATCGAACCCCGCAACGCCCGCCGCATCGTGCGGGCCCTCGAGGTCGTCGAGCTGACCGGCAGACCGTTCTCGGCCACCCTCCCCACCGGCCGGTATGCCGTGCCGACCGTGGTCATCGGGCTGCGCGTGCCGCGCCCCGACATCGACGCGCGCATCGAGGCCCGCACCCGGCGCATGTGGCATGACGGCCTGTTGGAGGAGGTGGCCGGCCTCGCCGACCTCGGCCTCGCATCGACCCGGACGGCCTCGCGGGCGGTGGGCTACGCCCAAGCGCTCGACCAGCTCGCCGGCACGCTGACGCAGGCGGAGGCGATCGCCGCCACCACCGCCGCCACCCGCCGGCTCGTGCGTCGGCAGGAGTCGTGGCTGCGTGCCGACCAGCGCATCCACTGGCTGGACGTCGACGCCGCCGCATCCGCGAGCGCCGAGACGCTGGCGGACCGGGCTTTGGACGTCGTCCGGGACGCCCTCGAGCAGAGAGGAGAATGGACCGCGTGAGTGCGCAACGACGGTGGCCTTTCACCAAGGGCCACGGCACCGAGAACGACTTCGTGTTGCTGCCCGACCTGCACGGCGAGCTCGACCTCGGCGTCGCGCAGGTCCGAGCGCTGGCCGACCGCCGCGCCGGCATCGGCGGCGACGGGGTCATCCGAGTCGTCCCCACCCGCTACAGCGACGAGCCCGATGTGCTCGCGCTCGCTGCGGGCGCGGAGTGGTTCATGGACTACCGCAACGCCGACGGGTCGCCGGCGCAGATGTGCGGCAACGGCACTCGCGTTTTCGCGGCCTACCTTCGACGCGCCGGTCTCGTGCGTGAGCCGGAGTTCACCATCGCCACCCGCGCGGGCGCCAAGCGGGTGCGGGTCACCGACGAGGGCTTCGCCACCAACCTCGGCCCGTGGCGCGTGCCGCACCGCGAGCAGCTGCGTGACCGGGGCTACGACACCCTCGTCGCCGCCCGGGGGCTCGATCCGCTGCCCGCCCTCTCGCTGGACCTCGGCAACCCGCACGCGGTCGTCGCCCTGCCCGAGAGCTTCGCTTTGAGCGACCTCGACCTGAGCGTCGCTCCCGAGCTCAACCCCGTGCCGCCGGACGGGGCGAACGTCGAGTTCGCCCAACCACTGGCGCCGGGCCACCTGCGCATGCGGGTGCACGAGCGCGGGGTGGGCGAGACCCGCTCGTGCGGCACCGGCGCGGCCGCCGCCGCCCTGGCCCTCATGCTGTGGAGCGGCGAGCCCGCCGAGCACGAGCGGTGGCGCGTCGACGTGCCCGGCGGCACACTGCACGTGTCCGCGCTGCCCGGCGGTGAGGTCGAGCTGTCCGGACCCGCCGAGCTCGTCGCCGACGGCGAGGTCATGCTGCGGGGCTGAGCGCACCCAGCGGTCCGCGGGGACGAATCACCCGAAATCGCAGGCACGTCAGTCCTCGGGTGGAGCCCGAAGTTTGCGATATTGACCCGGAACAGTCCTCGTCAAGCAGACTCACGACACGTGGAGCACGGATATGAGCACTCAGACGCGACCGCCCGCTGATCGATCCACCAGCCCCATGCTGATGCTGGCCCTGGCCACGATCGGCTTCGCCGTGAACTTCTGGGCCTGGGCGCTCATCAGCCCGCTCGGGCCGCTCTTCCAGAAGAACGGGTCGCTGGGCCCCCTCAGCGAGTCGGACGTGGCCCTCATGGTGGCCGTCCCGGTCGTCGTGGGCAGCATCGGCCGGATCCCGGTCGGAGCGCTGACGGACCGCTACGGCGGCCGGATCATGATGCCGCTCGTCTCGGCGCTGACGATCATCCCGGTGCTGTTCCTCGGCTTCGTGGCCCTGCACAGCTACGCGTTGATCCTCATCGGCGGCTTCTTCCTCGGCATCGGCGGCACCGCCTTCGCCGTGGGCGTGCCGTTCGTCAACGCCTGGTTCCCGCCCGAGCGCCGCGGGCTGGCCGTCGGCATCTTCGGGGCGGGCATGGGCGGCACGGCCATCAGCGCGTTGACGACGGTCAAGCTCTTCAACGGCGTCGGCGAGAAGGCCCCGTTCCTCATCACCGCCGCGGTGCTGGCCGTGTATGCCGTGGTCGCGTGGCTGCTCATGCGCGACGCCCCGAACCGGGTCGTGCCGACGACCTCGATGATGGCCCGCCTCGCGGCGACCGCCAAGCTCCCGATCGCGTGGCAGGGATGCGTGCTCTACGCCG